>DATFRN010000306.1:0-12356 GCA_035263165.1 Acidimicrobiales bacterium | reverse complement strand
CTACGCCACCTGCCGGGCCGGCGAGGGCTACGGCGCCGGCTGGGCCAACACGGTCTACCCGGCGTTCCTGTGGGACGGCCCCCTCACGGCCCCCGCGGGCCGGCCCCTGCGCTTCCGCTACCGGGTGATCGCCCACGACGGTGCCTGGACCCCCGACCAGGCCGAGGCGGCCTGGTCGGGCTGGGCGGGGACCTGAGCCACCGCCACGAAGGCCGGCACGGCCGGCGGGACCCGCACCAGGCCACGCGCGAGAGGGCCGCGGCGGCCGAGACGGTCGCAAGACGCTCGGGCGACGGCGGGGTGCGTGAATGACGCTCGCACGCTGATCCCCATTCGCGGAACCAGGCGGCGGGTCATGGGTAGTTCCGAGCGACTGAACCTTCCCGCGCACGGTCCACACGGGCCGACCACCCCGCCCGCGCACCCGGCCGCACCGGGCCGTCGCCCGCGCGAGGCGGCCGTGCTGGCCCTGCAGCGCAAGGCCGGGAACCAGGCCGTGACCGGGGCGCTCCGCGGCGGGCGGGGTCCGGTGGTGGTGCAGCGGAACCCCCGCGGTGGCGCCGCCGGCGGTGCCGCCCCGCGTCTGGGGGCGGGCTGGGAGCGCATGGCCCACGGCGCCTACGGCGTGTCCGACACCTATGAGGCGCTGCACAGCCGGATCCCGCCCTACGCCAAGGGCGGCGACGTGCGGGCGGCGCTCGCCGCCGGGCGGCCCGGGCTGCTCGGCGTCCTCACGGAGGCCGAACTGGACCAGTGGCAGCGGTCGGTCGACCGCAGCGCGGCGGAGCGCGACGTCGGGAGGCTCGTCGAGGCGCTGATCGCCAGATCGGGCTCGGGCGTGACGCAGATGGAGGACTACAAGGCGTGGCGGCGCCGGGCCGACGCCGCCCTGCCCCCGCCGGGTCCCGAGGGCGGGGTGCTCCAGATCGAGACCGGGCGCTTCCTCGACCCGGACATCATGAAGATCGAGTGGGACGTGGAGGCGGAGAAGGCGTTCCGGATGTGGGCCATCAAGCGGCTGTACGCCGACGGCATCACGCTCCGCCTCATCGACCCCGACATCAACGACCTGCGGTTCGCCCAGCAGATGCTGCCGACCGAGGGACGGATCACCGCTTACTCCCTGCGCAGCATCTTCCCGACCGAGTACCGCAACCAGGTGAGCGACCGCCCGGAGATCGTGCAGCTCCGCCAACTGGTCGAGGAGCTCGAGTCCATCCGCGCCGAGGTCGATCCCGAGTTCCAGAACCGCCTCGAGATGAACGAGAAGTACAGCGGCGCCCTGGCCTTCGTCCGGAAGTGGCCGGAGTGGGTGGGCAAGGGCGACACCGACATGCCCGACGTCGCCCAGTGGAACGCGCCCTACTACCTCGCGCTCAAGCCGGGCGCCAAGTTCCTGCGGGAGGGCAAGTTCGAGCTGGCCGTCCCCCTGCTCCGCCAGGCCTACGACGGGATCCCCGCGGTGGCCGACCAGTTCGCACGCTACGACTACCGGATCCACACCGGCGGCCAGATCGTCGTCAAGTGGCTCGGCCGGATCAAGACCGTCGGCGCCATCGCCGCCACGATCGCGGCGGGGCCGCTCGGCAGCGTCTGGCGGGTCGCCGCCGTCGCCGGGGGCTACGCGGGCGCCCAGAACCTCGCCGAGCAGACCAGCCAGCTGGCGCTGGGCCAGCGCAGCTCGCTCGACCTCGGCGCCGTGGCCAAGGACGCGGCCATGGCCTCGACGCTGACCCTGATCGGCATGCCGCTCCAGGCCAAGATGCAGGGCCGGATACTCGAGTCGCTCGTCGGGAAGGCGGCCCTCGAGGAGGGCGTGACGGCGACGGTGCTCCAGGAGCGGGTGGCCAGCACCCTGGCCGGCATGGCCAGCGAGGTCTACATGGTGCCGACCCAGGTCGTGATGCAGCGCGTGCTGACCGGCAAGGCCATGCCGGGCAGCGTCGAGGAGCTGTGCGGGATGATCGTCGACCAGGCCCTCGAATCCGGCGTGATGAACGTGGTCACCGACAAGGTCCACGCCGACCTGGTCAAGGCGCGCGCCGAGCGGGCCGCCGCGGGCGGGGTCGAGCCGCCCGCCATGCCGGAGGCGCTCGCGCCGCGGCGCAGCCAGGAGATCGGCGGTCACCTGCTGGCCCTGGGCGAGAAGCTGGCCACCGGGGCCGGCGACCCCGCCGCCGCCGTCAAGGCGGCGTCGGTCGACCCGACGTTCGCTCCCGAGGCCGATCCGGCCAGGACGCGGGACCCGGCGACCGAGTTCGGCCTCTCGTCACCCGACGCGATCAAGCGGGTCGCCGAGGGCGCGTTCAAGGCGCACGGGGAGCCGGTCCCGAGGGTGCAGGACATGTCCGGGCGACCGGTCGCGCCGGCCGCCCGCAACCTGGCGGTGATCGACATCGTCGCCGAGAGGATCATGGCGGTCGTCGCCGGCGAACTGCCGAAGGGCATGCCCCGACCGAAGATCAAGACCGGGCGCGACATGGATCCCGACCGCCTCGGCTCGTACGACCGGCAGACGAACACCATCTTCGTCAACGCCGACGCGCAGGCCAGGGTCGGCCACACCACCGAGATCGCCTTCGACCCGACGAGCGAAGGTGGCTACCAGCGGCTGCTCGGGCTCATCTACCACGAGGCCCGTCACGCCGAGCAGACCTACCTCGCCATGCGGGTGGAGGCCGGCCGCCTCGTCGCATCGATGGAGGCCGCCGCCCTCGGGCCCTCGCGCAAGGGCCTCCTCGCGGAGGTCGCCCGCACCCTCCAACGGAACCATGACGTGAACCCGGAGCTGGCGAGGGCCGCAGCCGAGAACCGGATCAGCCCCACCGAGACCTCGCCGGAGGCCCGCCTGGGACGCGACCTGGCCGAGGAGATCTTCGGCAGTGGGGAGCGGCGCAGGAACCGCGACTTCGCCCAGAGGACGATGGGTGAGCACCACAGGCTGACCCAGCGGCTCGAGCGCCTCGACGGGCAGATCGGCGACCTCCGGAAGGTCCTCGAGCAGTCGGGCAAGACGGAGAACGCGGATCTCCTCGACCTCGTGGAGCAGGCCGATCACACGCGGCGCGACCTGGCGCGCGCCGAGGACATCTACTGGACGCTCGCCGAGGAGATCGACGCCCGCCGCGCGGGCTTCAACGTGGAGACGGCCTTCGACCGGATCCTGAACGCCCAGCTCTACCTCGGGATGGCGAAGACCAAGATCAGGACGACGACGGAGAAGCTGGACGCCCTCCGAGGTGGGGATGAAGCCGAGATCCAACGGCTGCGGGGCATCATCGCCGCCGCCGAGCAGGACCACGACGAGCTCCAGCGCCTGGCCGCCCTCCTGCCCGCACCGGCGGGCGCGACGAGGTGACGGCCGCTCAGGCCGGCGAGCACCTGTCGGCGTGCAGGTACTGGCGGCACTCGTCGTCGGTCAGGGTGCGGGTGAGGCCGCGCTCGGCCGTGGCCACGAGGTCGTCGAGGTCGAGCGCCCACACGCGCACGGTGCCGTCGGCGCTCCCCGTGGCGAGCCGGGAACCGTCCGGGCTGAAGGCGACGGACCAGACCGGCCCGGTGTGGCCGCGCAGGACGAGCTGCTCCGCCCCGTCGCTGTAGGGGTCCCAGATCCGGACCGTCCCGTCCTGGCTGGCCGTCGCCAGAAGGGAGCCGTCGCGGCTGAAGGCCGCCTGGGTCACGCTGCCGCTGCTGTGGAGGGTCCGCAGGTGCCGTCCGGTGGCCCAGTCCCAGACCTCTGCCACCTGCGCGCCGGTGAGGTAGTTGTACGGCGTGGACACGAGCAGGTCGGCGCGTGGGCTCAGCACAGCCTCGTACTGACCCGTGTCGACGCGCGGCTCGACCTGCCCGCTGCGCCAGTCCCAGACCGCCACCTGCCCGAAGAAGGGGTCCCAGAGCGCCATGGGCGTACGTGACCCGATGAGCCGCTCGCCGTCCGGCGTGAAGGCGATCGAGCGGATCTGCACCCCGCGCTCCTTCTCCCGCAACACGGCCATCTCCTTGCCGGATCGGTCGACGATCGTCAGCGACGACAGGTCGATCCGGCCATCGTCTGTGATGTCGTCGGAGGTGGAGATGGCGAGCCGGTCGCCGTCGGGGCTCCAGGCCAGGGCGTCCACATAGCCGCGGGGTCGGATGCGGAAGGCCTCCCGCCCGGTCTCGACGTCCCAGACCCGGAGCGGCGTGTGACCGATGGCCGCCGCGACCAGGCCGTCGCGGCTCACGCCGAGCGCGTTGACCACCGGGCCGGTGGTCCCGGGCGCCCCGGCGGCAGGGGTGCCGAGCGTGCGTTGTCTCCTGAACGTCTTCGGGTCCCAGTCGGTGACCCCGCCCCCCGCGTTGCTGGTGAGCAGGTGGCGGCCGTCGGGTGTGAACGCCACCATGCGGGCGGCCGGGACGTTGGCCAGCTCGGCGTCACCGGCGGTGCTCGCGTCCCAGACGATCGCCGCCCGGCGCTCGACGTCCCCCGTGACGACGCGGGAGCCGTCCCGTGAGAAGGCGGCCCTCACGATGCCGCCACGGGTCGCCTGCGCGGACAGGGTGAACAGCACGTACCCGCCGTCCTCGGTGACGGCCCAGACCTTGGCGGTCCCGTCGTCGCTGGCCGTGACGATCCGGTCCCCGTCGCTGCTCCAGTCGACGCCGTTGACACGGCTACCGTGACCGAGCAGCTCGAAGCGCGGCTGGCCAGTGGCGTCGAAGATGCGAACGGTGCCGTCCCTGTGCGTGGTGGCGATCGACGTCCCGTCGGGGCTCCAGGCCGCACTCGTCGCATCCTGCACATGCAGGTCGTGCAGAATCGCACCGGATCGGACGTCCCGGATCTCCACCGTATTGCTCTCCCGAGCTGCGACGATCCGGCTACCGGTGCGGTCGAACGCGAAGCTCCGAGGGCGGTAGTCGTCCGCGCCGAAGTCGATGTCGCTCACCTTCCGCCCGGTGGCGAGGTCGACGACGCGGATGAGGCCGTCGTTCAACAACGACGCGGCGAACAATGAGCCGTCACGGCTGAACGCGGGGGCGATGGCGTCGCGCCCCTTCGGGCTCTTGAACGCGCGCCGCACCTTCCCGGTCTTCAGATCCCAGACCTTGGCGTAGCCGTCCTCTCCCGTGGTGCCGAGCAGGGTGCCGTCCGGGCTGAAGGCGATGCCGTTGACCGGGGCCTCGTGGGCGGCGATCGCCTGCACCGCCTTGCCGGAGTCGGCGTCGTGGATGACCACGGTGCCCCTCGGGCCGGCGGCCGCGAACCGGGTGCCGTCCGGGCTCCAGGCGACGGCGCCGCCCTCGTCGGGCACCTGCAGGACCGCCCGCGAGGCGGTCACCGCGTCGTGCAGCGCCTGGGTGGCCTCGGGCAACGCGGCCCCGCCGCCGGATCGCGACCGGTCGACCGCGGCGAGGGCGAGCAGGACGCTGCGCTCGGGGTCGACGTCGAGGTTGGCGTCGGCGGCGGCGGCGAGCTCCCGGGCGGTGGCGATGTGCCCCTGCCGGGAGGCCCGGTCCCGCTGGCCGACGGCGACGACGCCGACGACCAGGGCGACGACGAGCGCGACGCCGAGCGCCGCGAGCTGAGCCCGGAGCCGCCGGTTGGCCCGGGCGGTGCGCTTGAGCTGGTCGGCCTCGCGCTGGCGCTGGCGGTCCCGCTCGGTCCGGCTGGCGCCGAGGAACGTCCGCTCGAGGGCGTTGAGGTCGGGCGCGGCCCGGTCGCGCCAGTCGACCGCCTGGTCCAGCCGGACGCCGCGGTAGAGCTCGCTGTCCGGCCGGCCCATGGCGTCCCAGGCCTCGGCGGCCGCACTGAGGTGCCGCCAGGCCCGTTGGCCCTCGACGTCGTCGTCGAGCCAGTCGCGCAGCCGGGGCCAGGCGCGGGCGAGGGACTCGTGGGCCAGCTCCACCACGTCCTCGTCGCTCGTCACCAGCCGGGCGGAGATCAGCTGCTCGACGATCTGCTCGCGCACGGGGTCGTTGGCCACGACCCGGCGGGAGACCCGCGAGCGCACCGGCTCGCCGTCGGGGTTGGGCGCCACCAGGCGCAGCAGGAGGTCACGCAGGACGGGGCGCTGGTCGGGCGGCGCGCCCTCGTAGAGCTGTTCGGCGGTCTGGGCGACCGCCCCGCGGATGCCGCCCGACGCCCGGTAGCCGGCGACGGTCAGGGTGCGGCCCTCGCGGCGCCACCAGGTCTGGCGCAGGGCGTGCGAGAGCAGCGGCAGCGCGCCCGGCTCGCCCTCCACGTCCCGCACGAGCAGGTCGACCAGGCCGGGTTCGAGGCGCAGCCCCGCCTGACGGGCGGGTCCCTCGATCGCGGCCCGCAGGTCGTCCTCACCCATGCCGTGGAGCAGGAAGAGCCCCCGCTCGACGATCCGTGCGAACCCGGGGTGCGCGGTGAGCTCGCCCAGCCGGTCGGCCCGCAGCGCCACCACCAGCGGCGCCCGTTCCGCGTGCTCGGCCAGCGCCGCGAAGAACCCGGCGCGTTCGCCGGGGTCCGTGCACAGGGTCACGGCCTCCTCGCACTGGTCGACCACCAGCACCGCTCCCCGAGCCGACGTGGGGAGCGCCGACAGGGCGTCCAGGGGCCGCGCTCCCGGCGCGACGACGGCGACCTTGCGGCCGTCCCGCTCGAGGGCCGCCGCGATCCCGGCTCGGACGATCGAGGACTTGCCGGACCCGGACGGGCCGACGACGGCGAGCACCCCGGCGTCGGCGAGCCGCCGCAGGCACTCCGACACGGCGAGGTCCCGGCCGAAGAAGGCGTCGGCGTCGCCGACGTCGTAGGGAACCAACCCCATGTAGGGACACACCGGGCTCGGCTCGGGTGCCTGGTCGGCGACCAGCGACGGGTCCTGGCGCAGGATCGCCTCCTCCAGCGCCACCAGGTCGGGGCCCGGGTCCAGGCCCAGCTCCTCGGCCAGGACCTGGCGGGCCCCGTGGAGGGTGCGCAGCGCATCGCCCTGCCGGCCCGCCTGGTACTGGGCCAGCGCCAGCAGCATCCACCGGTGCTCGCGCAGCGGGGCCTCGGTCACCCGCGTCCGAGCCTCGGCCAGGACCGCACGCGACCGGCCGGCCTGCGCCATCGCGTCCAGGCGCAACTCCTCGGCGTCCAGGCGGAGCTCCTCCAGCCGCGTCGCCTCGACCCGTCCCGGCTCCCACCCGTCCAGGTCGACCAGCGCCCGGCCCCGCCACAGACCCAGCGCCTCCTCCAGCAGGTAGGCCGCCCGATCGGGGTCGCCCAGCGTCAACAGCTCCCGGGCCCGGGCCACGTGCCGCTCGAACCGGCCCGCGTCGACCTCGTCGGCCGGCAGCACCAGGCAGTAGCCCGGCGGCCGCGTCTCGATCGTGGCCGCGCCCAGCACCTTGCGCAGCTGCACCACGCACCCCTGCAGCGCTTTGGTCCACGTCGCCGGCACCTGCTCGCCCCACCAGGCGTCGGCCAGCGTCTCCGCGGCCACGACCTCGCCGCGGCGCACGGTCAACGCCGCCAGCACCACCTGCTCCCGGGGCGGCAGGCGGCTCCCGTCGCCGTCCACCGTCAGTGGTCCCAAGACACCGATCCGCCCCGCCACACGCTGAGTGTTCATGCGCCACTGAGTGCCGTCAACAGGACCGTTACCCCGCCGTTACCGCTCCTGCACCTCCCCGTTACCTCCCCGACCGACGGTGCCGGCATCGCCAACGCCGCCCCGGCGGCAGAAACGGAGCCCCCCATGGCAACGAACACCGACACCCTCCCGGTCGAGACCAGCGAGGCGACCCGGGAGGCATCCCGGCCGCCCCGGGCCCGACGCGGCGCCCTGACCTGGGCCGCGGTGGTCGCGGCGTGCGTCTCGGTGGCCGCCCTCGGCGTCGTCACCCTCCGCGGCGGCCACGGTGATGACACCCCGGCCACCCGGTTCGACCCGAAGGCCGAGGTCTACGAGCGCGAGGCGCACACCAAGGGTCAGGCCACGACCTACGGCCGCGCCGCCGCCCGCACGACGCCGAGCGCCGCGCACTCGGGCCGCGAGTTCGTCCCGGGCACGCGGCACATGCCTGCGAGGTGAACACAACGATCGCCGGCCGGCGCCGGGGCGGAAGCTGTCTCTGCCCCGGTGCCGGACCGGACGGTCACCCACCGCGCGTATCAGATGACCGAGCCCGGGTCTCTCACCGGGTGAGCCGTTCGAGGAGGCCTCGTCATGCCACGTGTGGGCAATGGCACAGGAACCGGCCTTGCGCCCGGGACGTCCGAGGCCAAGGGATCAGCGCCCAACCCGCCGGCGCTGCCGCTGCTGGGGCCCGTGTCCGTTCCCTGGCGGGAGGGCACGCTCACCCGGGCGGCGGAGCTGGAATCGCTGTGCGCGTGGGTCCAGGCCAGGGACCCGGGGAAGGACTACAGCGTCCTGGTCGACGCCGTGAAGCGCCACCTCGAAGCGGCGAGGGAGGCGGCGTTGGGGAAGCGCCCGAACCCGAGGAAGCGCCTCAAGGTCTTCCGGGACGCGCCGCTCCTCGAACGGGCCAAGAGCAACCTCGACGCGGCGGAGGCGCATCTCCTCAACATCGCGCCCGACGAGTACGTCCTCGGACAGATGCCCAGCCTGCTGCGCCACGTGCAGGGACATCTCGACCCGAGTGATCCGCGGCGCCAGGAGTTCGAGCGCATCTGCCGGAGCCTCGGCCTGACCGACCCCGACCGTGGGCACGTCAAGAACGGCGACGAGACGGACCGCGACGAGAAGCTCAAGGTCGTCAGGGACGAGCGGGGCAGCATCATCACCGCGGTCCGCGGTGCAAGCTCGGCCTCGCTGCGCGAGAAGCTGCGGGTGCGGAGCTTCCGCAACCTGCTGGCCATCACGGCGGCCCTGCTGACGGCGCTGGCCGCGGGGCTGGCGGTCGTCGGCTTCCTCCACCCGACGATGATCCCGCTGTGCTTCGCTCCCCAGCAGGGTGACGAGGCCGTGGTGGTCTGCCCGACGGCGCAGTCGGCCCCGTTCCCGACCTCGGCGGCGAGCGACGGCGCCGACATCGACAACCGGCTCGAGGAGGCGGCCAAGCCGCCGGACATCCTGGTCGTCGAGCTCATCGGCCTGACGGCCGCGGCGGTGGCCGCCGCGGCGGCGATCCGTCGCATCCGCGGCTCGTCCGAGCGGCTCGGGGTCCCGATCGCGCTCGTCCTGCTGAAGCTGCCGACGGGCGCCATCACCGCCCTGCTCGGCCTGCTCCTCATGCGGGGGCAGTTCGTGCCCGGGCTCAGCGCGCTCGACACGTCCGCGCAGATCCTGGCCTGGGCCCTGGTCTTCGGCTACGCGCAGGAGCTGTTCACCCGGCTCGTCGATCGGCAGGGCCAGACGGTGCTCGACAGCGTGAACAGCGCGGACCAGCCCTCCAATGCCCTGAGCGCGGCGTAGACGACAACGAATGAATTGGCGCTTCCTAGCTATGGAACGTCTCAGGCGGTCGTTCTTCACTACGTCCCATGAGCACGACCACCTCCACCACCGCCGGCCAGTTGACCCTCGACGAGCAGACGTTGTGGCGCAAGATCGCGTCGCGATCGTTCTGCAACCTCGCCACCACCTGTCCCGACGGGACGCCCCACGTGGCGGGCGTCCTCTATGCCGTCGCTGACCGCACGCTCTACGTGAGCACGCTCCGACCGAGCCGCAAGGCCCGCAACGTCGCGGCGGCCGGGGCCCGTGCGCCGGTCAGCGTCTGCATCCCGGTGCGGCGGCTCCCGATCGGGCCGCCGTCGTCGATCCAGTTCCGCGGGCAGGCCGAGCTGCTCGGCCTCGACGATCCGGCCCTCGTCCCGCTGCTCGAGACCAAGCCGTTCCGGGCGATCACGTCGCACGGCGAGCTCGAGCTGCCCGGCAGTTGCTTCCTCCGCATCGAGCCGGGTTCCCGCTTCGTGATCTACGGGCTCGGCCTGCCGCTCCATCGCCTGATCCGCGATCCGCTGCACGCGGGCGGCGCCGTGCAGGTGTGACCGGCCGGCGGTTAGGCCCCGCAGCTACCGCCCGGCGTCACCCGCACCGACGCCGTCCGGACCGACGGCAGGCGGGTGAGGGTGAGCGTGGCCGCGCACGGCGCCGAGGTGACCCTGGCCCCGGTGACCGCGACCGAGTAGCCGTCGGGGTAGTCGACCGCGGGCGTGCTGATCGACGTGACCGCGCCGGGCGGGAACCGGCCGGTCCCCGACGCCCGGGTGGCGTCCCACGAGAAGTCGAGCACCCGGGCGGCGGCGTCGTAGGCGAACGCCGTCGGCGTGCCGGCCACCGCCACCGGGTGGGGCCGCACGACGGACGGCACGATCTCGGGCGTCAGACTGTCGTAGGCCCAGTACATCCACGGGATCATCGCCCGGTCGAGCACGTCCGCCTGGCGGGTGATCGCCGCGGGGTCCGTCGTCGCGCCCCACTCGGTGTTCAGCAGCGCGCCGCCGGTGCGGGTCGACCAGTCCAGGGCGTTGGCGACCACCTGGGGCTCCTGGGCGGGATCGACCGTGTACATGTGGAAGCTCATCCCACCGGCCGGATCGCCGCCGGGCCGGGCCATGGTCGTCCCCGCCGCCCCGAAGTTGAACAGCACGAACGGCTCGCCCAACACCAGCCCGTCGGGGTCGTGGGCCCGCACGGCCCGGGTGACCCGGGCGTAGAGCGGGTCGAGCTCGCCGCGGTCGAGGTCGCGGCAGCCATCGGGTGGGGTGAGGCACGACGACCACTCGGTGCCCGGCCACGGCTCGTTGAACACGTCGTAGCCCAGCACCCACGGGTTGTGCCCGAACCGTTCGGCCAGGGCGCCGAACATCCTCGCCACCTGGGCCTGGAGCGACACGCCGTCGGGGCCGGAGGCGTCGTCCCACAGGCTCTGGAAGGCGGCCTGGATGGCCGGGTTGGTCACGTAGTAGAGCGGGAACCCGGTGTGGGTGTTGGCGGCGCCGCCGGTCTGCGTCATCCACTCGGGGAACCCGTCGCTGCCCAGCGGCTCGCCGTCGGCCCGCGGGCCCCAGCCGTCCTGGTGCAGGTCGAGCAGCACGTACAGGTGGTGGGCGGCCAGCGTGTCGACCGTCTCCTGGAGGTGGTCGAGGAACCGCTCGTCGATGCGCCCCGGCGTGGGCATGATCCCGGTGCCGGTCAGCCCGAGGCGGACCGCGTCGAAGCCGTGCTCCTCGAGCCAGGCGGCGTCGTCCTCGCCGAAGCCCGCGGCCGACGGGTAGTAGGGCGCCTCCTTGGGCACGAAGTTGATGCCCCGCAGCAGCAGGACCCGGCCCGTGGCGTCGGTCAGCCACCGGCGCTGGTGCCCGAGCGGGCCGACCGGCGTGGGGCTGGCGATCCCCCGCCCGGGCCCGCCGGAGCCGCCGCCCCCGGCATGGGGGCCGGTCACACAGGCCACCGACAGTGCACCCACCGCCACCAGCGACAGCAGCAGGCGCGTTGGTCCCTTCCCACAGCGCATACGGCATCATGGCCCAGACCGTCCGGCCGGGTCAGATGCCTCCGGAGATCATCGCCGTGGTCGCGACGAGGACGCCGGCGGCCAGCACCACGGCCTCGGCCAGGAGGGTCCTGTGGAGCATGCGCCAGGCCGCCGGTCCCCGTCGTTTGACGATGCGGGGCACGACGAACTCCTTGTTGAAGCCGCCGATGACGAGGACCACGGCGACGAGCGCCAGCTTGAGGAGCAGCGCCCGCCCGTAGTGGCCGTGGGTCAGTGCCTCGAGGGTCGTCACCTGCGAGCGGGCGAGCAGGATGCCGGTCGCGACGGTGATCGCGACCGACACGCCGGCCGCCGTGCTGAAGCGGTCCACGACCTCGGCCGAGGTCCGGATCGCACCGGCCCGGCGTCCGGCCCGGATCTGCAGGTAGAGCAGGGCGACCCCACCGAACCATGTCGAGACGGCCAGCACGTGGACGGCCTGGCTCAGCACCAGCAACGGACCCGGCGCCTTGGTCGCCTGCGGATGGCCGATCCAGGCGTACGAGGCCAGCAGCAGGCCCACGCCGAGCGCACCCATCAGGCGGTTCGCCACCATGCCCTCGGCGGCCTCCGGGGTGGAGCGGCGCGACGCCGCAGTCCGGCGGCCTCGGTCGAAGCGGTGCCGAAGGCCGGAGTCGACCACGCCGAACGCGGCGACGAACAGGCCGGCGACCCGCAGCAGCGCGGCCGTTCCGAAGCGGCTCGTGACGACGAAGTCGAGCGTCGAGCTGTCGGTGATGGCGACCGGGCCGGTGCCGGCGAGCGCCGCGGCTCGGAACGGCAGGACGGCCAGGCTGGCGCCCGCTCCGACGATCGCCGCGCCCCGCAGGAAGCGCGCCGGCGACCAGCCGGTGGGACGCGCGGCCGCGGTGCTGATCAGGGTCCGGAAGATCACGCCCCCGATGACGAGGGTG
>DATFRN010000305.1:0-3753 GCA_035263165.1 Acidimicrobiales bacterium | reverse complement strand
AGCAGCCGTCGAGCGTGACGTTGATCGAGTATCGAAGCGGTCTCATCGAGATGTCCCTCGTGATGCGGCCGTCCTCGCCAGGTGGGCGTCGAGCGCGGCGAAGCTCTGGCGCCAGCCCTCCTCGGTGGCTCCGGTCACGTGCGCCGGCAGCCACTGGCGGACTTCGAGGCGGGTGCGCCCGTCGGGCTCGTCGTGGAACTCGAACCGGAACCGCGTCTCGAACGGCTCGAAGCCCCCGGGCAGATGGCCCCGCACGCGCATCACGCCGTCGAGCACCCTGCCGTCGGCGACGTCGGTGAGGTCGATCTGCACCTCCGCCCGGATGGACGGATCGTCGGGGAACACCTCGACGAACCGCTGGAAGCCGCCGGGTCGGACCTCGAACTCCATCTCGTCGAGCGGCCGCACGCTGCCGGTCGGCCCCCACCAGGCCGCCAGCTGCTCCGGCTCGGTGAAGGCCCGGTAGACGGAGGCCCGGGGCGCGTCGAACACGCGCGAGATGGAGAGGTCGGGCGGCTCGGTGGTCATCGGTTCTCCTGCTCCTGTTGCAGCGTGGCGAGGTGGGCGTCGAGGCGGTCGAAGGACGAGTCCCAGAACCCCTGGAAGCGCTCGATCCAGACCGCCGCCGCCCTGAGCGGCGCCGCCTCCAGGTGGCTCCGCTGCCACTTCCCCTCGCGCGAGCGGGAGATCAGGGCGGCGCCCTCGAGCACCTTGAGGTGCCTCGACACCGCCGGCATCGAGATCGGCAGCGGCGCCGTGAGCTCGGTCACGGTGGCGTCGCCGACGGTGAGCTCGGCCAGGATCGCACGCCGGGTCGGGTCGGCCAGCGCCGAGAACACGAGGCTGAGCTGGTCCGTGGCGGTCACGCCGTTCACTTAACCAACTAGTGAAGTGTTTCGTCAAGGCGGTAGCGACACAAGCCCTCCCCTGCTTGGTCCGCCGAGGGATCGTTCAGCACGACCCGAACGCCGGCGCGACCGAAGGCCGAATCGCCGCGCTGATACGTCAGCACGGCTGGGACTAACGCCACCGGCAGCTACTGCTTCATGACGAGGTAGCTCGGGGCGGGCGGCGCCGCCGGCTCGGTCCGGGGGGTGTTTCGGGCGGGTCTACGCTGCGACCGTGCTCACCGCCTTCGTGCTGATCCACGCGGACCCCGACCGGATCGCTGCCCTGGGGGCCGAGATCGCCGACGTCGACGGGGTCGCCGAGGTCTACTCGGTGACCGGGGATCTCGACCTCGTGGCCATCGTGCGGGTGCGGCAGCACGACGAGCTCGCGGACGTGGTCACCGGGCACATCGCGGCGCTGCCGGGCATCGTGCACACGACGACGATGATCGCCTTCCGGGCGTACTCCCGGCACGACCTCGAGTCGATGTTCGGGCTCGGGATCGAGTAGCCGCTCGCCAGCCGGCGACGTCGTCCCGGCCGGTGTCAGGGCTGCGGGGGCGTGGTGCGGTCGGGGGCGGAGACGGCGCCGACCAGGCGGTCGATGAGGGCCTCCCACGGGCCCGCGGCGGGGCGGGTCATGTCCACCGCGCCGAACAGCAGGAAGCCCAGGCCGACGGCGTGGCAGAAGCGGACCATGGCCAGGGTGTCCAGGCTGGGGTCGATGCCGCCCGTGCGCTTGCCGTCGTCGATGAGGGCGATGAGGTTCCCGGCTCGCTCCTCGATGATCCGGCGCAGCATGACGGCGACCTCGGGCTCGCGCCGGGCGGCGACGAACGCCTCCAGGAGCAGGGCCTGGCCGTTGTCGAACTCCTCGGTCACCAGGTGGGAGCCGACCGTGGTGATGATGTCCGTCGCCTTGCCCTTGAACCGGTGCTCGGCGAACAGCTGCTCGAACTCGTCGTCGGACTGGGCCTCGATGGCCGCCAGCAGCAACTCGGCCTTGCCGCGGAACCGGCCGTAGATCGCGCCGGTCGTGAACCCGGCGCGGCGGGCGATCTCCTGGACGCCCGCGCGGTCGTAGCCCTTCTCCGCGAACACCTCGGCCGCCGCCGCGACGAGTCGCGCGCGGGTCGGGTCTCCGCCCGGCGCCGCCGGGTCCGAGCTCACGTCGCCAGTCAAGGACAGGGCCTCACTGCCGTCAAGATACGCCCGTCGGGGACGTTTGGCCTCAGCTGCTGTTGGATGCCGCCACCAGGCGGTCCAATGCCTTGGCCGCGTCGCCCGCGTCGAGGGACGCCCGGGCGGCCTCCAGGCCGTCGGGGAGGCCGTCGACGATGCCCGCCGCCACCAGCCCCGCGGCGGCGTTGAGGACCACGATGTCGCGGTGCGGGCCCTCCTCGCCGGCCAGGACCCGGCGGGCCAGCTCGGCGTTGGTGGCCGGGTCGCCGCCGACCAGGGCCTCGGGCGCCGCCGGGGCGAGGCCGAGGGCCTGGGGATCGACCTCGTAGGACGAGACCGTGTCGTCGCGCAGCTCGACCACACGGGACGTCGTCGTCGTGGTGAGCTCGTCGAGGCCGTCGTCGCCGTGGACCACCAGCACCCGGTCGCAACCCCGGGCGGCCAGCACGCCGACCATGCGCTCGGCCATGCGGTCGTCGGCCACGCCGATCATCATGCGGCCCACCCCGGCCGGGTTGGCCAGCGGGCCGAGGACGTTGAACGCCGTCGGCACGCCCAGCTCCCGCCGGGTCGGCCCGGCGTGGCGCATGGCCGGGTGGAAGCGGGGGGCGAAGCAGAAGCCGATGCCCGCCTCGGCGACGCAGCGGGCCACCTCGGCGGGGCCGCAGTCGATGCGGACGCCGAGCGCCTCCAGCACGTCGGCCGTGCCGGTCGCCGACGACGCCGCCCGGTTGCCGTGCTTGCAGACCCGGCCGCCGGCGCCCGCCACGACCAGGGCGGCGAGGGTCGACACGTTGATCGTGTGGGCCCGGTCGCCGCCGGTGCCCACGATGTCGACGGCGGGCGGTCCGGGGGGCAGCGTCACCCGCTCGGCCGCCGCCAGCATGGCCTCGACCATGCCGGTCAGCTCGGGGACCGTCTCGCCCTTCACCCGCAGGGCGACGACGTAGCCGGCGATCTGGGCGGGGGTTGCGGCGCCGTCGAGGATCTCGGACATCGCCGCCCGGGCCTCGTCGGGCGTGAGGTCGTCGCCAGCGGTCAGGCGGCCGAGCACCGCCGGCCAGCCGGCGAACGCGGAGGGCCGCTCGGTCACGGGGCCACGCTAGTCAGCGGGCCGGGCACGGCACGCCTCGCTTTGGGACCGGGCCGGGGGCCCGGTGACCGGCGCACCGCGAGTCGACGGCGGCGGCACGAGGCGACACGCCCGCCGCTGCGGCAGACGGCCGCTCCGCACCCGGGCCGACCGGTGCCGGCTGGCCCCCCGACGCGGCAGCACCGGGCGCCGGCCGCAGCCGATCGGCGCAGTGCCGGGCAGCGCCGTGCGTCCGGCGCCGACCGGGTTGGGCTGGGGTGCTTGGCAGCGCCGGTGGCCGCCGACGGCAGCCCGACGGACGGACCCGCGCCCGGCGGACGGCCAGGCCGCGCCGGCGGCGTAGCGGCCCGGCGGATCGCCCGGCCGGCGCAGCAAGCCACGCACGCGCCGGCACGGCCGCTCGGCACCGGGCGGCCGGGCCCTGCCGGCCCTCCGGGGGGTACCCGCGGGCCGGTCGGGTGCGGGTCGGTCACGCTAGGACGCGCGGCGGCGCTGGCGGATGATCCGCCGGCGTTCACGCTCGGTGGCGCCGCCCCAGACGCCTTCCTTCTCGCGGACCGCGAGCGCGTGCTCGAGGCAGGTCTCGCG
>DATFRN010000304.1:0-4490 GCA_035263165.1 Acidimicrobiales bacterium | reverse complement strand
GCCCCGTTCCGCCTGTGCCAGGCGGTGTTCCCCCACATGGTCGCGGCCGGCCGGGGCGCGATCGTCCACATCTCCTCGATCAGCGGCCACGTGGGCATCCCCGGCATCCCCCAGGCGTCCTACGCGGCGACCAAGGCCGGGCTGTCCGGCCTGACCACGGAGCTGGCCGTGCAGTGGGCCCGCCACGCCATCCGGGTCAACACGGTCGCCCCCGGGTTCTTCCGCAGCGAGATCACCGAGAGCCTCTACGACGAGGAGCGGGGCGCGGCCTGGCTGCGGCGCAACACGCCCCTGCCCTACGAGGGGCGACCCGAGGACGTGGTGGGCGCGGTGCTGTGGCTGGTGAGCGACGCCGGCCGCTACGTCACCGGGCAGACCGTCGTGGTCGACGGGGGCTGGACGGCCCGCTAGCGGACGGCGGATAGCGGGCCACAGCGGAGTGAGTGTACACTTACCTTTGCCGGAGAGGGGGTCGGACCGTGGACAAGGAAGCGCTGGAGCACAGCCTCGCCCGCCGGCTCATCGACCACATCGAGGCGGGCACCACCGACCTGGCCGACGCCGTGCTGGAGGTGCCGGCCGACCAGTACACGTCGCCCGACCGCTACGCCGACGAGCTCGCCGTCCTGTTCGGCGCCGAGCCGCTGGTCCTGTGCCTGTCGGGCGCCCTGCCCGGCCCGGGCAGCTACCGCACCGTCGACATCTGCGACACGCCCGTGCTGGTGACCAGGGACGCCGGGGGCAAGGTCCACGCCTTCCTCAACGCCTGCCGCCACCGGGGCGTGCGGGTGGTCGACGGCCACGGCACGGGGCGGCGGTTCACCTGCCCGTTCCACGCCTGGACCTACGACCTCGGCGGCGCCCTCGTCGGCCTGCCGGTGGCCGATGCGTTCGAGGGCATGTGCCGGGAGGACAAGGGCCTGGTCGAGCTGCCGGTGGACGAGGGCTACGGCCTGGTCGTCGGGTGCCTGCGGCCCGGCCGGGAGGTCGACATCGACGAGTACCTCGGCCCCGGGCTGGCCGACGAGCTGGCCATGCTCGACTTCGCCGCCTGGGAGCCGTACGGCGAGACCCACGTCCACCCGGTGGGGGCGAACTGGAAGGTCACGCTCGACACCTACCGCGAGAACTACCACTTCGACCACCTGCACCGGACCACGCTCAGCTCCTACGCCTACGGCGGGATCCTCACCTTCGACGCCTTCGGCCGCCACCTGCGCAACTGCTCGGCCATCCGGTCGATCGACGCCCTGCGGGACCAGCCGGAGGAGGCGTGGGGCGACGTCACCCCGCACTTCAGCTACCAGTACTCGCTGTTCCCCAACACCTGCCTGACCTTCGACAGCCGCCACATCGAGCTGTGGCAGATCCTGCCGGTGGCGGTCGACCGGTCCGAGGTGGTCCACACCGCCTACATGCGGCCCGGGCTGCCCGAGGCCGAGCTGGCCAAGCTGGTCGAGATGGCCCCGTGGATCTGCGAGACCGTGGTCGACGGCGAGGACTTCTGGGTGGCCGCCCGCACCGAGCCGGGCATCCGCACCGGGCTGATCGACACGGTCGTCTTCGGGCGCAACGAACCGGCGCCCCAGCACCTGCACCGCGGCTTCTCCGCCGCCCTGGACGCGGCCCGGAGCCGCGAGGAGGTTTCCCCGTGAAGCTGGCCGACGAGGTGCGCGTCATCGACGCCGACACCCACATGACCGAGCGCCACGACCTGTTCACGTCCCGGGCCCCGGCGGGCTACGAGGAGCGGGTGCCGCGGGTGGTCCAGATCGAGGGCAAGCCGCACTGGGTGGTCGAGGACTCCGTCGTCCTCGGCCCCGCCCGGGGCGGCGGGGTGATCGACCGGCGGGGCGACAAGTTCCCGTTCGAGGAGTGCAAGCTCAACGGCATCGACTGGGTGCACCAGGGCGCCTGGGACCCCCAGGCCCGCCTGGAGGTCATGGACGAGTGCGGCATCTGGGGCCAGGTGCTGTACCCCAACGCCATCGGCATCGGCGGCCAGACGCTGGCCAACGAGGTCCACGACCCGGTGCTGCGGCGGCTGTGCGTCGAGATCTACAACGACCACATGGCCGAGCTGCAGGAGTGGTCGGGCAACCGGTTCCTGCCCATGCCGGTGCTGCCGGCGTGGAGCATCGAGGAGTGTGTGCGGGAGGCCGAGCGGCTGGCCGGGCTGGGGTTCCGGGGCGTCAACATGACGTCGGACCCCCAGGAGACCGGCGCCCCCGACTTCGCCAGCCGGGAGTGGGACGCGCTGTGGGCGGCGTGCACCGACCTGCACCTGCCGGTGCACTTCCACATCGGGGCCAGCCTGACGTCGCTGAACTTCTACGGGAAGTACTTCTGGCCGTCGCAGCACCAGAACGTGAAGCCGGCCATCGGCGGCACGATGCTGTTCCTCAACAACGCCCGGGTGGTGATCAACAGCATCTACGCCGGGATCTTCGACCGCTTCCCCGACCTCAAGATGGTGTCGGTGGAGAGCGGGATGGGGTGGATCCCGTTCGTGCTGGAGACGATCGACTACGAGATCATGGAGAACGCCCCGGCCCAGGCGGCGGAGCTGAGCCGCAAGCCGTCGGAGTACTTCGAGGCGAACTGGTACGCCACGTTCTGGTTCGAGCAGGCGGGCGGCGACCTCCAGGGCCTGATCGACCGGGTGGGCGAGGACAACGTGATGTTCGAGACCGACTTCCCCCACCCGACGTGCATGTACCCCGACCCGCTGGGCACGGTCGCCGACCGCATGGCCACGCTCCGCCCCGAGACCCGCCGCAAGGTCCTCGGCGAGACGGCCGCCAAGCTGTACCGGGTGTAGGTCGGGATCACCGCCTTCGGCGTCAAGGGCTCGTCCCGGGGCGGGGGCGGTGTTCGGCGACTCCCGGACGTCGCGCCGAGCGAGGCGACGGCCGGCATGGGCGGGGTGACCGGGGGCCCGCAGGCGCTCGGGTGCGGGCGGGGTGCAACGACGTGGCCGGTCGCGCCGGGGCGGTGCTGGGCGACCTACGGGCGCCGGGGGCGGGGTGCAACGACGGGCTGGTCGCGCCGGGGCGGTGCTGGGCGACCTACGGGCGCCGGGGCGAGCGAGGCGACGGCCGGCGTCCGCCGGGCGGCCTGGGCCCGCAGGCGCTCGGGGTGGGCGCGGGGTGCAACGACGGGCTGGCTGGTCGCGCCCGGTCCGGGGCTGGGCGACCGAGGGTGGTGGCTGATGGCCCGCGGCCCTGCAGACGCTCGGGCCGGCCAGGGTGCAACGACGTGGCCGGCTCGTCGTGCCGCGGGGCCGGTGTCGGGCGGTGCGGGCGGCGGCCGGTGACCTGCCTGCCCGCCCGGAGGGCAGCGGCGTGACCGGCTCGCTCGCACGGATCGCGGTCGGGGTCGGGGCGTTCGCCGTCGATCGGGCGGGTGTGCGGTGGTGCGAGGCGCGGTCGGCGCCGCGGGTGCGGGGGGCGTCGGTGGTCAAGCCGCTGTTGTTCTGGGCCGGTGCGCCGGCGGGGGAGCGGGCGGGCTGGGAGGCGCTGGCGCGCCCGGCGGTCACGGTGTCGGACAACGACGCCACCGCCGAGTTGTGGTCGCTGGTCGGTGGGGAGCGGCTGCTGGCGACCGTCCGGGACCGCACCGGCGTCGCCTGGCGGACCGGCGCGGGCGGCGAGCACCCGGCACTGCGGGTGCTGGTGACGGCCGGGGAGCTGGCTCGGGCCTACGCCGCCTTCGCCGCCGACGGCGGCCCCGCCGCCGTGCGGCTGCGGGACTGGATGCGGGCCGTGCCGCCGGCCCAGGCGTTCGGCGCCCGGGAGGTCGCGTGCGACGTGCTCGGGGTGGCGGCGGCCACGGTGGCGGTCAAGTGCGGCTGGTTCGGCGTCGAGCGGGCCCACGCGGTGGCGCTGGTCGAGCAACCCGGCCGCACGGTCGGCGCCGCGGTCACGACCTACCGCCCGCCCGACGCGGCCAGCCGCGCGGCCTGCGCCGCAGCCGAGGCCAGCGCGGAGCGGCTCATCGAGGCCCACGACCGCTTCGCGGGCCCGGCCCTCCGGGCCGGGATCCGCCTCGGCCTCCAGGCGGCCGTCGATCTCTGACACCGGCGCCGCTCCGGCCTGACGGCGGGCGCCAGGGGTCAGATCGCAGCGCCGTGGGTCACGCGGCGGACGCCGGCCGCCGCGCCGCCTGTTGCGTGGCCCCGCATCGGCCCACCGCTCGCCGGACCGGTCGACTCGTTGCACCCGGCACCAACGCGAGCGCCGGCGGGCGCCGGGCCAGCCGGCCGATGCCGGTGGTCGCCACGGCCGCACGTCGCGCCCGGCGCCAGGCGCCGCCGGCTCGTTGCGCCCCGCTCCCACGCGGGCGCCGGCGGGCCCCAGGTCGCCCGGCCCATGCCGGCCGTCGCTTCGCTCGGCGGGGCGCCCGTGAGTCGCCCCGCACCGCTCCCGCCGCGCGCCGAGGCCTTCTCGCCGAAGGCGAGGAATCAGCCCGCCGCGGGCGGGGGCAAGCGC
>DATFRN010000303.1:0-8387 GCA_035263165.1 Acidimicrobiales bacterium | reverse complement strand
CAAGCGGGTCAACGACCCCCGGGCCATGATCCTCGACGTCGTGCCGGTGATCCCGCCCGAGCTGCGGCCCATGGTCCAGCTCGACGGCGGCCGCTTCGCCACGTCCGACCTCAACGACCTGTACCGCCGGGTCATCAACCGGAACAACCGGCTGAAGCGCCTGCTCGACCTCGGGGCCCCCGAGATCATCGTCAACAACGAGAAGCGGATGCTGCAGGAGGCCGTCGACGCCCTGTTCGACAACGGCCGCCGGGGCCGGCCCGTCACGGGCCCGGGCAACCGCCCGCTCAAGTCGCTGTCCGACATGCTGAAGGGCAAGCAGGGCCGGTTCCGCCAGAACCTGCTGGGCAAGCGCGTCGACTACTCGGGCCGCTCGGTCATCGTGGTCGGCCCCACGCTCAAGCTGCACCAGTGCGGCCTGCCCAAGCAGATGGCGCTGGAGCTGTTCAAGCCCTTCGTCATGAAGGCCCTGGTCGACCGCGAGCTGGCCCAGAACATCAAGTCGGCCAAGCGCATGGTCGAGCGCCGGCGCCCCCAGGTGTGGGACGTGCTGGAGGAGGTCATCAAGGAGCACCCGGTCCTGCTGAACCGGGCGCCCACCCTGCACCGCCTCGGCATCCAGGCCTTCGAACCGGTGCTGGTCGAGGGCAAGGCCATCCAGATCCACCCGCTGGTGTGCACCGCCTTCAACGCCGACTTCGACGGCGACCAGATGGCCGTCCACCTGCCGCTGTCGGCGGAGGCCCAGGCCGAGAGCCGGGTCCTCATGCTGTCGGCCAACAACGTGCTGTCGCCCGCCCACGGGCGCCCGCTGGTCACGCCCACCCAGGACATGATCATCGGCGCGTTCTACCTGACGGCCCACATCGAGGGGGCCAAGGGCGAGGGCCGGTCGTTCGGCAACCGCTCGCAGATGGAGCGGGCCTACGACGCCGGCGAGGTCGACCTGCACGCCAAGGTCCGGCTGCGCCTGTCCAAGCGGGAGATCCGCGAGGAGATCGAGGCCGACCTGCGCGACCCCGAGGACGCGGACGCCGACCGCCCGATCTACCGCGAGTCCACGATCGGCCGGTTCATCTTCAACCGCGCGCTGCCGCTCGGCTTCGGCTTCGTCGACGAGCCGGTGAAGAAGAAGAACATGGGCGACATCGTCGACCACCTGGCGCGCGACTACCCCAAGTCGGTCGTGCAGCAGAGCCTCGACCAGCTCAAGAACCTCTGTTTCGGCTACGCGGCCCGGTCGGGCCTCACCATCTCGATCGAGGACGTCAAGACGCCGCCCTCGAAGAAGGCGATCCTCGATCGCTACGAGAAGGAGGCCGAGAAGATCGAGGGCCAGTTCCGCCGGGGCATCATCACCGACGGCGAGCGCCGGCAGAAGGAGGTGGAGATCTGGACCAACGCCACCGACGACGTGCGTGCCGCGATGGAGGAGGTGCTGCGGTCGCAGATGTTCAACCCCATCGACATGATGGTCGGCTCCGGCGCCCGCGGGAACATGATGCAGGTCAAGCAGATCGCGGGCATGCGCGGCCTGGTGGCCAACCCCCGCGGCGACATGATCCCCCGCCCGATCAAGTCCAACTTCCGCGAGGGCCTGTCGATGCTGGAGTACTTCATCGCCACGCCCGGCGCCCGGAAGGGCCTGGTCGACACGGCGCTCCGCACCGCCGACTCGGGCTACCTGACCCGCCGCCTCGTCGACGTGGCCCAGGAGCTCATCGTCCGGGAGGACGACTGCCACCGCGAGGGTGAGCCGGTCCGCGGCCTGTGGATCGAGGACGTCGTCCCCGACCAGGCGGGCAAGCGGTCCTACCTGGAGACCCGGATCTTCGGCCGGGCGCTGGTCGCCGACGTCGAGCTGTCGGCGGACAACCCGCACAGCGAGTTCGCGGGCAAGACCCTGGAGGCCGGCATCTTCATCGGCGACGACGAGCTCGACGCCCTGCGGGACGACCCCAAGGTCGACCGGGTGCGGGTGCGGTCGGTGCTCACCTGCCAGGCCGACTTCGGCGTGTGCGCCATGTGCTACGGCCGCTCGCTGGCCACCGGGCGGATCATCGAGCTCGGCGAGGCCGTGGGCGTCATCGCCGCCCAGTCGATCGGCGAGCCCGGCACGCAGCTGACGATGCGGACGTTCCACACCGGCGGCATCGCCGGGTCCGACATCGCCGGCGGTCTGCCCCGCGTGGTCGAGCTGTTCGAGGCCCGGTCGCCCAAGGGCAAGGCCACGCTCAGCCACATCTCGGGCGTGGCCCGCATCGCCGAGGACGAGGGCCGCGGCCGGGTCATCACGATCGTGGGCGACGACGGCGAGGAGCGGTCCTACACGGTGCCGACCATCGCCCGGCTCGAGGTCACCGACGGCCAGGAGATCTCGGCCGGCGACCCCATCGTCGACGGGCCCCGCGACCCGAAGGAGCTCCTCGAGATCAAGGGCGTGCGCGAGACGCAGCAGTACCTGGTCACCGAGGTCCAGCGAGTCTACCGCGACCAGGACGTGTCCATCCACGACAAGCACATCGAGCTGATCGTGCGGCAGATGACCCGCCGGGTCGTCGTGCAGGAGACCGGCGACAGCCGCTTCCTGCCCGGCGAGGCGGTCGACGCCAAGGCCTACACCGACGAGAACCGTCGCCTGGTGCAGGAGGGCAAGACCCCGGCCGAGGGCCGCCCGGTCATGATGGGCATCACCAAGGCGTCGCTGGCCACCGAGTCGTGGCTGTCGGCGGCGTCGTTCCAGGAGACGACCCGGGTCCTCACCGAGGCCGCGATCGACAGCCGCTCCGACGGGCTCAACGGCCTGAAGGAGAACATCATCATCGGCAAGCTGATCCCGGCCGGCACGGGGATGAACGAGTACCGGGACATCGCCACCGAGGCCCCCGAGTACAAGCCCATGGAGTTCTGGTCGTCCGAGCGGGACGAGCAGGGCCTGGCCGAGTGGCTGACGGGCAACTACGAGGCCACCGCCGGCGAGGGCGGCAACGGCGACGCCGACGCCGACCTGGCGGCCGTCGTGGGCCTGCCGTCGTCCGAGCGGGGCGAGTCCCCCGAGGCCGGCGCCGGCAGCTAGCCCACGGGCAGCGCACGCGGTCCCTTCCGGCCGCGGTCACGGGGAGCATCCCCCGGGCCGCGGCCGGGGCCGTTTTCCGGCGGGCGAGCGTCAGCTGTGCGGCGGCCGGGCGACCCGCCACACGCCGGCGCCACCGCCGAGCCCCGCGACCAGGGGGACCAGCCAGACCCAGGGCCGCGCCTCGCCGACGGCCAGGTAGGTGCCGGCCCAGCCGACCTCCGCCAGCGTGAGCCCCGCCAGCACCGCCGCGGTGATGCGATACTGCGGCCCCCGCCACCGGGCCGCCACCGCCAGCAGGGGCACGGTGACCGGCGCCGCCACGATGGCCCCGCCCATCGACAGCAACAGGAACCCGGCGAGGGCCGCAACCCCCGCGGCCACGCCCCGGCCCGCCCACCACGGCCCGACCACCCGGGCCCCGTCTGCCTGCATCATGCACACCTCCGCGCTACTCGCCGATCCGAGCCGGGGGACACCAGGCCGGCGCCCCGGGGCGCCGACGCCCGCACCACGGCCCGACACCCCGGGCCCGAGCGCCTGCCTCGCCGCCGTTACTCGCCACGGCGTGCGGCCTGCGGTGGTGGGGCGGCCCGGGGCGCCGGTGGCTCCACGACGGCCCGACGCTCGGGTCCCGCTCGCGTGCCTCGCCGCCGTTACTCGCCACGGCGTGCGGCCGGCGGTGGTGGGGCGGCCATGACCGCTGGTGCCGTGCCGCGGCCCGGCCGCTCGGGTCCCGCTCGCGTGCCTCGCCGCCGCCCTCACGCCGTCACTCGCACGCGGTGCCGGCAACGGGTGGCGCGGTCGACCGCTCGGGCCCCGCTCGCTTGCATCGCCGCCGTCACTCGCACGGGGTGCCGCCGGCGGTGGTGCGGTGGCCATGACCGCTGGTGCCGTGCCGCGGCCCGGCCGCTCGGGTCCCGCTCCGCGTGCCTCGCCGCCGTCGCTGGGCACGGCGTGCGGCCTGCGGTGGTGCGGCGGCCCGGGCGCCGGTGGCCATGACCGCTGGTCCCGCGCTGCGGCCCGGCCGCTCGGGTCCCGCTCGCGTGCATCGCCGCCGGCCCCTACGCCGGCACTCGCCACGGCGTGCCGCCGGCGGTGGTGGGGCGGCCCGGGCGAGCCCCGCTCGCTTGCATCGCCGCCGGCCCCCGTGCCGTCACTGGCCACGGTCGGCCGCCTGTGGCGGTGCGGCCGAGGGGGTGGCGGTGGTCGGGTGTCTGCCTGGCGTCATGGCGCGGGAGAGGCGCCAGAACACGGCGGCCGTGGCTCCGCCGATCGCCACGGCGATCAGCCACATCCACGCCGCTGCTCGCTCCTTGTCCATCGGCCTCTCCTTCGCTACTCGGCCGGGCGCGCCGCCAGCAGCAGCGCCGCGAACTGGGCGCCGATGGCCGGGGCATCCGTCGTGTCCGGGTCGACCACGGTCTCGGCCACCACGCCGGTGGCCAGGGCGACGATCAGCGACGCCATCGCCGGGGGGTCGACCCACCCCGGGATGGCGCCCGCGTCCCGCTGGCGGGTCATCTCCGCCGCCAGGTGGGCCCGCAGGTCGCGGGACAGGTCGCGCAGCGGGGCCGCCAGGGCCGGGTCGTGGGCGGCGCCGGCCACGCAGGCCAGGTAGCCCGGCAGCTCGGCCCGCCGCTCGGCCAGCAGCGACGTCAGCATCCCCACCGCCGCCGCCAGCTTGTCGGCCGGCGTCCCCGGGCCCGCCAGCACGTCGATCACCGGCTGCACCAGCGCCCGGGCCTGGCCGACCAGGGCCTCGGCCACCAGGGCGTCCTTCGACCCGAAGTAATAGGTGATCGCCCCCAGGTTCTCGCCCGCCCGGCCGGCGATCGCCCGCGAGGTCGCGGCGCCCGCGCCCGACTCGGCGATCAGTCCCGCAGCCGCCGCCACCAGCCGGCCCCGGGCTGCGGCACCCCCCGCGCCGGGCCCCGTCGCCCGCCGTTGTGGCCCTGCCATCATACGTCCGTATGATACTCCGGGATTGCCAGAGCCGCAGGTTGCTGCCAGTGCATGACGGCCCCTAGGATGACCCGTCGGTCTTGACGCGTCCGCGCGTCGGCCCCCGATCGCCCCTGCAGTCCACGACAGTCGTCGTCCGCGAGGTTCGTAGTGCCCACAATTCAGCAGCTGGTCCGCAAGGGCCGCCAGTCCAAGACCTCGAAGGTCAAGACGCCGGCTCTCAAGGGCGCGCCCCAGCGGCGCGGCGTGTGCACCCGCGTGTTCACGCACACCCCCAAGAAGCCCAACTCGGCGCTGCGCAAGGTGGCCCGCGTCCGCCTGTCGAGCGGCATCGAGGTCACGGCCTACATCCCGGGCGAGGGTCACAACCTCCAGGAGCACTCGATCGTCCTCGTGCGCGGCGGCCGGGTGAAGGACCTGCCGGGCGTCCGCTACAAGATCATCCGCGGCACCCTCGACACCGCCGGCGTCCGCGACCGCAAGCAGGCCCGTAGCCGCTACGGCGCCAAGAAGGAAGGCTGACCGATGCCGCGCCGTGGCCCTGCCCCCCGCCGTGAGCTGATGCCCGACCCGGTCTACCGGTCGATCCTCGTCACGCAGATCGTCAACAAGATCCTCCAGCGCGGCAAGAAGACGACGGCCGAGTCCATCGTCTATGACGCGCTCGACATGGTCGCGGCCAAGACCGACGGCGATGCCCTGTCCGCCCTCAAGCGGGCGGTCGACAACGTCAAGCCCCAGCTCGAGGTGAAGAGCCGCCGCGTCGGTGGCGCCACCTACCAGGTCCCGGTCGAGGTGCGGGCCCCCCGGGCCAACACGCTCGCCATCCGCTGGATCGTCGGGTTCGCCCGGGCCCGCCGCGAGCGGACGATGGCCGAGCGCCTCGCCGCCGAGCTGCTCGACGCCCAGAACGGCATCGGCAACTCGGTCAAGCGCAAGGACGACATGCACAAGATGGCCGAGTCCAACCGGGCCTTCGCGCACTACCGCTGGTAATCCCCCTGACCACCGGGGGGTGCGCCCCCCACAATGGCGTATCCCCCACGGCGACCGGGCTCAACGCTCGGTCGTCTTCATGCTGAGCGAGATGGAGAGATGAGTATCAAGCGCAGTCAGCCACTCGATCGGGTCCGCAACATCGGGATCATGGCCCACATCGACGCGGGCAAGACCACCACGACTGAGCGGATCCTCTACTACACCGGCCGGACCTACAAGATCGGCGAGGTCCACGAGGGTGCCGCCACCATGGACTGGATGGTCCAGGAGCAGGAGCGCGGCATCACCATCACGTCGGCCGCCACCACGTGCTTCTGGCACGACTGCCAGATCAACATCCTCGACACGCCCGGCCACGTCGACTTCACCGTCGAGGTCGAGAGGTCGCTGCGCGTCCTCGACGGCGCCGTGGCCGTGTTCGACGGCGTCGCCGGCGTCGAGCCCCAGACCGAGACCGTGTGGAAGCAGGCGGACAAGTACCGCGTGCCCCGCATGTGCTTCATCAACAAGATGGACCGGCTGGGCGCCGACTTCTACGCCGCCCTCAAGTCCATCCAGGACCGCCTGGGCGCCAAGACCGCCGTGGTCCAGCTGCCCATCGGGGCCGAGGGCCACTACAAGGGCGTCATCGACCTGCTCGGCATGCAGGCGCTCGTCTGGCTCGACGAGGACCTGGGCGCCAAGTGGGAGGTGCGGGAGATCCCCGAGGACCTCCTGGCCGAGGCCGAGGACTATCGCCACCAGCTCATCGACGTCCTGTCGACGTTCGACGAGACCATCCTCGAGAAGTACGTCGGCGACGAGGAGATCACCGCCGACGACCTCGAGCGCGCCCTCCGGGCCGGCACGATCGCCAACGAGATCGTGCCCGTGCTCAACGGCACCGCGTTCAAGAACAAGGGCGTCCAGCCCCTGCTCGACGCCATCGTCGCCTACCTCCCCAGCCCGCTCGACCTGCCGCCCGTGACGGGCCTGTCGGTCAAGGGCCACGAGGAGGTCGAGCGCAAGCCGTCCGACGACGAGCCGTTCGCGGCGCTGGCCTTCAAGATCATGTCCGACCCCCACGTCGGCAAGCTGACCTACTTCCGGGTCTACTCGGGCACGCTCGAGAAGGGCTCGCAGGTCGTCAACACCACCACGGGGTCCAAGGAGCGGATGGGCCGCATCCTCCAGATGCACGCCAACCACCGCGAGGACGTCGACGCGGTCATGACCGGCGACATCGCCGCCGGCATCGGCCTCAAGAACACCCGCACCGGCGACACGCTGACCTCGGTCCACCACGAGATCACGCTGGAGCAGCTCGACTTCCCCGAGCCGGTCATCCACGTGGCGGTCGAGCCCAAGACCAAGGTCGACCAGGAGAAGATGGGCAAGGCCCTCCAGTCCCTGTCGGAGGAGGACCCGACCTTCCAGGTCCGCACCGACGAGGACACCGGCCAGACCGTCATCTCCGGCATGGGCGAGCTGCACCTCGAGGTGATCGTCGACCGCATGCTGCGCGAGTTCCGGGTCGACGCCACGGTGGGCAAGCCCCAGGTGGCCTACCGCGAGACGATCACGCAGACCGTCGAGAAGGTCACCTACACCCACAAGAAGCAGACGGGTGGCTCGGGCCAGTTCGCCGAGGTGACCATCAGGATGGAGCCCCTCGGGCCGGGCGGCGGCTACGAGTTCGTCGACAAGATCACCGGCGGGCGCGTGCCCAAGGAGTACATCCCCGCGGTCGACGCCGGCATCCAGCAGTCGCTCGACGCCGGTGTGCTCGCCGGGTACCCGACGGTCGACATCCGGGCCACGCTGGTCGACGGTAAGTATCACGACGTCGACTCGTCCGAGATGGCGTTCAAGATCGCCGGCTCCATGGTGTTCAAGGAGGCGGCCCGCAAGGCCAAGCCCGTCCTGCTCGAGCCGATCATGTCGGTCGAGGTCGTGACGCCCGAGGACTACATGGGCGACGTCATCGGCGACCTCAACAGCCGGCGCGGCCGGGTGGGTGGCATGGAGCAGCGGGGCAACAGCCAGGTGATCCGGTCGCAGGTCCCCCTGTCCGAGATGTTTGGGTACGCTACCGACCTGCGGTCGCGCACCCAGGGTCGCGCCACCTACACGATGCAGTTCCACAGCTACCAGCAGACGCCAGCGTCTGTGCAGGAAGAGATCGTCGCCCGAGTGCGCGGCGAGTAGCCCCTGGTAGCCCCTTACTTCCCTGTCAGTGCATTTCCATTAGCAACGCAAAGAGGTTCTGAAGAGCCATGGCCAAGGAAAAGTTCGAGCGGACGAAGCCGCATTTGAACATCGGTACCATGGGGCATATTGACCATGGGAAGACGACGTTGACGGCGGCGAT
>DATFRN010000302.1:0-14137 GCA_035263165.1 Acidimicrobiales bacterium | reverse complement strand
CGATCGCGCGGACCTTCAGCGTCACCTCCGCCAGCCGCGAGGCCACCTCGTCCAGGTCATCCGGCACGGACGAAGTGTGTCACCCGGGCGGCCCGTCGGCGCCGAGCACGGGCAGGGCCGGCGGGGTGAGGGCGCCGGCCTGGTAGAGGGCGCCGAGCTCGTCGCGGACGCCCCAGTGCTCGGCCAGGCGATCGCCCCGGCCCCGGTAGATGTGCATGCTCGCCATCGCGTACGGCTTGCCAGTCGCCGGGAAGCCGAGGTGGTCGCTGCGGAGCAGCCCGTGGCCGGTGGCCCGCACGGCCACGAGGCTGCCCTCGGCGACGACCTCGTGGATCTCGTAGCGGATGGCGAGGACGCCGGTCACGAACCCGAGCACCGTGATGTACCCGTCGGGCCCCGGCGGGACCAGCCCCGGCGGGGCGCCGTGATCGACGAAGTCGTCGGTGACCAGGTCGCGGATGCGCTCCAGGGCGCGGTCGTTGATCGCGGCGAAGACGGCCATCGCCGCCCGTTCGGTTGCCGTCATGGCGGTCTCCCATCGTTGGGTAGAGTAGAGTACGAATCACTAGATGCTAAATCCAGTAGAATCCACTTATAGGGGATACCAGCCGCGATGGCAACCCCCAAGCGCCCCTACTCCAGCCCCCTGCGCGCCGATCAGGCCCGCCTCACCCGCCGCCGGGTCGTCGACGCCGCCCGCGACCAGTTCGTGGCCCACGGCTACACCGGTGCCACGCTGGCCCGCGTCGCCCGCGACGCCGGCGTGAGCCTCCAGACCGTCTACAACACCGTCGGCGGCAAGGCCGCGCTGCTGTCTGCCGCCTACGACATGGCGCTGGCCGGCGACGACGAGCCCGTCCCCATCGCCGAGCGCCCCGCCTACCGGGCCATGCTCACCGCCGGCGACGCCCACACCTGCCTCGACCACTACGCCGCGCTCAGCCGCGACCTCGCCGAGCGGGCCGCCCCGCTGGTCGCGGTCATCCTGGCCGAGGCGGGCAACCCCGACGTCCGGGCGCTGGCCGAGGTGGCCGAGCAGCAGCGGGCCCGGGGCACCGCCGGGGTCGCCCGCCACGTGGCCGAGCGGTTCGGCCTCCGCCCCGACCTCACGGCCGCCGAGGCCGCCGACATCCTGTGGGCCCTCACCGCCCCCGAGACCGCCGTCCGCCTCCTCGGCCGCGGCTGGACCTGGGACCGCTATCAGTCCTGGCTGGCCGACACCATGGTCCGCGCGCTCGTCTGATGCGCCGGGGTGTCAGGTCATGACGTCATGAAGAAGTGCGCCGCCATGTCGTCGTAGCACCGGGCGAAGCCGGCGGCGTCCTTGGCCGTGAGGCAGGAGTCCGGCGTCTTGTTCTCGGCCGCGATGAGGATGCGGGTGTCGATCGTCACCCCACCCGTCCGGGTGGGCGGGGGGACGTCGACGTCGACCCCGCCCAGGTAGGCGCCGGCCTGCTCGTCGCCGCCGGCCTGCGGGCTGTGGTAGTCGATCAGCCACTTGCCCCCCTGCTTCGCCACCGGCACGAGGATCTCGTCTCTGCCCTCGGGCTTCTCGAGCATGACCCCCACCATCTCCTGGTCGCCGCCCAGGTCCGTCGCCACCCGGATGTTGGCGATGCCGTAGTTCAGGACGCCCCGCGCGTCCGCCGCGCACCGGGACACCGCCGCCGTGCGGGAGATCGTCCCGAAGCTCGACCAGCTCGTCCGGGTGACGAGGTCGAGGGCGTGGTCGCAGTCGTTGGCCTGGACGGCCTTGATGTACGTCCTCACCACGTCCTTCGGCGTCTTCGTCGCCTCGTCGCCGAAGCTCGGGCCGCCCCCGGCCCCGCCGCCACCGCCGCCCCCGCCGCCACCGCCGCCCGTGGCGGCGACGTAGGCGCCGACGGCGATCAGCCCCGCCGCCGCCACGCCCAGCAGCACCAGTCCGGCCGGGGCGCCGGACCCGCTCGACCGTGCGGCCCGGCGGCCGAGGACCACCGCGGCGACCAGCGCCAGGACGCCCGCGCCCGCCAGCGCCAGGCCGGCCGGCGACACCCCGCCCCCGTCGTCGCCCGACGCCGCCGCGGCCGTCCCGGGCGGGCGCGTGCCGCCCGCCGGCGTGCCCGTCGTCGCGGTGGTGGGCGAGCCCGAGGCCGCCGGCGCGGCCGCGGGCAGCGGCGGCAGGTCGGCGGTCAGCGCCGCCACCGGGTCGACGATGCCGAACCCGAACCGGGGGTCGCGGCCCGGCGTGTCCTTGTCGGTGGCGGTCGCCTCCAGCCGGTAGAGGACCTCGCGGGCCGACAGGTCCGGGTACTTCGACCACACCAGCGCGGCCACGCCCGACACGATCGCCGTGCTGTCGCTGGTGCCGGTCGCCCGGTGCCACTCGCCGTTCAGTCCGGTGCTGACGACGTCGACGCCGGGGGCCGACAGCTCGACCTCGGACCCCGTGACCGAGTCGGCCGACTGGGTCCCGTCGCGGGCGGTGCCCCCGACGGCGACCGCCCAGTTGAAGTTGGCCGGGTGGATGACCTTGCTGTCGAGCGCGCTGACGTTGCCGGCGGCGGCGAAGACCAGCACCCCATGGTCCTGGGCCTCCTTGACCGCCTGTCCCGCCTCGATGAAGTCGCCCAGCGCGATCTGGGAGATGTTGATGATCTTGGCCCCGTGGGCGACCGCGTAGCGGATGGCCTTGGCCGTGGCCTGGTCGTCGACGTCCAGACCGGCGGGCACCTCGCGGAACCCGTGGTCCTCGGCGATGTCGCGGACCGGCAGGATCTTGGCCTTCGGGGCGATGCCGAGCGCGCCCTGGGCGCCCCCCGGCCCGTGCCCGTGGGCGGCGATGAGGCCGGCGATGGCGGTGCCATGGCCGTCGGTGTCGACCCGCCCGTCGCCGTGGCCGTCGGGGGTGATGTCGGTGCCGGCCAGCACGTTGCCGGCGAGGTCGGGGTGGTCGGCGACGCCGCCGTCGATCACGGCCACCGTGATGCCCTCGCCCTGGGAGATCTGCTGCGCCGCGGCGATGTCGAGGGCCGCGAGGTGCCACTGGGAGTCGCGGATGCTGTCGGCGTGGGCCGGCGTGGGCGGCAGCGCCGTCAGCGTCGCCGCCGCGCACGCCGCCGCGGCGGCCAGGCCGCACGCCAGTCTCGAACCCCGCCCGCGGCTCGCCGCGCTCCGGCCTCGTGCCATCCCCGGTCCTCCCCAGACTCGACCGGCGGGGAAGCTAGTTGCTGTTGCGAAGCAAGCGCGGTCAGGGGGGCGGGGCGGCCAGGACCCCTGCGGCCACGGCGGCGGCGTTGTCGTCCCAGATGGCCATGGCCGTGTTCATGTGGAGGAAGCCGAGGCCCTCGTAGAACCGCTCGGTGCCCGGGTTGGCGTAGAGGATGATCTTCTTGTGGCCCTGCGCCATCTCCACCAGGCGGCGGATGATAGCCCGGCCCAGGCCCCGGCCCTGCCGGTCGGGATCGACCGCCACGTCGGCGATGTAGGCGCAGTCGAGGCCGTCGGCCAGCGACCGCCCCGCCCCGACGAGCGCCCCGCCGGCGTAGACGAGGCACACGTACATGCTGTTGCCGAACACGGTGCGCAGGGCATCGGGCGGCTTGTCGCCGAGCGGCGCCCGGCGGTAGAGGTCGGACAGCTCCTGCCAGTCGACCTCGGTCGTGTCGTGGACCCACACCTCGTCAGCCATCCCCGCCACGGTAGGGGTCAGCGGAGCTGGCGGCGGGCGAAGGCGAGGAAGCGGTCGAACGGCGTCCGGGTGCCGGCGACCCGCTCGGTGAAGAAGCGGCTGCCCACGTAGCCGTGGCCGCCGCCCTCGATGCGGTGGCACTCGACGTCGACGCGGTCGGCGTCGCCGTGGACGGTGAACAGGGCCGGCTCGCCCTTGCCGAGCTGGGTCGCCGGGTCGGCGCCCCGGGTCGGGGCCGCGGCGAGGATGCCGCCCCACAGGCTGCCGGCGAACCGCAGGTGCGGCGGGGCGATGCCGTGGTCGTCCAGGGCGTAGGGGACGTGGTCGGCGGCGGCGACCACGGCCGCACCCATCAGCGCGGCCAGGCGGCCCCGGGGACCCCTCCGCACGCGCGGCAGGTTACCGGCGCCCGCCCGGGGTCAGGCCGGCTGCGCGGCCACGACCTCGGTCAGCGCCACGCCGTGGTCGGCGGCCAGCATCTCGGCCGCCTTCTCCCCGATCATGATCGCCACCGCGTTGGTGTTCCCGCTGGTCACGTTGGGCATGATGCTGGCGTCCGCCACCCGCAGCCCGGCCACGCCGTTGACCCGCAGCCGGTCGTCGACCACGTCGCCCATCCGGCACGTCGAGGTGAGGTGGTAGACGGTGAACGAGTAGTGGCGGGCCAGGTCCTCGAGCAGCTCGTCGCTCAGCGGCGAGCCGGCCGACCAGCCGTGCTTCTCGGCCAGGGCCGGGGCGATCAGCAGCTCGCCCAGGGCCCGCTCGGCCGGCCAGTTGTCGACCACGTCGAGGGCCCGGCGCAGCGTCGCCTTCATGACGTCCATGTCGTAGGGGTCGCCGTAGTAGTTCATGCGGATCTCGGGATCGGCCGTCGGGTCGGCGCTGGTCAGCACGATCTCGCCCTCGCTGTGGGGCTGCACGGGGTTGGCCAGGACGATGACGCTCTCGGCGTCGGGCGCCAGCCGGACCGCGGGGTCGTCGAAGTAGGTCGTCGGGTCGACCTTCAGGCAGGTGCGCCAGATGTCCTCGTTGTAGCCGCAGATGAAGAACCCGAGCTGGGCGTCGTGCGTGTGGTCGTCGCCGAGCCCGGTCGAGAACCAGGCGCAGGCGTCGTACAGCGACGACGACACCAGGCCGTGGCCGGTCGTGGCCCACTCGGTGACCCGCCGCTCGGCCTCGGCCTTGATCGCCTGGAGCTGCTCGGGCAGCCCGTCGTCGTCGGCCGGGTCGGCGGGCAGCGGCCCCGCCGGGGCCCGCAGGGCGTCGGGGCCCATCGACAGGCCCATCTCGGTCATCGAGATGCCGACGCCGGGCGCCGCGTAGACGAGCCCGACCTGGAGGTGGTCCTTCAGGTGCTTGCCGACGTCCGGGGCGTCGAGGACGCAGTCGACGCCGAGGGCCTCCAGCTCGGCCCGGGGGCCGACGCCGGAGAGCATGAGGATCTGGGGCGAGCCGACCGCGCCGGCGCTGAGGACGATGTCCCGGGTCGCGGTCACCACCTCGGTGCCGCCGTCGGCGGTGCGGTACTCGACGCCGGTGGCGCGCAGGCCGTCGCCCTCGCCGTCGAGGACGAGGCGGGTGACCTGGGCGCCGGTGATGATCTCGAGGTTGGGCCGGGCCTCGACCTCGCCCTCCAGGAAGGCGTGGTAGGTGCTCGACCGCTTGCCGTCGCGGGTCGTGGTCTGGAGCAGCGACACGACGCCGTCGGCGCCGCCCCGGTCGCGGCCGTTGTAGTCGCCCTGGGGGATGCCGGCGGCGACGGCGGCGTCGACGAAGTCCTGCGCGCCCCGCAGCACCGGCGCCCGCACCGACACGCCGAGCGGGCCGGCGGTGTTGTGGGCGTCGGCGTCGACCACGATGTCGCCGCTCGGGGCCAGACCCTCGCTCTTGCGGAAGTAGGGGAGGACGTCGTCGTAGCTCCACCCGGCGGCGCCGCCCGCGGCCCACGAGTCGAAGTCGCCCGGGTGGCCCCGCACGTAGGCCATGTAGTTGATGCCCGACGAGCCGCCCAGCATCTTGCCCCGGGGGACCATCATGCGGCCGCCCTCGAGGCCGAGGCCGCAGCCGCCGGCGTCGGCGGTGTACATCCAGTCGGTCTCGGGGTTCTGCTGGAGGACCGGGCAGGCGGCGGGCATCGACTCCTGGGGCGGCGGTGGGCCGCCGGCCTCGACCAGCGCCACCCGGCACGCCGGGTCCTCCGAGAGCCGGGCGGCGACCACCGCTCCGGCCGATCCCCCACCGACGACGACGAAATCAAACGGCCCGGCCATGGGGGCAAAACGTAGCGGTCAGGTCTCCGGCCTGCCGGGCCTCGCGTGGTTGCCGGCGGCGGGGTCGGCCAGCCAGGCGAGGACCTGCTCGCCGGCGCCGGCGAGGGCCTCGATGTGGCCGTCGTGGGGGCGCAGCCAGAGCTCGGCGTGGGGGACCCGGCAGGCCAGCCACTCGCCGTGGGCGGCGGGGACGAGGCGGTCCGCGCCGCCGTGGACGAGCAGGACCGGGACCTGCCGGGGGATGTCGGCCGGGTCGCAGCCCCAGGGGGCGACGTAGGCGAGGTCGTCGTCGATGAGGGGGGCCGGGCCGCCTCGGAGCGCGGCCGTCACCACGGGGCCGAACCACGACCACGGGCCGGCGAGCGCCGCCCAGTCGCCGGGGGTGAAGCCGGGGTCGCCTTCGGTGATGGCCTCCTCGTACCGCTCCTTGGCCCGGCGGCCGGCGGCCGCGGCCCGCAGCCCGGCCTCGCCGCTGGTGCTCATGCCGGCGAACCAGTCGAGGCCGGCGGCGCCGGGCGGGGCGAGGCCGGCGATCGAGGCGACGGCCCGGACCCGGCCGGCCGGGAGCCGGGCGGCGCAGGCCAGGGCGTGCGAGCCACCGCCCGAGTGGCCGAGCAGGGCGATGCGGCCGGCGCCCCGGGCGTCGGCGATGGCAGCGGTGTCGGCCGCGGCGTCGCCGACGGTGCGGCCGGGGTGGGGGGTGGAGCCGCCGTAGCCGGGACGGTCGTAGCCGAGCCAGCGGATGCGGTGGCGGGCGGCGGCGGCGAACAGGGGCGCCGGCGGGGTGCCGACGTTGGGGGTGCCGTGGTGCCAGACGACGGTGATCCGGTCGTCGCCGTTGCTCCCCGTGTCGTAGCCCCTCAGCGTGCGGCCGTCAGGGAGGGCGACCTCGAACTCCTCGACCTCGGTGGTCACCCGGGCGACGCTAGGCGCGGGAGCGGCGGGCCGAGCCGCGGCCGTCGTGGTGCGCCGGGTCGGTGGCCCACATGGTCTCCGGTCGCGGGCTTGGCGGGGTCGGGCGGGGGCGTCATGATGCCGGGCATGATCCGGTGGTTCCGGGGCGTGGCGATCGTCGAGGCTGTGTCGTACCTCGTGCTGCTGGCCGCGTCCGTGGCCAAGCACGTGTTCGGCAACGGGGTCGGCGTCGACGTCCTCGGCCCGGTGCACGGCACGATCTTCCTCGTCTACCTCACCCTCGCCCTCAACGTCCGGGAGCGCCTGCGCTGGTCGTGGGGCACGATGGGCGTCGTCACCGTGGCGGCGGCCATCCCGCTGGGGGCGATCTACGTCGAGCGGCACTACCTGCCCGACGACGGGGCCGAGACCACCGGGCCGGGCTCAGCGGAAGCGACGCAGCCGCAGGCTGTTGGTCACCACGAACACTGACGAGCACGCCATCGCCAGGCCCGCCACCATGGGGTTGAGCAGGCCGGCGGCCGCCACCGGGATCGCCGCCACGTTGTAGGCCAGCGCCCAGAACAGGTTGCCCTCGATCGTGCGCAGGGTCCGGCGGGACAGGCGGATGGCGTCGGCCGCCGAGCGCAGGTCGCCGCCGACCAGGGTCAGGTCGCTGGCCTCGATGGCCACGTCGGTGCCGGTCCCCATGGCCAGGCCCAGGTCGGCCTGGGCCAGGGCGGCGGCGTCGTTGACCCCGTCGCCCACCATGGCCACCACCCGGCCCTCGTCCTGGAGGCGGCGCACGGCCTCGACCTTTCCCTCGGGCAGCACCTCGGCATCGACCCGGTCGATGCCGACGGCGGCGGCCACCCGGCGGGCGGTGGCGGCGTTGTCGCCGGTGACCAGGACCGGGGTGAGGCCCAGGTCCCCGAGGCGGGCGACGGCCTCGGCGCTGGTCGGCTTGGGCTCGTCGGCCACGACGAACAGCGCCCGGGCCTCGCCGTCCCAGCCGGCGGCGACCACGGTGGCGCCGGTGGCCTCGGCGTCGGCCAGCGCTCCGGCCAGTGCGGCCGGCAGGGGCAGGCCCCGGTCGGCCAGCAGCGCCGGGCGGCCGGCCACCACCGAGCGGCGCTCGACGGTGCCCTCGACCCCCAGCCCCGCCCGGCTGGCGAACCCGTCGACCGGCGGCAGCGGGCCGGCCCGCTCGGCGGCGCCGGCGGCGACGGCCCGGGCCACGGGGTGCTCGGACGCCGCCTCGACCGCACCGGCCAGCCGCAGCGCCTCGGCCTCGCCGCCGGGGGCGACGACGTCGACCAGCTTCATGGCGCCGGTGGTGACGGTGCCGGTCTTGTCGAGCAGGATCGTGTCGACGGCCCGGGTCGACTCCAGCACCTCGGGCCCCCGGATGAGCAGGCCCAGCTGCGCACCCCGCCCGGTGCCGACCATGAGCGCCGTCGGCGTGGCCAGGCCGAGGGCGCAGGGGCAGGCGATGACGAGGACGGCGACGGCGGCCGCGATGCCGGTCCCGGCGTCGTGGCCCGTGGCCAGCCAGCCGGCCAGCGTGGCGGCGGCGATGGCGAGGACGACGGGGACGAACACCGCCGAGACCCGGTCGGCGAGCCGCTGGACCGGGGCCTTGCCGGTCTGGGCCCGCTCGACCAGGCGGGCGATCTGGGCCAGGACCGTGTCGGCGCCCACGCCGGTCGCCTCGACCACGAGGCGGCCGCCGGCGTTGACCGTGGCACCGACCACCCGGTCGCCCGGTCCGACCTCGATCGGGACGCTCTCGCCGGTCAGCAGGCTGCGGTCGACCGCCGAGGTGCCGTCGACCACGACGCCGTCGGTCGCCACCTTCTCGCCGGGGCGCACGACGAAGCGCATGCCGACGGCCAGGTCGGCGATGGGGCGGAGGTGCTCGCGGCCGCCGGCGTCGAGGACGGCGACCTCCTTGGCGCCGAGGTCGGCGAGCGCCTCGATGGCCGCGCCGGCCCGCCGCTTGGCCCGGGCCTCGGCGTAGCGGCCGGCCAGCAGGAACAGCGGGACGCCCGCCGCCACCTCCAGGTACATGTCGCCGCCGGTGGCGAGGGCGTAGAGCGACCAACCGTAGGCGGCGGTGACGCCGAGGGACACGAGCGTGTCCATGGTGGTGGCGCGGTGGCGGAGGTTGACGAGGGCGGCCCGGTGGAACGGCCAGGCGCACCACACGACGACGGGGGTGGCGAGGGCCAGGCTGACCCAGTCCGACCCGGGGAATCGCAGCGCCGGCACCATGCCGAGCAGGATCACGGGGATGGCCAGCACGGCCGCCCACCCCAACCGCCGACGCAGGGCGACGAGGGGATCGGGGCGCGCCGCCGGCGCGGCCGCCTCGGGCGGGGACGCCGGCGGCGCCGGGCGGCGGAGGCCGCCGATGGTCAGGCCCTCGACCCGGCCCGGGAGGGCCGCCGGCGCCTCGGCGCCCCGAGCGCCCAGCTCGTCCGGGGCGCCCAGCTCGTCCGGGGCGCCCGGGGCGCCCGGGGCGGCGCGGTAGCCCAGCTGCTCGACGGCCGTGACCAGGGCGCCCGGCTCGGTTGCCGCCGGGTCGAGGTCCACGCTGGCCCGCTCGGTGACGTAGTTGACCGTGGCCGCCACGCCGTCCAGCCCGTTGAGCGTGCGCTCGATGCGGGCGGCGCAGGCGGCGCAGGTCATGCCCTCGATGGCGAGATCGACGTGCACGGTGGGGCGGCTCAGCTCTTGACCAGGCGGGCGATGGCCTGCGTGGCCTCGGTGACCTTGTCGGCCGCGTCCGGGGCGCCGGCGGCCACCGCGTCCGTCACGCAGTGGTGGAGGTGCTCGTCGAGCAGGCCCACCGCCACGCTCTGCAGTGCGCTCGTCACCGCCGAGATCTGGGTGAGGACGTCGATGCAGTAGGTGTCCCCGTCCACCATGCGCTGGAGTCCCCGCACCTGCCCCTCGATGCGGCGGAGGCGCTTGAGGTAGTCGTCCTTGGTCATCGCGTAGCCGGCCACGGGCATACCCTATCGGGGTATCACGTCGGCGGGGCAAGCCCGGGCGCGTACGCTGGGGTCGTGCTGATCGGATCGCATGTGAAGACCGACGACCCGCTGGCCGTCGCCGCCGCCGAGGACGCCGACGTCGTGCAGATCTTCCTCGGCGACCCCCAGAGCTGGCGCAAGCCGGCGCCCCGGGAGGACGCCGAGGCGCTGCTGGCGTCGACCACCCCGATCTACGTGCACGCGCCCTACCCGATCAACCTGGCGTCGCCGAACAACAAGATCCGCATCCCGTCGCGCAAGATCCTCCAGCAGACCTGCGACGCCGCCGCCGAGATCGGGGCCCGGGCGGTCATCGTGCACGGCGGCCACGTCACCCAGGACGACGAGCCCGGCGCCGGGTTCGACCGCTGGCGCAAGGGGATCGACTCGATCGAGACCACCGTGCCCGTCTACCTGGAGAACACGGCCGGCGGCGACCACGCCATGGCCCGGCACTTCGACACGATCGCCCGGCTGTGGGACCGCATCGGCGACACCGGGATCGGGTTCTGCCTGGACACCTGCCACGCGTGGGCGGCCGGCGAGGGCCTGATCGACGCCGTGGAGCGGATCCTCGGCATCACCGGGCGCATCGACCTGGTGCACTGCAACGACTCCCGGGACGAGCACGGCTCGGGCCGGGACCGCCACGCCAACATCGGCACCGGCACCATCGACCCCGACCTGCTGGTGGCGGTGGTCAAGGCGGCCGGCGCCCCGGTCATCTGCGAGACGGCCGACGAGGGCCGCAAGGACGACGTGGCGTTCCTCAAGTCGAACGCAGGCTGACCTCCGGCGACCCCGGACGGCGGCCGGCGAGGGCAGTCAAGGGACGGCGCAGCCGAGGCCGCACCACGTGCGGCCGCGCCCTTGACGGCCCGGGCGCAAGCCCACACGCGGGCCCGACACTGGGATACGAGGCCGCCCCAGCGGCCTCGTGGCGGCATCGTTTGGCCCACCCGGCACCCCATCACAGGCGCCCCCAGCAGCGTGCACGCGTGAGCGCGAGGCAACGGCGCACACGCGCACTTCCGGCCCGGACGAGGCCGCCCGGGCCGGCGGTCAACCCGCGCTGACGGGCAGGTCTGCCCGGACGAGGGTGCGGTAGTGGTCGGCGTAGAGGCCGTTGCGGGCCAGGAGGTCGGCGTGGCGGCCGCGTTCGACGATGCGGCCGTCGTCGATCACCAGGATCTGGTCGGCCGCCGTGATCGTCGAGAGGCGGTGGGCGATGACGATGCTCGTGCGGCCCGCCAGGGCGTCGGCCAGGGCTCGCTGGATGGCGGCCTCGTTCTCGCTGTCCAGGTGGCTGGTCGCCTCGTCGAGGATGACGATGGCCGGGTCCTTCAGCAGCATGCGGGCGATGGCCAGCCGCTGCTTCTCGCCGCCCGACAGGCGGTACCCCCGCTCGCCCACGATCGTGTCGTAGCCCTCGGGCAGGGCGGCGATCACGTCGTGGATCCGGGCCGCCCGGGCCGCCGCCTCCAGCTCGGCCGGCGTGGCGTCGGGCCGGGCGTAGCGCAGGTTGTTGCCCACCGTGTCGTGGAACAGGTGCGGGTCCTGCACGACCACGCCGATGGCCTCCCGCAGCGAGTCCTGCGTGAGGTCGCGCACGTCGTGGCCGTCGACCCGCACCGCCCCGCCGGTCACGTCGTAGAGCCGGGGCACCAGCAGCGACAGCGTCGTCTTGCCCGCCCCCGACGGACCCACCAGCGCCACCAACTGGCCCGGCGTGATCGTCGCCGACACGCCGTGCAGCACCTCCCGCGGCGGCCCGGACGGGACGGCGCCCACGCCCACCGCGCCCACGGCCGGGTCGAGCTCCAGCGTGGCGATGATCGTCTCGGCCGGGTAGGTGAACCGCACGCCGTCGAGCTCGATGCGCCCCGCCGGCCGCCCGAGGGCGACGGCGCCCGGCCGGTCGCTCAGCGGCACGGGGGCGTCGAGCACCTCGAACACCCGGTCGAACGACACCAGCGCGCTCATCAGGTCGACCCGGGCGTTGGTGAGCGACGTCATCGGCCCGTACAGCCGCCCCACGAACGCGGCCAGCGCCACCAGCGTGCCCACCGACATCTCGCCGTTCAGCACCTGCACCCCGCCGACCCAGTAGACGGCGGCCGTGCCGATGGCCCCCACCAGCCCGAGGGCGATGTAGAAGGTCCGACCGTAGATGGCCGCCTTGACGCCCGTGCGCCGCACCCCGTCGGCCCGCTCGGCGAACGACCGCTGCTCGTCGTCGCCCCGCCCGAACAGCTTGACCAGCAGCGCCCCCGCCACGTTGAACCGCTCGGTCATCGTGGTGTTCATCGAGGCGTTGAGGTCCATCTGCGTGCGGGTGATGGCCTGCAGCCGCCGCCCCACCCGCTTGGCCGGCACGATGAACGCCGGCAGCACGACCAGCGACAGCACGGTCACCCGCCAGTCGAGCGCGGCCATGGCCGCCACCACCGTGACCAGCGTGACCACGTTGGACGCCACGGTGCCGACGGTGCCGGTGAGCGCCTGCTGGGCCCCGATCACGTCGGAGTTGAGCCGGCTGGTGAGCGCCCCCGTCTGCGTGCGGGTGAAGAAGGCGATCGGCATGCGCTGCACGTGCTGGAACACGGCCACCCGCAGGTCGTAGATGACGCCCTCGCCGATGCGGGCCGACCAGTAGCGGTCGACGATGGCCAGCCCGGCGCTGACCAGCGCCGAGGTGACGGCCAGGGCCGCCAGCAGCTGGAGCAGCCCATTGTCGTGCTGGGGCAGCGCCTGGTCGATGATCTGGCGGAACAGCAGCGGTGGCACCAACTGGACCAGCGCCTCGGCCACGATGATCGCCGCGTACGCCGCCAGCAGCCAGCGGTAGGGCCGGGCGAACTGCCACACCCGCCGGGCCAGGTCGCCCCGGAGGCGCGCGCCGTCGAGCGTCGCCGGGTCGGTGCCCAGCAACGAATGCCGGCCGCCGTAGGGGCGGCCTCCTCCTCTCATTCCTCCGGGGGGCATGGGGCCGAGGCTACGGCGCCCCTGTGACAATCAACCCCGGTCGGCGAGGAAGGGGAACTCGGCCCGCACCGCGGCCACCCGGGCGGGGTCGACGTCGGCCACGAGCAGCGCCTCGCTGCGGGCCCCGGACGCCAGCACCTCGCCCAGCGGGTCGACGACGGCGCTGTCGCCGGCGTACTCCAGCTTGCCGCCGGCCCCCGAGCCCACCCGGTTGCAGGCCACGACGTAGGCCTGGTTCTCGATGGCCCGGGCCACCAGCAGCGCCTGCCAGTGCCGGCGCCGGGGCTCGGGCCAGTTGGCCACCACCAGGTAGGCGTCGGTGTCGGGCGCCAGGCCCCACCAGTCGTCGGCGAAGCGCAGGTCGTAGCAGACGAACAGGCTGACCCGCAGCCCCTCGACCTCGACGGTCACGGTCTTGTCGCCGGCCGAGAACCGGGTGTCCTCGCCGCCGTAGCCGAAGCGGTGCAGCTTGCGGTAGCGGTGCTCGGTCCCGTCGGGGCCGGCCAGCACGAAGCTGTTGAACGGCGGCTGACCCGGCTCGTCGACCTCGAAGCACGACCCGCCCAGCCACACCCCGTGGGCCGCGGCCTCGGCGGCCAGGAATCGGCTGCCCGGCCCGCCCCGGGGCTCGGCGACGCGGTCGAGGTGCATGGAGAACCCGGTCGAGAACGTCTCGGTCAGCAGCACGATGCGGGCCCCGGCGCCGGCCGCCGCCGCGACCTGGGGGCGAAGCCGGGCGAAGGTGGCGTCGCGGTCCTCTCAGGCGATGTCGTGCTGGACGCAGGCGACCTTCACGCCCCGGCCCCCAGCTTGGCCAGCCGGGCCGCGGCCTCCTGCAGCACCTCGGGCCGCTTGGCGAAGCTGAACCGCACCAGGTGCCGCCCGGCGTCGGGATCGGCGTAGAACACCTGGTTGGGCACGGCGACGACGCCCACCCGCTCGGGCAGCTCGCGGCAGAACCCCATGCCGTCGCCGTCGGGCCGCAGCGGCCGGATGTCGGCGGTGACGAAGTAGGTGCCCTGCGGGCGGAAGATCGTGAACCCGGCGGCGGCCAGGCCCGCGCACAGCTCGTCGCGCTGGGCGGCGAGGGCGGCGGCCGCCCCGGCGAAGTAGGCGTCGGGCAGGTCGAGGCCGGCGGCGATGGCCGGCTGGAACGGGCCACCGCTCACGTAGGTCAGGAACTGCTTGGCCGTCGTGACCGCGGTGACCAGGTCGGCCGGGGCGCACACCCAGCCGATCTTCCAGCCGGTGGTGTTGAACGTCTTGCCGCCGGAGCTGAT
>DATFRN010000301.1:0-4986 GCA_035263165.1 Acidimicrobiales bacterium | reverse complement strand
CCGCCCGCTTACGGGGCGCACCGGGAGCCGGGGCCCATCTTCGACCTGCCCGACTCGGGCGACGGGGGAAACGGCCCCGAGCGCCCGCGGGTCCTCGGCGGCGCCGCCGCGGCCGAGGGGCGGACCACCGGCCAGACGTCGCGGATCGGGGGCCCCGCCACCGCCACCCGGCCCGGCACGCCGCCCGGGGGCAACCACGGGCTCGGCACCCTCCCCCACGCCGGCGCCGGGCCGGCGGGCGCCACCGCCAACGGCGGCCGGCACTTCGGCCCCAACGGCGCTCCCAACGGCGGCGCCCTGACCCGACGGCCGCCCTGGTTCTACCTCGCCATCGGCATCCCGGTCGCCCTGCTCGTCGTCCTGATCCTGGGCTGGGCGGTCGACAGCGCCGCGCTGTCCGGCCAGGTCATGCGCAACGTCGAGGTGGGCGACAAGCCCGTCGGCGGGCTCGGCGAGGCCTCGCTGCCCGGGGTCATGGACGGCCTGAACAAGTCCCTGGTCGCCCGGCCCGTCGAGATCAAGGCGGGCGACAAGACCTACCGCACCACCGCCGGGGCGCTCGGCCTCACCGTCGACGAGGACGCCACCGCCAAGGCCGCCCTCGACGCCGGCCGGGGCGACAGCCTGGTGATCCGCCCCTTCACCTGGGCCACCTCCTTCTTCCACCACCGCAAGGTGGACCTGCGCTACGCGGTCAAGCAGTCCCAGGTCGAGTCGACCATGCTCGTGCTCCAGGGCACGGACCTCACCGCCGGCAAGCCGCCGACCATCACGCTCGGCGCCCAGGGCTGGACGGCCATCCCCGGCGTGCCCGGACGGGGCGTCGACGTCGACCGGATCGGCGACCGGCTCCCCCAGGCCGCCGCCGACTCCCCCGACGGCACGATCGTGGTCCGCACCCGGACCATCCCCGTCACCGCCGGCTACACCGACGAGGACGCCAAGCGCCTGGCCGAGCGGGCCAACCAGATCACCGCCAACGGCCTGGCCCTCAAAGCCGGCGGCACCACCGTCAACGTCCCGACGGCGACGCTGCGCACCTGGATCGCCCCGGTGGCCGCCCAGGACCACCTCGACCTGGCCCTCAAGACCGACACGGTGAAGGCGGCGCTGCCCCAGCTGTTCCACGGCATCACGAAGCAGCCGGTCGACGCCGGCTTCACGCTGGTCAACGGCGTCCCCACCGTCATCCCGTCCCGCGACGGCGTGGGCTGCTGCGGGCCCGACAGCGCCGACCTGGTGTGGAAGGCCCTCACCCAGGGCCAGCCGGCCGCCGAGCTCAAGGCCCAGGTCGTCCAGCCCCGCCTGACGACCGCGAAGGCCAAGGCGCTCGGCATCCGCCAGCCGGTCGGCGGCAACCACGCCTGGCGGGACGGCGCCCCGACCACCGCCGGCCCCGGCTTCACCACCTACTACCAGCCCGGCATGCCCCGGGTCACCAACATCCACCGCATCGCGGACCTGGTGCGGGGGTCGGTGGTCCTGCCCGGCGAGACCTTCTCGGTCAACGGCCGGGTCGGCGAGCGCACGACGGCCAAGGGCTTCGTCGTGGCCGGCGCCATCCGGGAGGGCGAGCACGTCGACGAGGTGGGTGGGGGCGTGTCCCAGTTCGCCACCACCACCTTCAACGCCGCCTACTTCGCCGGCCTGGACATCACCACCTACCAGGCCCACTCCGAGTGGTTCACCCGCTACCCGCGGGGGCGCGAGGCGACGATGGGCTTCCCGGCCCCCGACCTCAAGTTCAAGAACAACACCCCCTACGGCATCCTCGTCTGGACGTCGTTCACCGGCAACAGCGTGACGGTGACCCTGTACTCGACCCCCTACGCCACCGCCGACCAGACCGGGATCAGCGAGTCGACGGCCGGCGCCTGCAAGGTCGTCACCACCACCCGCACCATCACGTACCCGGGCGGCCGCAAGGACACCGACACGTTCAAGGCCACCTACCGCCCGAGCGAGGACGTGACGCACTGCTAACCGGCCTCGGCGACACGGTTAGCGTGGCGTGATGGGTGCCGCCGATGTCGTCGTGGTCGGGGCCGGCCCGGCCGGCACGGCCGCGGCCGTCACCCTGGCGCGCGCCGGGCGGGCGGTGACCCTCGTGGACCGGGCCCGCTTCCCCCGGGACAAGATCTGCGGCGACGGCCTGACCACCGGGGCGCTGCGCCTGCTCGACGGCCTCGGCCTCGACCCCGCCCGGGTGGCGTCGTGGCAGCGGGTCGACGACGTCGTGGTGCGGGGCCCCTCCGGCCACGAGGCGACCTTCCCCCTCCCCCGCGACCGCGGCACCTACGCCGCCGTCGCCCGCCGGGCCGACCTCGACGCCGCCCTGGTCGACCTGGCCCGCGAGGCCGGGGTCAAGGTGCTCGACGGCCACGCCTGCACCGGCGCCCGCGAGGAGGCCGGCGAGGTCGTCGTCACGGTCGACGGCCTCGGAGACCTGGCCGCCCCCTTCGCGGTGGCCGCCGACGGCATGTGGTCGCCGGTCCGCAAGGCCCTCGGCCTGGCCACGCCCGGCTACCGGGGCGAGTGGCACGCCTTCCGCCAGTACTTCGCCGGCGTCGGCCCCGCGGCCGCCCGCGACCTCATCGTGTGGTTCGAGCCCGATCTCCTGCCCGGCTACGCCTGGTCGTTCCCGCTACCCGGCGGCCGGGCCAACGTCGGCTTCGGCATCCAGCGGGGCGGCAAGGTGGCCCGCGTCCAGGAGATGGCGGCCATCTGGCGCGACCTGCTCGAGCGCCCCCACGTGCAGGCGGCGCTCGGCGACGGCGCCCGGCCCGAGGCACCGCACCGGGCCTGGCCCATCCCCGCCCGCGTCGACCGGGCCACGCTGACCGGCGCCCGCACGCTGTTCGTCGGCGACGCGGCCGCCGCCACCGACGCCCTGACCGGCGAGGGCATCGGCCAGGCCCTCCTCACGGGCGTGCTGGCCGCCGAGGCCATCGTCGAGCACGGCCCGACCGCCGGCGCGGTCACCGCCGCCTACCGCACCGCCGCCCGCCGGGCGCTGGTCGCCGACCACCGCATGTCGCTGCTGCTCATCCGGGCCGTCCGCCACCGCAAGGGCGTGCGGGCCGGGCTGCGGCTGGCGGGCGCCACCCGCTGGACCCGGGCGAACTTCGCCCGCTGGCTGTTCGAGGACTACCCCCGGGCCCTGGTGGCCACCCCCCGCCGCTGGCACAGAGGCATGTTCACCGGACCGGGCGCCTACCGCTGACGTCGCCGGGACGTCATCGCGAGTTCACCGAGCGATCACCGACCTGCCACCCCCTTGCCACGCCCGGTGTCTAGTGTGCAAGGAGCGGACGGCGCGCGACCCCCCTCATCTCGTGCGCCCGGTCCCGGCGGATGGCGTTGACGGCGGTCTCGCCATGCCGCAAGCTGCCGGCGCGCCCCGCCCCCCGGGGTGCGCCGGTTGCGCGCCCGGCCGCGGGCGCGACGATGGCGGGGTGCGGCGGGTCTCGGTGGTCGGCAACAGCGGCTCGGGCAAGACGACCCTCGGGCGGGGCCTGGCCGCCGCGCTGGGCGTCCCGTTCGTCGAGCTCGACGGCCTGGTCCACCAGCCGGGGTGGACCGAGCTGCCCACCGACGAGTTCCGGGCCGCGGTGCGCACGGTGGTGGCCGGCGACGGCTGGGTGGTCGACGGCAACTACGGCCGGGTGCGCGACCTGGTGTGGGACCGGGCCGACACGGTCGTGTGGCTGGACCTGCCCCGCTGGCGGGTCATGCGCCAGCTCGTCGGCCGCACGCTGCGCCGGGGCGTGACCCGCCAGGAGCTGTGGAACGGCAACCGGGAGAGCCTGCGCAACTTCGTCCGCCGCAACCCGGAGGAGTCGATCGTCGTGTGGGCCTACACCAACCACGACCGCTACCGCGACCGCTATGCCGCCCTCAGCGCCGACCCGGCCCACGCCGGCCTGCGGTTCGTGCGCCTGCGGTCGCCGGCCGAGGTCCGGGCCTTCCTCGCCGGCGCGGCGGCGGCGACGACTTGACCGGCCGGTCAAGCCCGGCGACCATCGTCGGATGCTGCGCACGCGCCTGACCGACACGCTCCAGATCGAGCACCCGGTGATGCTGGCCGGGATGGGCGGGGTGTCCTACCACCGCCTGGCCGCCGCGGTGAGCGAGGCCGGCGGGTTCGGGTGCCTGGGGGCGTCGACGATGGGCGACGACCAGATGCGCGACGAGATCGCCTCGGTCGCCGGCGCCACGACCAAGCCGTTCGGCGTCGACCTGCTCACCGCCCTCCCGCGCGGCCTCGAGGACAAGGTCCGCGACATCATCCGGGGCGGCGCCACCGCCTTCGTCGCCGGCCTGGGCGTGCCCCGGGAGGTGGTCGAGCTGTGCCACGCCAGCGGCCTGGTGGTGGTCAACATGTGCGGCAAGGTCCGCCACGCCGTGGCCGCGGTCGAGGCCGGCTGCGACATCGTCGTGGCCCAGGGCACCGAGGCCGGCGGCCACACCGGCCGGATCGCCACGATGGCCCTCGTCCCCCAGGTGGTCGACGCCGTGGGCGAGCGGGTGCCGGTCGTCGCCGCGGGCGGCATCGTCGACGGCCGGGGCCTGGCCGCGGCGCTGGCGCTCGGCGCCGACGGCGTGTGGGTGGGCACCCGGTTCATCGCCACCCCCGAGGCCCGCAGCGTGGCCGGCTACAAGGACATCCTGATCCGCAGCCACGAGGACGACACGGTCGTCACCCGGGCCTACACCGGCAAGACCTGCCGGGTGGTGGCCAACCGCTACACCCAGGCCTACGACAGCGGCGAGCGCAGCCCCGAGCCCTTCCCCCAGCAGATCTTCCGGTCGATGGAGGACGGGGTGAACCACCTGGGTGGCGACGAGACGACGCTCGGCGTCGATCCCGAGCGCGAGTTCTTCCCCGCCGGCCAGGGCGTCGGCGCCATCGACGGCCTGGTGCCGGCGGGCGAGCTGGTGGCGCGCTTCGTGGACGAGGCCGAGTCCGTGCTCGGCAAGATCCGG
>DATFRN010000300.1:0-4009 GCA_035263165.1 Acidimicrobiales bacterium | reverse complement strand
GGCCGAGTGGCTGGCCATCACCTACGGCGACGCCGGCATCCGGGTGTCGTGCCTCTGCCCGATGGCCGTCGAGACCAACCTGTTCCGGGGCGGGCTCCCGGCCGACGTGCCGGCGGGGGCGGCGGCAGCCGGCGCCGCGGCCGGCGCGGCGGCGGTCGCGGGCATCCTCGACCCCGACGACGTGGCCGGGGTCGTGGTCGAGGGCCTGCGGGACGAGCGGTTCCTCATCCTCCCCCACCCCGAGGTCGCCACGTTCGAGCAGCGCCGGGCCGCCGACCGCGACCGCTGGCTGGCGGGCATGCGGCGCCTGGTCACCGGCCTGGAGGGCTGACCGCAGATCCCCGACCTGTGCCACCGCCCGCGCGTTAGGTTCCGTTCATGCGACGGAACTGGCGCCGGGTGGCGCTCGCGATCGGGGGTGCGCTGGCCGTGGGGGCGACCGGCGTGGCCGGGGTCGGCCCCGCGGAGGGCGCCGGCAACCGGCAGGACCGCCTCTCCCTCACCGTCCTGTCGGGGCGGCCGGACCAGGTGTCGGGGGGCGACGCGCTGGTCCAGGTCTCGCTCCCGCACAACGTCGACGCCGCCGACGTCCGGGTCACCCGGGACGGCAGCGACGTCACCGACGCCTTCTCGCCCGGCGACGGCGGCACGCTCGTCGGCCTGGTCACGGGCCTCCACGAGGGCGACAACCAGCTGACGGCCACCGCCGGGCGCGACCGGCACCCCAAGCCGGCCACACTCACGCTGGTCGACCACCCGATCTCGGGCCCCATCTTCTCCGGGCCCCAGCAGCAGCCCTTCGTGTGCACGACCGCCCGGGCCCGCTTCGACGGCCGCATGGTCCTCGGCCAGCCCCTGGTCGACAACCAGGACCACATCGGCATCCCGGTGGCGGCCGAGGCGCCCGACGGCAGCTACCCGGCCGACGGGCGCGGCTACCCGACTGCGTCGGCCACCGTCGTCGGCTGGAGCAGGGACTGCGCCGCCACGACCCGCTACGGCTACGTCTACCGCTCGACCACCGACAACGCCTTCCACTGGCTGGCCGACCCGGCCGCGCCGCCGGCCGACACGGCCACCACCACGACGCTCGACGGCAGGACCGTGCCGTTCGTCGTCCGCTGGGAGCGGGGCACGATCGACCGCTTCATCTACAGCGTCGCCATGCTGGCCCCGACGAGCGAGGCCAGCCCGACCAGGCCCGACGACTCGCTGTGGAACCGCCGGCTGGTGTTCAGCTTCGACGGCGGCGTCGGCATCGGGCACTTCCAGGGCACGACCAACAACGACGGCATGCTCCCGGCCGACCTGCTCGGCAAGGGCTACGGGGTCATGTGGTCGAGCGGCACCCGCACCAGCACCCACTACAACCTCCAGGTGGGCGGCGAGGACGCGCTCATGCTCAAGGAGCACACGGTCGAGACCCACGGCGTGCCCGACTACACGGTGGCCGTGGGCGGCTCGGGCGGCGCCATCCAGCAGTACGTCTACGCCCAGAACCACCCGGGCCTGATCGACGCCGCCATCGCCCAGTACTCGTACCCCGACATGGTCACCCAGACCATCCACACGGGCGACTGCGAGCTGCTGGAGCACTACTTCGACGTGACGGCCAAGGCCAACGCCCACTGGAAGGACCCCGAGGTCCGCCAGGCGATCATCGGCCTCAACGCCACCAACTTCCCGAAGAACCTGTCGGCCGGGGCGGTGTCCCAGTTCAACGGGCTGTACCAGCTGTACGCGGCGTTCGGGTACCAGGTCATGGACCGCGACCCGGCCTCGCCGGCGCCGGCGCTGACCGAGTGCGAGGCCGGCTGGCTGGGGCTGACGCCGCTGGTGCTGAACCCGACGTTCACCGACGTCGACGACATCGACAAGCTGGCCCAGGGCACCGCCGGCGTGGAGTGGACCCACTGGGGCGACACCGTGAACATCTACGGGACGGGCGCCGACGGCTTCGCCCGCGTGCCCTGGGACAACGTGGGCGTCCAGTACGGCCTGGAGGCCGTGGCCAAGGGGACCATCTCGCCCGACGAGTTCCTCGACCTCAACGCCAACGTGGGCGGGTGGAAGCGGTCGTCGGAGATGGTGCCCGAGGGCTTCCCGTTCGAGGGGCCGCTGTCGCCCCAGAACTTCGACCCGTGGAGCTCGCGCAACATGAACCTCAGCCCCGACGGCGGCGCCACCCCGGCGACCCGCACGGTGGGCGACCTCGACGCCGAGCACGCGTCGTACACCTCGGGCATGGTCTTCCAGGGCGACATCGACATCCCGGTGATCGACTGGCGGCACTACCTCGAGGACGAGCTGAACATGCACAACACCCAGCAGTCCTTCTCCGCCCGCCAGCGCATGCTCGACGCCGACGGGGACGCCTCCAACCAGGTCATCTGGTTCACCGACGCCCGGCCGGCCCGGGCCTTCGACCAGACGCCGATGGCGTTTTCGGTGATGGACCAGTGGATGGCGAACATCCACGCCCACCCCGGGCGCAGCGTGGCCGCCAACAAGCCGCCCGCCGCCGTCGACTCGTGCTTCGACACGGGCGGGAAGCTGATCGCCTCGGGCAACCACGTATGGGACGGCGTGCTGGACAAGCGCCCGGCCGGGGCCTGCACGGCCGAGTTCCCGATCTACTCGTCGTCGCGCCGCGAGGCCGGCGGCCCGTTCACCAACGACGTGTGGAAGTGCCAGACCCAGCCGGTCGGCCGGGCCATCGACCGGGGCCTCTACGGCGTCTGGCAGCCGACTGCGGCCCAGCGGGCCCGGCTGGAGCAGATCTTCCCCGACGGGGTGTGCGACTACCACAAGCCCGACGCCGGCAAGCCCCGGTCCCACCCCTAGGTGGACCGGGGCACCGTCGCCGTCTACGAGGCGGGCGCAGCCGCCTACGGCGACCGGCGGCGGGCCGACCGCACCGAGGCCGCGGCGGCCTTCGCCGCCCGGGTGCCGGCCGGCGCCGTGCGGCTCGACCTGGGCAGCGGGCCCGGGCTGTACCTGGCCCACCTCGGCACCCCGGTGGTGGCGGCCGACGCCGCCCCGGCCATGGTGGCGGAGGCCCGGCGCCGGCACCCGGGGACGCCGGGCGTGGTGTGCGACCTGGCGGCCCTCCCGGTGCGGCGGGGCGGGCTGGGCGGGGTGTGGGCGTCGAAGTCGCTCCAGCACCTGGCGAGGGAGGACCTGCCGCTGGCGCTGGCCGGCGTCCACGACGCGCTGGCGGTCGGCGGCCGGCTGGAGGTGACGGTGTTCCGGGGCGACGGGGACGAGGTGACCGGCCCGGACGACGACTTCCCGGGGCGCCGGTTCACCTGGTGGCAGCCGGACCCGCTGGCGGACGTGCTGGTGGGGGCGGGGTTCGGGGTGGAGGACCTGTCGGTGGTGGACCGCCCCTCGGCTCCACCGCTGGCGGCGCGGGCGACCCGGCTGCGCACGCTGCCGGACACGGTGGGGCCGGGGATGCGGCTGCTCATGTGCGGGCTGAACCCGAGCCTCTACGCGGCCGACGTCGGGGTCGGGTTCGCGCGGCCGGGGAACCGGTTCTGGCCCGCCCTGTTGGCCGCCGGGCTCGCCCGGGTGCCCCGGGCGCCCCGGCTGGCGCTGCGGGACCACGGGATCGGGATGACCGACCTGGTCAAGCGGGCGACCGTGGGGGCGGCGGAGCTTCGCGTCGCCGAGTACCGCGCCGGTCTGGCGCGGGTGTCGCGCCTGGTCGCGTGGCTGCGGCCGCGGGCGGTGTGCTTCGTGGGGCTGGCCGGCTGGCGGGCGGCCGTCGATCGGCGGGCTCGGCCCGGTGTGCAGGCTGTCGGGATCGGGGATGTGCCCGTCTACGTGATGCCGTCGACCAGTGGGCTCAATGCTGCCTATCCACTGGCCTCGCTGGTGGCCGACCTGCAGGCCGCGGCGGACCTGGCGGGGTGATCTCCTGTCTTGAATGACAAAACCAGGCCTTCTACGGGGCCGCTGGGGCGGCCTCGTAGCCCAGTGGTGCGGCCTCAGCCCTACGGGCTGA
>DATFRN010000299.1:0-6717 GCA_035263165.1 Acidimicrobiales bacterium | reverse complement strand
ACAACGCATCGTTGGCCGACGGCGTCGCCGAAGCGCTCGGCCGGCCGCCCCGCGACTTCCGCGACTTCGCCGTGGCCGCCGCGGCGGCCGGGGCGTGGGACCGCGGGGAGCCGCGATGAGCGCGAAGCGGATCCTCCTCGTGCTGGCGGCGACCACCGTCGGCATCACGGCTGGCGTGATGTTCTGCTACCAGATCGCTGTCATGCCGGGCATCGGCCGGCTCCCCGACCGCGAGTTCATCGCCGCCTTCCAGTCGATCGACGACGAGATCGTCAACCCGATCTTCGTCGGGCTCACGTTCCTGGGCGGTGCGGTCTTCCTCGTCGCCGCGACCGTCGCGCATCGGGGCGAACCGCTCCGGTTCCGGCTGCTCGCCGTCGCGTCGGTCGTCTACATCGTCGGCGTCGTGGTGGTGACGATGGCCGGGAACGTGCCGAAGAACGACACGCTGGCCGACTTCCCGGTCGCGTCCTCGACCGTCCGGGAGGCGGCGGCGGCCAGGGAGAGCTTCGAGGACTCGTGGAACCGGCTCCACGTCGTCCGCACGCTCGCGTCCATCACGTCGCTCGCGGTGCTGTCGGTCGCGCTGGTGAGCGGCGCCCGTACGAACACCCGCACCGAGGAGTCCGCGCCATGAGCCCCGAACCCCCGATCACCATCGAGCACTCCGTCGATGCCCAAGGGCGCTTCCTGCCCGATCCACGGTGGCCACCAGATCGTGCTGCACCTGGGGAGCTCGAGCTCGTTCGCCGGTTCTGCAACTCGGTCAACCGCGAGAACGGCGCCGATCGGTTCGCGACCGCGGCCGGCTTCGACCGCTGGCTGGCCAGCGAAGGGATCCCGGCGGCCCGTCCGTCACGCTCCGATCTGCGACATGTCCGCGCCGTGCGCGACGCTCTGCACGATCTCACGGTCGCCAACGGCCAGCGACGGGCCGACCCTGATGCCTGGCGACGTGTCGCCGGCGCGCTGACGACCGCGACGTACGTCCTCGAACCGGACGATGACGGGCCGACCCTGGTCCCGCACGCCGCCGCCGCGTCCGAGGTCTTCCTCGCCCAGGTCGCGCTCATCTGCCTGCGCGCCTGCGACGGCGGCACCTTCGAGCGCCTCAAGGCGTGCGCCCACTGCGAGTGGACGGTCTACGACCACTCCAAGAACCGCAACGCACGATGGTGCACGGTGTGCGGCGGCCGCCACAACGCCCGTACGTACCGCCAGCGGAAAGCCACGAACGCATGAGCAACCCCGCCGCCCGGATGTGGCTCCGATACACCCATCTGGACAAGGTCTACGGCTACCTGCCGGGCATGACCGACGCCCTGCCCGCGATCTTCGGGCTCGACCGTGCCGAGTACGCGGCGCTCACCGCCGGCTTCGACACCGAGGCCCGGCAGGCCGCACAGCAGCTCTACGCCGACGACGACGTCGCTACCCGGCTCGACGCCCTGCCCTTCCGCCCGGGACAGACGGTGCTGGCCATGGGGGACAGCATCACGGACGACCTCCAGTCCTGGGCCGAGATCCTGCGCCACCTGCTCGACCTGCACCGACCCGGCCACGGGGTCCGCGTGGTCAACGGCGGCCTCTCGGCGCACACCACCGCGATGATGCTGCGCCGGTGGCCGGCGACGCTGCGGGCCGCGAAACCCGACTGGATCGTGTGCGCGCTCGGCGGCAACGACGTCACCCGGGTCGGTCCCGAGCCGAACAAGCCGCAGGTCAGTCTCGCCGAGAGCGTCGCGAACCTGAGCGAGCTACGCCGGATCGCCGCCCGCACCGGCGCCGCCTGGATCTGGATCACCCCCGCCCCGGTGGACGAGGCCCGGGTCGCACGGTTCCCGGCGTTCGAGATGGGCGAGTCGACATGGCGCAACGCCGACGTTGAGGCGCTCGCCGACGCGATCCGCAACTTCGACGAGCCGGTCGTCGACCTCGCCACGGTCTTCGGGATCCCCGCCGACGAGTCCTTACAGGGCCCCGACGGAGTTCACCCCTCGATCGCCGGCCAGGCCGCGATCACCAGAGCACTCGTGACGTGCCTGACGAGAAACGAGGAGGCAACTCGGACATGAGCGAGCCAATGACCAACGAAGAGATCGCCGAGGTCCTGGCCAAGCCGTACGCGCAGCAGCTGCTCGACGGCCCCGAGCCGGCCCGGATGGCGTACAGCAGCCTCGCTGGCGAACCCCGCGTCATCCCGATCGGGTTCTGGACCGAGGGCCGGCGGCTCGTGATGGGCACGGCGCCGAAGTCGGCCAAGGTCGCCGCGCTGCGGAGGAGCCCGAAGGTCGCGCTCACCATCGATCAGCCGGTCTTCCCGCCGAAGGTGCTGCTCATCCGCGGCACCGCCGAGGTCGACGTCGTCGAGGGGATCCCGGAGGGCTACCTGACCACCGGCCGCAAGGTGACGACCGACGAGTACCGGGAATGGGTGGTCGGCGTGCAAGGCCTCTACGACGAGATGGCGGTCATCACGATCACCCCGACCTGGGCCAAGCTGCTCGACTTCGAGAGCACCGTCCCCGAGGCGGTCGAAGCCCTCGTCAAGGCGAAGTCGGCCGGCCGATGAGCAAGGTCTTCAGTGCGATGTCGGTCTCGGTCGACGGGTTCATCACGGGCCGCGACCCCGGGCCGGGGCGAGGACTGGGCGAGGGCGGGATGCTGTTCGACTGGTACTCCGGCGGCGACGTGCCCAGTGAGGTAGCGGACGGGTTCAGGCTCAGCGAGCCCAGCGTGCGCGTGTTCGACGCCCTCGCCGCCCGGGTCGGCGCGACCGTCGCCGGGCGCAACACGTACGACGACTCCGACCGCTTCGGCGACACCGGCACCCCGCACCCGACCGCCCCGCTGTACGTGCTCAGCCACCGGCCCGCCCCGCAGATGGGCGGGCGCCAGACGCTGGTCACGACCGGCATCACCGACGCCATCGCCGTCGCCAGGGAGGCTGCGGGTGACAGGGACGTCGCGTTGATGGGCGGCGGCGTGGTGACCGAGGCGTTGCGCGCCGGGCTGATGGACGAGCTGATCCTCCACCAGGTGCCGATCCTGCTCGGCGCCGGCCGGCCGTACTTCCAGGCGATCCCCGAGCACATCCGCCTCCGTCTCGTGGAGGCGGTGCCGGCCCCGGGCGTCACCCACCTCCACTACGAGCTCGAGCGATGACGCTGACCACCAGGAAGAGTCCTGGTCACGGAGAAGGCCCGAGCCAACCCGGCTCGGGCCTTCGTGTCGTACCCCCCCTGGGACTCGAACCCAGAACCTGCGGATTAAGAGTCCGTTGCTCTGACCAATTGAGCTAGAGGGGCACGCCCGGGCGTTCGCCCTGAGCGGTACAGGATACCCGACCGCCTCGGACGTCCGTCCACCCCGGGCCTACACCGCGTTGACCACCGTGCCCAGGTCGGCGAGGCGGAGGAGGGACGGGTCGTCGATCACCCTCGCCACCGCCTCGGCCACGGTCACGCCGTAGGTCAGCGCGTGGTGGGCGAGGGCGCCCGCCACCACCGGGGCCGAGAACGACGTGCCCGACCAGCGGGCCCAGCCGGCGAAGTCGTCGGGGTCCGGGTCGTGGGGGTCGATCGGCCCCATGCCCCCCGACCAGCCCGAGAAGAACGTGCTGACCAGGTCCACGCCCGGCGCGCACGCCCGCACCCACGGGCCGAAGTTGCTGAACGGGGCCGGGCCCTCGGGCCCGATGGCGCCGACGCTCACCACCCCGGGGAACGCGGCCGGGTACGTCGGGCGGCAGACCCCGTCGTTGCCCGCCGAGGCCACCACCGTCCAGCCGTTGGTCTGCGCCCCGGCGATCGCCGCCGCCATCAGCGGGGCGTCCTCCAGCACGTGGCCGCCGAACGACAGGTTGAGGACGGCGCCCCGGTGGCCCCGGTCCGGCAGCGCGGCGATGACCCCGGCGATCGTCACCTCGTCGCCGTCGCCCTGCGGGTGGATGACCCGGCGCAGCTCGATGCGGGCGCCCGGCGCCATCCGCTCGATCAGCCCGGCGATGAACGTGCCGTGCCCTGCGGCCGGGTCGAGCAGCTCGTCGAGGGGGCTGGCGTCCGGCTCGTCGAGGCCGTCGTCGGCCCCGGACCCGGCCACCACCAGGGCGGCCAGGTGGCCCAGCGCAGATGGCCGGAAGTCGGGGCTGCGGGCGAGGCCCGTGTCGAGCACCACGACGTCCGGGTCGCCCCCGGTCACCGGCGGGGTGATGGCCGCCAGCGAGGCCGCCACCGCGGCGGCGTCGGCGTCGGTGACCGGGCGGGCGCTGCTCTTGCGGATGCCCGTGGCCAGGTACTCGCTGGCGTACACCGGCGAGGCGTACACCGGGGACGCGTAGACCGGCGAGGCGTAGACGGGCGACGCGTACACCGGCGAGGCGTACACCGGGGACGCGTAGACCGGCGAGGCGTAGACGGGGGACGCATACACGGGTGAGGCGTAGACCGGCGAGGCGTACACGGGCGACGCGTACACCGGGTTGGCCGCCGCGCCCGCGCCGCCTCGGGCGGCCGGGTGGGGCCGGCCGCAGCACGGGTCGTCGCAGTGGGCGAAGAACACGTGGTTGGGCTGCGCCGCCACGCCCGACGCCCGCAGGTAGCGGACCAGCCGGGGCACGTCGGGCACGCCGGTCAGCCGATAGAACCGGCCCCGCAGGATCTCCAGGCGCTCCTCGCCCAGCTCGACCCCCGGGAACAGGTCGCCCGCCAGCTCCTTGGCCTGCTCCGGGTCGGTGGTGAGGATCTCGCCCGGCACGTAGGCGAACCCGCCCGCGCCGGTCTCGATCGTGACCCGACCCTCCCAGCCCCGGCGCGGGGGCGGCTTGCCGTCGTAACCGCCGCCGCCCTCGTCGGGCGGTCCCTCGTGCGGCGGTCCCTCGTGCGGCGGCGGTCCCTCGTGCGGCGGTCCTTCGTGCGGCGGCGGTCCCTCGTGCGGCGGCGGGCCGGGGTGGGGCGGCGGTCCGGGCGGCGGCTGCGGCGGCAGGTGGGGCGGGCCGGGCGGCCCCGTTGTGAACGGGCCGGGCGGCGGCGGGGGCGGGGGCTGCGGGGTCTCGGGACCGCCGTAGCGCTCCCCCTCGCCGGGCGGGTGGTTCTGGCCCTCGGACATGCTGCGCCCTCCTGGGATGCCGATTTCAGCTCCTGCACAGAGTCACACCTCGGGCCCCTGATACCAGCGCGGGACCGTCTTCTACGATCCCCACTCGTGGCGACCGATGCGGCGACCCGCGAGCTGCGCACGCTCGCCGAGGACCGCCACCGCGACCCCGCCGCCGTCCGCACCCGCGCCACCGAGCTGCTCCAGGATCCCGACCAGCGCCCGGCCGTCGCCCCGGTGGCCGAATGGGTCCTCGGCCTCGCCCTCCACGAGCTGGGCGAGTCGGCCGAGGCCGCCGGCCACCTGCGCCGGGCCGCCCGCCTGGCCGCCCGGGGCGGCGACGCCGAGACCGAGGCGCTGGCCCGGGCCGGGCTCGCGATCTCGCTGCTCAGCCTGGGCCGCACCGACGCCGCCCGCCGCGAGATCGCCCAGGCCGACGCGGTCGCGCCGCCGGCCGCCCGGGGGCGGGTCGACTTCCTGGCCGGCCTGGTCGACCAGCGGGTCGGCGAGCTCGAGCGGGCCCTGGCCCGCTACCGGGCCGCCCTGCCCCGCCTGCGCCGCGACGGCGACCGCCACTCGGTGGCCCGGGCGCTGCTCAACCGGGGCACGCTGCTCGCCTACCAGGGCCAGACCGACGCGGCGCTGGCCGACTTCGCCGAGGTCGAGGCGCTGGCCGGCTCGCTGGGGCTGCCGGTGCTGGTGGCGATGGCCGCCCACAACGCCGGCTTCGCCCTTGGCCGCCGGGGCGCGGTGGGCGACGCGCTGGCCGCCTTCGACCGGGCCGGTGCGGCCTACGACGAGCTGGGCCGGCCGCCGAGGCTGGTGGCCGTGCTGGCCTCCGACCGCTGCGACGTCCTGCTCCAGGCCGGCCTGGCCGACGATGCCCGGGCGGCGGCCGAGTCGGCGGTGGCGGCGCTCGAGCCGGTCGACGCCGCCCACGCCGCCGAGGCCCACCTGCTGCTGGCCCAGGCCTGCCTGGCCGCCGGCGACTTCGCGGCGGCGACCGCCGAGGCGGGCACGGCCGGCGACGCCTTCCGGGCCGCCCGCCGCCCGCCGTGGGCGGCACTGGCCGGCTACGTCGGGATGCAGGCCACGATCCGGACCCACGAGGACGAGGCCACCCCGCCCCGGGCCCTGCTCGGCCGGTCGCTGGCCGCCGCCCGCAAGCTGGAGCAGCAGGGATGGCGGATCGAGGCGCTGCACGCCCGCACCTTCGTCGGCCGGGTGGCGCTGGCCCTCGGCCGACCTGGCGTGGCCGCCGACGAGCTGGCCCGGGCGGCCGAGGCCCGGGGCCGGGGCCCGGTCGGCCTGCGGGCCCAGGCCTGGCACGCCACCGCCCTCACCCACCTGGCCCAGGACGACCGGGCCGGCGCCAAGCGGGCGCTGCGCCGGGGCCTGGCCCTGGTCGACGCCTACCGGGCGGAGCTGGGCGCCACGGAGCTGCGGGTCGGCGCCGCCGCCCACGGCGAGGACCTGGCCCGTCTCGGCCTGCGCCTCGCCCTCGGCGACGGCCGGCCCTGGGAGGTCCTGCGCTGGGCCGAGCGCTGGCGGGCCGGCGCCCTGCGCCTGCCGCCGGTGGCGGCCCCGGCGACGTCCGAGCTGGCCGACGCCCTGGCCGACCTG
>DATFRN010000298.1:0-24789 GCA_035263165.1 Acidimicrobiales bacterium | reverse complement strand
CGCGGCGCTGGAGTCGGAGGTGGCGGCCGTGCTGCCCGACCGGCCGGTCGACGCCATCGGCTTCTCGCTGGGGGCCCGGGTCGTGCTCACGCTGGCGGCCGGGGACCCGGGCCGCTTCTCCCGGATCGTGGTGGCCGGGGTGGGGGCCAACCTGTTCCGGGAGTCGCCGTCCGACCTGATCGCCGGCGCCGTGGAGGGCGGCGACGCCGGCGCCAACCCGGTGGCGCAGTACTTCGCCGGGCTGGCCGCCCACCCGGGCACCGACCGGGAGGCGCTGTCGGCCTGCATCCGCAGCCCGCGCCCCCGTCTCGACGCCGGGTCGCTGGCCAAGGTGACGTGCCCGGTGCTCGTGGTGCTGGGCGACCGGGACTTCGCCGGGCCGGCCGACCCCCTGGTCGAGGCCCTCCCCGACGCCACGTTCCGGCCCCTGCGGGGCGTCGACCACTTCGCCACCCCCAAGGACTTCGGCTTCATCGACGCGGCCCTGGAGTTCCTGGACGCGCAGCCCTAGTTGCGGCAGTCCTGGTGACGCCTGAGCCGCCCCGACGGCACTTTACTGACACTTAGCGGTCGCTTTGCCAGGACGCACCACCGTCCGTCGTATGGCTATCACCTAGCGAATTCGATGGCGCCTCGGCGCCGGAGGGGGATAGCGCAGATGGCACGGTCACGGAGAACGCTCGCGTGGACGGCCGGGTTGGCCGTCGTGGTCGTGGTGGGGGTCGCCGCCGTCGGCGCATGGTGGTACTTCTTCCGCAACGACGCCCCTGAGCAGGCCAGCATCCAGGCCGCCGCCGAGACCCTCGACGGCGAGGGCGCGAGCCCGTCCGCCGCCACCCGGGCCGAGGGGACGTGGACCGTCGATCCGTCCGTCGGCAGGTTCCAGGACTTCAGCGGCACGTGGGCCGGCTACCGGTTCGACGAGCAGCTGGCCAAGATCGGGGCGGTCACCGCCGTCGGCCGCACGCCCGGTGTCACCGGCAGGATGATCGTCGAGGGCGGCAAGGTCACCGACGTCGACCTCGCCGTCGACCTGACCAAGCTGAAGAGCGACAAGGACCGGCGCGACAACGCCCTCCACCACCGGGGACTCGAGTCGGACACCTACCCGACAGCCACGTTCCGGCTGACCGAGCCCATCGCCCTGCCCGCCGGCGCCGGCACCGGCGGCAAGGTGTCGACCACCGCCACCGGCGAGCTGACCGCCCACGGGATGACCAAGCCGGTGAAGGTCGCCATCGACGCCGAGGTGGCCAACGGCCGGATCGCCGTGGTCGGCCGGGCCCCCCTGTCGATGTCCCGGTTCGGCATCGAGGCCCCGACCGGCTTCGCTGTCCTCGCCATCAAGGACCAGGGCATGTTCGAGTTCCAGATCTTCTTCACCCGGGCCTGACGGGCGCGGGGGAAAGGACGGCCTCACCCGAACCAGGTGATCACAGCCGGGCCGCCGGGCCGTTGACTGGCGGGAACATGGCCGAGACCGCTCCCGAGGCCCCGCCGCATCCCGCCCGGGTCCTCCTGCCGCTGCTGGTGCCCGCCGTCGTCGTGGGCGTGGGTTCTGCGCTGGCCCTCGCCGTCCTGAGCGAGCTGGCGTCCCACCTGGAGACCCTGCTGTGGGACACGATCCCCGACGGGCTGGGGGTGTCGAGCGACTCCGGGCCGTGGATCATCCTCGTCCTCACCGTGACCGGCCTGGTCGTCGGGCTGTGCATCTGGCTGGTCCCGGGCCACGGCGGCCCCGACCCGGCCACCGAGGCATTGATCGCGCCGCCGCTGCCGCTGCTGGTGCTGCCGGGCCTGGCGCTGCTGGCGGTGCTGGGCCTGGGCGGCGGCGTCAGCCTCGGCCCCGAGAACCCCATCGTCGCCATCAACGTGGGCCTGACCTTCGCCATCGGGAGCCGGCTGCTGCCCCGGGTGCCGGCCCAGATGTGGGTGGCCCTGGGCGTGGCCGCGACCGTGGGCGCCCTGTTCGCCACCCCGGTCGCCGCCGCGCTGCTGCTGACCGAGATGATGGGCGGCACCGAGGAACAGCCCCTGTGGTCCCGCCTGTTCGCCCCGCTGGCGGCGGCGGGCGTCGGCGCCGTCACGATGATCGCCCTCGACCAGCCCTCGTTCGCGGTCGATCTGCCCCCGTACCGGCCGCCGGAGGCGATCGACCTGCTCACGGGCAGCCTCATCGCCGTGGCCGCCATCCTGCTGACGCTGGGGGCGATCTACCTGTTCCGGCTCACCCACCGGCTGTTCCACGGCATCAGCAACGTGGTGATCATGACCACGCTCGGCGGCCTGGTGCTCGGGCTCCTCGGGGCGATCGGGGGCACGCTCACCCTGTTCAAGGGCCTGGACCAGGTGCAGCAGCTGGCCGCCACCGTCGACGACTACAGCTCCCAGCGGCTGCTGGTGTTCACCCTGGTCAAACTGGTGGCGCTGGTGGTCGCGGCCACCGCGGGCTTCCGGGGCGGGCGCATCTTCCCGTCGGTGTTCGTCGGCGCGGCGTGGGGGCTGTTCGTCACCTCGGTGTTCGACGGCATCCCGCCGGCGCTGGCGGTGGGCGCCGGGGTCCTCGGCGTCGTCCTGGCGGTCAGCAAGGACGGGTGGATGGCCCTGTTCGTGGCCGCGGTGTTCGCCGGGAGCGTGACCCTGCTGCCGGTGCTGGTGTTCGTCATGCTCCCGGCGTGGCTGGTGGTCGCGGGCGCGCCGCCGATGCAGATCCTCCCACCCGCGGCGCCGACACCGCCGCCGGCCCCTGCGGAGCCGGCGTCGACCGGCGAGCCCTAGGACATGCCGTAGGACCGGACGAGCTGCGTGCCCAGCTCGGTGAGCTGGGCGGCGAGGCCGACGCCCCACTGGGCCAGGCGCAGCGGGTCGGTCGTGGTCTCGCGGGCCAGCGACGACGCCAGATCCGGGCCGGTGCCGGTGCGGGCGCCGGTGGCGGCCAGCGAGGCCAGCGCGCCGTCGGCCGTGGCCGCCAGCACGTCGGGGCGCAGGGCCCGGCTGGCCGGCAGCAGGCCCGCGAGGATGCCGCCCACCACGTCGGCGTATCCCGGGTCCCGCTTGGCCCGGGCGGCGATCGTGCGCAGCGTCTCCAGCCACACCGGCGTCAGCGCCCGGTTGCGGATGAGCTGGACCACGGTCCCCGCCAGCGCCATGTCGAGCCGCAGCTCCGCCTCGACCGCCGCCTGGTACGGCGCCAGTGCGGCGGCGGTGGGGCCGTCGGCCGACGCCAGGGCGGCGGCGATCGCCTCGGCCGCCAGCCGCCCGCTGAGCAGGGCGTACTGGATGCCCTCGCCGTTGAGCGGGTTGATCAGCCCGGCGGCGTCGCCCACCAGCACCAGCCGGTCGTCGACCAGCGGCGCCCGGGGGTTGTAGGTCGTGAGCGGCCAGCCCACCACCCGGCCGGCCAGGCGCCGGCCCGGCAGCCGGGCGGCCAGGGCGGGGTCGTCGGCCACCAGCCGGGCCAGCAGCGCCCGCAGCCCCTCCCGGGGCGGCGGCACGGTGTCGAGGAGCATCCCCACGCCCACGTTGGCCTGCCCGCCGCCGGTGGGGAACAGCCAGTAGTAGCCGGGGAACGAGTCGCCGGGGAAGTACAGGTCGGCGCGGTCGGCCGGACCGGCCACGCCGTCGACGTAGGCCCGCACGGCCATGATCCGGTCCTCGTGGGGCGGCGGCGTCCCCCGCAGCGTCCGGGCCACCGCCGAGCTGGCCCCGTCGGCGCCGACCAGCACCGCGGCCCGCAGCGATCGGGCCCCGCCCGGCCCGTCGAACGCCACGTCGACCCCGCCCCGCCGGGCCACGAACCCGGTCACCCGGGCCCGCTCGACGACCGCCGCGCCCCGCTCCCGGGCGGCCCCCAGCACCAGGGCGTCGAGCCGGCGCCGGGGGATCGTGCGGCCGTAGCCCGGGAGGTCGCCCACCCGGGGCAGCCGCCGGATGATCAGCCGCCGGCCGTCGAGGTGCAGCGCCGCCCGCCGGACCTTGTTGGCCGCCGCCACCTCGGGCCGGCCGGTCACGCCCAGCCGGTCCAGCTCGGCCAGCGCGCTGGGCCCCACGAAGTCGCCGCACGCCTTGTCGCGGGGGAACGCCTGGCGGTCGAGCACCACCACCGCCAGCCCGGCCGCCGCCAGGTGGGCGGCCGCCGAGGCGCCCGCCGGGCCGCCGCCGGCCACGACGACGTCGCAGTCGAGCGGCCGCCGGGCGGTCACCGGTCCCGTTCGATCATGTAGGCCGGCAGCGCCAGCAGGAACTCGCGGTGGGGCGACGGCGGGGCGGCGCCGAGGGCGTCCTCCGCCTCCCGGGCCGCGGCCGCCGCCAGCTGGCGGGCGTAGCCCCGGGCGACGTCGAGGCTGCCGGCGGCGACCATGCGGTCCCGCACCCAGGCCACCCCGGCGGCGTCCCGCCCGGCGCGGGGCCGGCCGAGGAACGCCACCAGCCGCGCCCGCTCGGCGCCCCGCAGGGTGCGGATGAGGTGGATCATCATCACCGTCCGCTTGCCCTCCCACAGGTCGCCGCAGATCTCCTTGCCGTAGGCGTCGTAGTCGCCGGTGATGTTGAGCAGGTCGTCCTGGATCTGGAAGGCGGCCCCCAGGTACCAGCCGTAGTGGTCGAAGCCGGTCGGCTCGCCGGTGCCCTGCCGGGCCACCAGCGCCCCCACCCGGCACGGGTAGATGCACGTGTACCAGGACGTCTTCTTCAGGCACATCCGGTAGTAGTCGTCGACGTCGAGGTCGCAGGCGTTGTCGGCGATCCAGCCGAGCTCGATGGCCTGCCCCTCGATCGAGTGGCGCATCATCAGCTCGGTCTCCTGGATGATGCGCCACGCGACCTGCGAGCCGAGCAGCGCCCGGTTCTCCATCAGCCGCCGCAGCCCGACGAGGTTGGTGGCGTTGCCGACGTTGATGGCCGCGGCCGTGCCGAGCTGGGCGTGGAGGGTGGGCCCGCCCCGGCGCTGCTCGCTCTCGTCCTGGATGTCGTCGTGGATGAGGAAGGCGTTGTGGAACAGCTCCAGCGCCACCGCCGAGTTGAGGGCCCGGTCGCCGTCGCCGCCGAGGACGCCGCAGGCGGCCAGGCACAGCGCCGGGCGCAGCGCCTTGCCGGGGCGGCTCGGGTAGGACGAGACCAGGCCCGCCAGCCCGGCGGGCGCCAGGTCCGGCAGGTCGCGCAGCAGCGTGCCGACGACCCTGTCCCGGACGTCGCCCAGGTAGGCGTCGACCGCGCCGGCCAGCCCGGTGCCCGTGCCCGCCACGCCGGCCGGCTACCTCTTGGCGGCCTTCTTGGCCGGCGCCCTCTTGGCCGGCGCCCTCCTGGCCGGCCGCGTGGCTGCGCCGGCCTTGGCCGCGGGGGCGGAGGAGGCCGCGGCGCGCGGCGGGTCGCCCTGCTGGCCGGCGGCGATGACCCGGTTGAGCATGTCCGGCGCCACCGACACCATGTTGATGACGGCGTCCAGCAGGTCCTGGGCGTGGGTGGAGAACTGGGCCGCCAGCTCCTGCACGTCGTCGGCCCGCAGGTCGCCGACCCGGTTGGCCGCCACCCCGACGAATTCGTGGGTGTTGGCCCGCAGGCGGGCCAGCACCTCGTCGAACGCCTCCTGGTCGACGCGGTGCTCCTTGGTCAGGTGGGCTCCCAGCCGCTGGACGCCGCTCACGCCCGAGGCGAGCTCCTTCTCCAGCACGGCGGCCGCCTGGCGCACCGCCTCCGACGCCCCGCTGGCGGCGTCCTCGAGGGGTGCGTCGGCCCGCGCCCGACGGGACCTGGGGGACCTGGTGTTCGCCACGACGGCTCCCTCCCACCTGACGCGCTGCGTGGTGCAGCGGCTACGGAGGAGGGTAGTGGCTGGTGCCTGGCCGCGAGATTTGGTCAATTTCGTTGACTAACTGGCGGCCGCATGGCACGGTGGGCGCATGCCCGTCCTCCCCGCTCCCACCGCCCCCGTCCACGAGATCGAGGGGGCGCGGTTCCGTTCCCTGGCCACGCCGTCCCGGGGCGCGGCCGAGACCGCCGTCTGGCAGGTCGAGATCGCCCCCGGCACGCCGGCCACGCCCCACTCGCTCACCCGCGAGGAGATCTTCCACGTCGTGGCGGGCGAGGCCGCCGTGACCCTCGGGGGCGCCGAGCACGCGGTGGCCGCCGGCGACACCATCGTCGTGCCGCCCGACGTGGCGGTCGCCATCGCCAACCCTGGCGCCGCGCCGCTGCGCATGCTGTGCGTCCAGCCGGTGGGCGGCCAGGCCAGGCTGGCCGACGGCACGGTGTTCTCGCCGCCATGGACGGTGTGACCGACGGGGCCGCCCCTGGGCCGCCGCTGGCCCGCCTGTTCGCCATCGCCTACCGCTCGCTGATCGACGACCTGCACGCCGCGCTGCGCACCCGGGGGTGGGACGACGTCCGCCCCGCCTACGGGTTCGTGCTGCTGGCCGCCCGCGACGGCTCCACCACCGTGACCGAGCTGGTGGACCTGCTCGGCTTCACCAAGCAGGCGGCGTCCAAGCTGGTCGACGCCATGGCGGCCGCCGGCTACGTGCGCCGCGAGGCCACCGCCGCCGACGCCCGCCGCCGGCCGGTGGTCCTCACGGCCCGGGGCCGGACCCTGCTGGCCGCGGTCGAGGACGTCTACCGCGACCTGGAGGCCCGCTGGGCCGCGGCCATCGGCCCCGACGGCGTCGAGCGCCTGCGCGCCGACCTGGTCGCCGTGCTGGCCGGCCCGGGCGGGACACTGCCCCCGGTCCGCCCGACCTGGTGACCCGCCGCCCCTACGGAGACGTGGCGGTCGCCGAGCTCATCGCAGGGAGCCCGAACCATGGCCCGAGCGCGGGGTCGAGGAAGCCGGTCATGGCCGCCACCCGGCCCTCCCGCAGGGTGACGACGTTGATGGCGCCCAGCCGGTACAGGCCCTCGCCGCTCGGGGGGCCCTGGTAGCAGGCGAAGGCCAGCTGGCCGTTGGCGCCGACGGGGTGGAGCCGCCAGGGCGTGGCGAACATCCGCTCGGCCGCGAAGCGCTCGATGTCGGCCCGGCCCTCGAACCAGGCGGGCAGCGGCGGCATGGCGAACCGGGCGTCCTCGGTGAGCAGGTCGACCAGAGCGTCGACGTCGGCCTGTTCCCAGGCCCGGACGAACGCCGCCACCAGGTCGCGCCGGCCCGCCGGGCCCAGCCGGGCCAGCTCGCCCGCCTGGGCGGGCTCGACGATGCGGGCGTCGACCGCGGCCCGGGCCCGCTGGAGCGCGCTGTTGACGGCCGGCACGGTCGTGGCCAGCATGCCGGCCACCTCGGCGGCCGAGAACTCCAGCACCTCCCGCAGCAGCAGCACCGCCCGCGGGCGGGGCGGCAGGTGGGCGAGGGCGGCGACGAAGGCCAGCTCGACCTGCTCGCGTCCGGCCGCCTCGTCGCCGGGGTCGGGCCACGGCTCGAGCCACACCGGGCCGCCCACCGGCTCGCCCAGGTCGTCGACGTCGTGGAAGGCCGGGCCGTGGTCGGGCGACAGCATGCGGGGCGGGCGACGCTCGGCCAGGCGCAGGGAGGCGTTGGTGGCGATGCGGTACAGCCAGGTCCTCAGCGAGCTGCGCCCGGCGAAGCCGGCCAGCCCCCGCCACGCGCCGACCAGCGTCTCCTGGAGGGCGTCCTCGGCGTCCTGGAGCGAGCCGAGCATCCGGTAGCAGTGCGCGTGCAGGCCGCGGCGGTGGTCGGCGATCAGCTCCTCGAAGGCGGCGCCGTCGCCGTCGAGGGCCCGGGCGATCAGGTCGGTCTCGACCATCGCCCCAGTATGGGCATGAGTAGCCTCCCGGGCGCCGTGCCGGAGTACACCGACGTCCCGGGCGAGATCCTCGCCGAGCTGCGGGCCGCGTGCCTGGGGCTGCCCGACGCCTACGAGCAGCAGGCGTGGGCGGGCAGCCGCTGGATGGTGCGCAGGCGCACGTTCGCCCACGTGCTGACCATCGACTCGGAGCGGGGGCCGGCCACGGTGCTGACGTTCCGGTCGTCGGGCCCCGAGCTCGACGCCCTGGGGCGGATGGGCCACCCGTTCTTCAAGGCCGGGTGGGGCAGCAACGTCATGGGCATGGTGCTCGACGGGCGCACCGACTGGGCCGAGGTGGCCGAGCTGGTGACCGAGAGCTACTGCATCATGGCGCCCAAGAAGTTGGTGGCCCTGGTGGACCGCCCCGCGGCCGAGGACGACGACGCCGCGGCCCCTCCCGACGCATAGGGCGCCTCGCCGGGGGAGCGACGCTGCTCCCGCGGCGAGGCGTCCCCGGCGGGCACCCACGATCCGTGTCGGCGATCCGCCTCGCGCGACGTCACCCACACAGAGCGCGGCACTGCTACCTGGATACGCGGGGGGCGCCGAACATCAGCGCCACCGACCGGTCGAGCTGCTCGTAGACGTCGGCCATCGACCGGCGGCCCTGGGCCCAGCTGCGCAGCAGGGTGCTGAGCAGGGCCTGGGCCATCGTGGCGATCACCGCCACGTCGTCGGGGTGCACGTCGGGGAGCGTGTCCGCCAGGGCCCGGGTGAAGCGCTCGCCGTGGGTGCGGAAGGGGGCGGTGACGCCCGGGTCGTCCACGACCTCCAGCACCGCGATGAGGCGGAAGAAGTGGGGGTGGCGCTCGAACGCCGCCGCCGCCCGCCGCAGGGCCAGCCGCAGCCGCTCGGCGTCGTCGCCGGTGCGGGCCTGGCGGCGCCGCAGGGTGGTCTCGAAGCCGGCGCTCCACTCCATGAGCACGTGGGCGAACAGCTGCTCCTTGGAGGGGAAGTAGCGGTAGAGGGTGCCGAGCGCCACGCCGGCGGCCTCGGCCACGTCGCGGATCTGGATGCGGTCGTACTCCCGCTCCTCCAGCAGGCCCTGGGCCGCGGCGACGATGCGCCGGCGCCGCTCGCGCTGGGAGGCCGTGCCCGCCACCGCCGCGGTCTGCTGTGCCACGGGGGCAGCCTACGCGGGCCAGAACTAGAATCCGGTTCTATGACGCGCACCTACGTCGTGACCGGGTCGGCGTCGGGCATCGGCCGCGCCACCTGCGAGCTGCTGGCCCGGCAGGGGCACCGGGTCGTGGACGTCGACCTGAAGGACGCCACCGTGGTGGCCGACCTCGCCACCCCCGAGGGCCGGGCCGGCCTGCCCGCGGCGGTGGCCCGGGCGGTGGGGGACGAGCGCGTGGACGCGGTGGTGGCCAACGCCGGCGTGTCGGGACCGCCCGAGCTGTGCGTGCGGGTCAACTACTTCGGCGCCGTCGCCACGCTGGAGGGCCTGCGGCCGCTGCTGGCGGACGGGCCGGCGCCCCGGGCGGTGCTGACCGCGTCGTCGTCGGTGCTCAACCAGCACGACGGCCGGGTGGTGGCGGCCTGCCTGGCCGGCGACGAGGCGGCGGCGGCGGCCGCCGCACCCCGGGCCGGGCTGGCGGCCTACCCGTCGTCCAAGCGGGCGGTCGCCCGCTGGCTGCGCCGGGCGGCGCCCACGGCCGAGTGGGCGGGGGCGGGGATCGCCCTCAACGCGGTGGCACCGGGCGTGGTCGAGACGCCGATGACCGCCCCCCTGCTGGCCGACGAGGCGATGCGGGCGGTCGTCGACGAGGCGGTGCCGATGCCGCTCGGGGGCTTCGCCCGGCCCGAGCACGTGGCCGAGGCGATCGCCTTCCTCGCCGCGCCCGACACCGTCCGCATCACGGGGCAGGTCCTGTTCGTCGACGGCGGCGCCGATGCGGTGCTGCGCGGCGACGACATCTGGTAGCCGGTCCCGCGTGCTCGGGATGACGCTGCCGCCTTCGTGCACGGCATCTAGCCGAGCGGCGGGCCACATCTTGTAGCCAGCCCGCACGCTCCGGGTTACGTTGGGCCCGTGGGGAACTCGGCGGTGAGGATGCGGCGGCTGCTCGGCGCCGCCACGGCAGCGGCGTTGCTGGTCACGGGGGCGGCCATCGCGCTGCCACCCCCGGCCGGGGCGGTGAGCCCCCCGATCGTCAACGCGCCGTCGGCCATCCCCCGCCTGCTCCCGATCTTCGCCCTCCGCAAGGCGACGACGCCCCCGATCGCCGGCGGCGCGACGGTCAGCCACATCATGACGGCCGACCCGGCCGAGCGCGCCGGCCTCCGCGCCGACGGCTGGCAGCTGGACTCCATGGGCACCACCAACTGCGACGGCATCATGGGCTACCTGTTCGACCGCCCGGTGACGTGGCCCACCGGGTCGACCATCGCGGTGCACCGGTTCTACAACCCGGCGTTCAACGGCTACTTCCTCAACTTCACGGAGGACGCCCAGATCATCGCCAACCTGGCCCAGTTCGGCTTCGCCGACCAGGGGATCATCGGCTACGGCTTCTCGACCGCCGACCTTCCCGGCCCCGCCGACGACCCGACCTACGACCCGGCGGCGCTCAAGTCGTACATGAACACGACGACCAACGAGCAGTACTACTCCGCCAACGCCGCCCCCGCGATCTCGGGCTTCACCCTGCAGGGCACGGCCGGCTTCGTGCGCCCGGCCGGCCCGGCCAGCACCGACCCGTCCGTCCCCGAGACCCCGCCCGCGGCCGCCCAGCTGTGCCCGGTCTCGATGCTGACCAAGACCATCGACGGGGTGCCCCGCCACTTCGCCACCACCAAGGCCATGGAGCGGGTCTGGCTCCTGGCGACCGGCTGGACGATCGAGGCGACCGACCAGCCCGCCTCGGCCGACGGGGTGGTCGGCTACCTGTGGGACCGCCAGATCCCCGGCACCGACCCCGTGTACCGGTTCCACAACGACGCCTTCAAGTCGTACTACTACGAGTCGATCGCGGGGAACGCCGCCCAACGCGTCAGCGACCTGGCCCAGTTCGGGTTCGTGAGCGAGGGGGTGATGGGCTGGGACTTCGCCACGCCCCAGCCGGGCACGGCCGCCTGGACGTACCGGTCCAACCCGGCCGGCGCCGCCTACTACTCCACGACGGCGGCAGGGGCCGCCTACGCCGCCGGCCACGGCTACACGACGACGAACGGGCCGGTCGCCAACCTGTTGACCTCCGCCGACCTGCCGACGCCCTACTACGACATCCACCGGCCGGCGGGTACGTCGAGGGGCGTCGTCGTGTACATCCACGGCGGCGGGTGGCAGGCCGAGCTCCCGTTCGACGACTTCGCGTTCCATGTGCCGGTCATCCTGGGCGAGCGGCTCGCCGCGGGCGACGCCACCGCGCCCGGCCAGCTGCCCCAGCGCCTCGTCGGCCTGGGCTGGACGGTCTACAGCGTCGACTACCACTCGGGCGGAGCCATCTCGGCCACCGACGTCGACTGGTTCATGACCCGGCTGCGCAGCCTCGTCGGCCCGGGCACCAAGGTCTGCACCGCGGGTGGCTCGGCGGGTGGCCACCTGGCGCTGCTGACGGCGGCCCGCCGCCGGGACGTGGCCTGCACGGTCTCGCTGGCCGGGCCGACCGACCTGGCGGCCGACGCCGCGGCGTCGACGGGAGTCGGGCCGATCATCGAGCGGGGCTTCGGCCCCGACACGGGCACGGTGTGGCACGACAACAGCCCGGCTCAGGCCGACCTGGGCGGCGTCACGACCAAGGTGCTGATGGCCGCCGCCGAAAACGACGGGCTCGTGCCGCCGTCGCAGATGACGTTGATGGGCAACGCCCTGACGGCCGCCGGCGCACCGTCGCCGACCATCGTCACGCTGGCCGCCGGCACCGGTCAGGGGTTCGGCTGCGCCAGCGGGTCGGCGGGGTTCATCCATGCCTGCGCGACGCAGGCCGCCTACGACGCCTACCTCGCCACCGAGACCGCGTTCATGAACGGGGTCTAGCCGAGCGCCCGGAGGCGGGCGGTGAGGAAGCGGCGCTCCCGGGCGTTGTCCGACAGGGCGATGGCCGTGCGGTAGGCGTCGGCGGCCTCCGGGCTGCGGCCGGCACGGCGCAGGAGGTCGGCGCGGATGGCGTGGTAGGGCTGGTACCCGTCCAGCGCGTCGGTCAGGTCGGCCACCGCCGCCAGGCCCGCGGCGGGGCCGTCCCGCTCGGCCAGCGCCACCGCCCGGTTGAGGGCGACGACCGGGGTCGGGGCGAGCGCGGTGAGCTGGTCGTACAGGGTCACGATCTGGGCCCAGTCCGTGGCGGCCGCGGCCGGGGCGTCGCTGTGGACCGCGGCGATCGCCGCCTGGATCTGATACGGCCCCGGCCGGTTGCGGCGCAGGCACGCCCGCACCAGGTCCTGGCCCTCGGCCACCAGCCCGGCGTCCCACGACGACCGGTCCTGGTCGGGCAGCAGCACCAGCGACCCGTCGGGCGCGGTACGGGCCGGGCGCCGCGAGGCGGTCAGCAACAGGAGCGCCAGCAGGCCCACGGCCTCGGGCTCGTCGGGCATGAGCGAGACCAGCAGCCGGGCCAGGCGCACGGCCTCGGCGCACAGGTCGTCCCGGACCAGGTCGTCGCCCGAGCTGGCGGTGTAGCCCTCGTTGAACACCAGGTACACGACGGCCAGCACGGCGCCCAGCCGGTCGGGCAGCTCGGCGTCGCCCGGCACCCGGTAGGGGATGTTGGCGTCCCGGATCTTGCGCTTGGCCCGCACGATCCGCTGGTTCATCGTCGACTCGGAGACGAGGAACGCCCGGGCGATCTCCGGCGTCTGCAGCCCGCCCAGCAGCCGCAGCGTCAGCGCCACCTGGGCCGGCTGGGCCAGCGCCGGGTGGCAGCAGGTGAAGATGAGGCGGAGCCGGTCGTCGCTCACGGGACCGTCCGGCTCGGGCGGCTCGGGCTCGGGCTCGTGGAGCCGGGCGGACGCGGTGTGGCGTTCATGGCGCTTGCCCTCCCGGCGCAGCCGGTCGATCGCCTTGTTGCGGGCGGTGGTGGTGATCCAGGCGCCCGGGTTGGGCGGCAGTCCGGTCTCCGGCCAGCGCTGGGTGGCGGTGACGAATGCCTCCTGGACCGCCTCCTCGGCGACGTCGATGTCGCCGAAGTGGCGGATCAGGGTGGCGATCGCCCGGCCCGACTCCTCCCGGAACACGCGGGCGATCTGATCGGCGGGCGTCAGGGTCACGGGCGGCTCAGACGTCCTGGAACGGCCGCACCTCGACCGGGGCGCCGCAGGCGGCCGAGCCGCGAGCGGCCAGGGCCAGGGCGGCGTCCAGGTCGGGCGCCTCGACGATCCAGAACCCGCCCAGGTGCTCCTTCGACTCGGCGAACGGGCCGTCGGTGGTGACGACCTTGTCGCCCTCGGCCCGCACGACGGTGGCGACGTCGGCCGGGTGCAGCCCGCCGGCGAACACCCACTGCCCGGACTCCTGGAGCTCGGCGTTGAAGCTGTCGGTCGCGGCGTACTGCTTCTGGATCTCGTCCTCGGGCGGCATCTCCTCGCCGTCCACCATGTGCACGGCCAGCATGTACTGCGTCATGGTTCCCCTCCTCGGGTCGGGCCGGCACCGTGCCGGCCTGTCACCCCCACTACGACCGGGCGAGGGCCAAAACGACAGCGTGGCAGAAATCCTCGCCCAACCGGCCGGCCGGTAGCGTGGCGCCATGTCCGACACCCCCCTGGGCCTGCCCGTCGACCCGCTGCCGCCCGTCGAGCGGCTGCGCCCCGGGCTGACGGTGGTGCCGGTGCCGCTGCCCAACAACTCCCTGCGCTACGTGTTCGTCTACGTGTTCGAGTCGGACAAGGGCGTGTACCTGGTCGACGCCGGCTGGAACACCGACGACGCCTACAACGCCCTCGAGGCCGGGCTGGGCACCGCCGGCTACACCATGGCCGATGTCCGGGGCGTCATGGTCACCCACATCCACCCCGACCACTACGGCCTGGCCGGGCGGGTGCGGGAGGCATCCGGGGCCTGGATCTCGCTCCACCCCGCCGACGCCCGGCTCATCCAGGACCGCTACATCGAGCCCACCGAGCTGCTGGCCCGGGTGGGGGCGATGCTGCGGCGCATGGGGGCGCCCGAGCCCGACGTCGGCGCCCTCACGTCGTCGGCGATGCCAGTGCGGCCGCTGGTCGACCCGGTCCTGCCCGACGTGCTGCTGGAGGACGGCGAGCGGCCCGACGTCCCCGGCTGGGACCTCACGGCCATCTGGACCCCGGGCCACACACCCGGCCACCTGTGCTTCTGGGAGCCGGCCAACGAGGTGCTGCTCACCGGCGACCACGTGCTGCCCAAGATCACCCCCAACATCTCGTTCCACCCCCAGGCCGGCGACGACCCGCTCGGCGACTTCCTGCGGGCGCTCGACCGGCTCGACGCCTACGAGCCCCGCGAGGTGCTGCCCGCCCACGAGCACCGCTTCTTCGACCTCCACACCCGCATCGAGGAGCTGCGCCTCCACCACGCCCAGCGGTTCCGGGAGGCCCTGGTCGCCATCCAGGGCGGCCACACCACAGCCTGGGAGATCGCCGAGCGCATGACCTGGTCGCGGCCGTGGGCAGACATCGACGGCTGGATGCGGCGGGCCGCCGTGGGCGAGACGGTGGCCCACCTGCTGGCCATGCACAAGCGGGGCGCGGTGGTCGAGGAGCCGGGCGAGCCGTCGCACTGGGTGCTAACGGATCGGGCGGCCGACCTGCTGGGCTGATCGCTAGGGTGCCGCCGAGGCGCCCGGCGGCGGCGCCGGGACGCAGGTGGGATCCCATGAGCCAGTGTTGGACCTGCTCGCACGCGAGCCGGCGGGCGGCGGCCCCCGGCGACGCGGTGGGCGTGTGCCGGGAGTGCAACGGGCTGGGCTGCGGCGGCCACGGCGTCGTCGACGCCGCCCTCGGCTGCTTCGTCTGCCACCTGTGCGTGGCCAACGCCGTGGCCGGCACCGGCCGCCCCGCCGAGACCGGCGGCCCCCTGGGCGCGCTGGCCCTGTCCCCGCCGGCCGAGATCGCCGTGCGCTACCGGGGCCTGGTGGCGCAGGCCCGGGAGGTGCTGCCCCGGGTGGTGCGGGTGCGGGAGGCGGTGGCCCAGGTCGGCGAGCTGCGGTCCCTGCTGCGCGACGGCCGCCCGGCCGGGCTGCCGGGCGGCGACCGCCTCGACTGGGCGGTCGCCCTCGGCCTGGCCGCGCTGAGCGACCCCGGCGAGCCGCCCTCGGGCGTCGTGCCGCCGGGCGACGCCGGCGACGCCATGGTCCGGATCCCGGCCGTGATGGGCCTGTCGTACGTCATGGCGCTCGACCCCGACGGCACCCGGGGCGCCCTGTGGCCCTGGTACGAGGAGGTCGACGCGCCGTGGGTGACCCTGGCCGACCGGCGCGACACGCTGGTGGCCGACGTGGCCAGCGGCGTGCTGGCCGAGCTGGGCGTCGAGGCGGCCGAGCCGGCGCCGGCCGAGCTGGCCCAGGCCCTGCGGGAGGTGGCCGGCCTGCCCGGGCCGCTGGCCGGCCTGGACGTCGGCGAGATCCGCTCGCACCGGGCGGTCATCCTCGCCAGCGCGGTCCGGGGCATGCCGCTGGGCGGCATCCCGACCCCGGCGTCCTGACCCCGGAGGCCGGCCCCGCGGGCTCTGCCACGACAGGGCGGCCACGGACGGTCCACCATTGTCGGCGTGGACGGGGGCGTCGCCATCGCAGTCCGGGGCCTGCACCATCGCTACCCCGCGCCCGAGGGCGTGCTGGAGGTGCTGTCCGCCGTGGACCTGGACGTCGACGCCGGCGGCTACGTGGCCGTGACCGGGCCGTCCGGGGCGGGCAAGAGCACGCTGCTCTCGGTGCTGGGCGGGCTGGAGGCGCTCCAGGAGGGCGAGGCCACCGTGGGCGAGGTCGACCTGGCCGGCCTGGCCGGCGACGACCTGGCCGCCTACCGGCGGACGACGGTCGGGTTCGTGTTCCAGCACTTCGGCCTGCTGGAGACGCTCACCGCCGCCGAGAACGTCGAGCTGGCGGCCACGCTGGCCGGCGTGCGCCCCGCCGCCCGCCGGGCCCGGGCCGCCGAGCTGCTCGACGCCGTCGGGCTCGCCGACCGCGCCCGCCACGCCCCGCTCCAGCTGTCCGGGGGTGAGCGCCAGCGGGTGGCGATCGCCCGGTCCCTGGCCAACGGCCCCCGCCTGCTCCTCGCCGACGAGCCGACCGGCAACCTCGACGAGGGCTCGGCCACGACCGTGATCGAGCTGCTGGAGCGGCTGCGGGTCGAGCGGGGCTGCACGCTGCTGGTCGTGACCCACAACCGGGCGCTGGCGTCCCGCGCCCCCCACCGGGTGGCGCTGGCCGCGGGCGAGCCGGGGGCGGTCGCGTCGTGACCTGGCGCGACGTCATCGGGCTGGCGGCGCGGGGCGTGGCCCGCCGCCCGGGCCGGGCCACGCTCACCGTCCTGTCGGTGGCGCTGGCGGCCGCCCTGTTCTCGGCCCTGCTCACGATCTCGCGCACCGCCCAGGTCCGGGTGCTCGACCAGCTGGCCGACGGCGGCCCGCTGGCCGGGATCGAGGTCAGCCCGGCCGCCCCCGACCCCACCCAGGTCGATCAGGACGAGGCCCGGCCGGGCGTGCCCCGCGACCTCGACCAGCAGGCGCTGCGCCAGATCGCCGCCCTGCCCGACGTGCGCACGGTCATCCCCCTGGTCGGCACCCGGGTGGCGGTGGCCGTGCCCGAGACCATCCGGCTCCAGGACGGCACGACCGTCACGACCGAGGGCGGGCAGGGCCGCCGGCGGGCCGCCCAGGGCCTGCTGTTCGAGGACCTGGTGGGCGCCGACATCCGCCGGGCCTCCGACCTGCCGGTGTCGGTGCTGGCCGGCCGGCTTCCCCGCCCCGGGTCGACGACCGAGGTGGCGGTCAGCACGGCCTGGCTGGCCCGCCTCGGCCTCGACCGCACCCAGGCGGAGCGTGTGCTCGGGCTCGAGCTCGACGTCGGCGCGCCCCGGGTGTTCGCCGACAGCATCCGCAGCCGCTGGGTCCGCATGACGGTGGTCGGGGTGGTGGCCCAGCAGGCCGCCGGCGGCGCGCTGCTGGCGCCGATCGAGGCGGTGCGGCCCGCCCGGGCCTGGACGCTGGCCAGCGTGTCGGACGGCCCGTTCCGGCTGCCCGGCTCGCCCTACAGCGGGGCGTTCGTGGTGGCCCGCAGCCTCGACCGGGTGGCCGAGGCCCGCAACGGCATCGCCGACATCGGCTACTCGACCAGCGCGCCCGAGAACCTCATCGCCAGCGTCCAGCGCTACCTGCGGGTGGTGGAGATCGTGCTGGCCGGGATCGGGCTGATCGCGCTGGCCATCGCCACGCTCGGCATCACCAACGCGCTGCTGGCCGCCGTGCGGGAGCGGCGCCGCGAGATCGGCGTGCTCAAGGCCATCGGCGCCCGCGACCGCGACGTCCTGCGGCTGTTCCTGGTGGAGGCGGGCGTGCTGGGCGCGGTCGGCGGGCTGGTGGGCACCGTGTTCGGGATGGGCCTGGCCTCGCTGGTCGGCGTGGTCGTCAACGGCTACCTGCGCAGCCAGGGGCTGGTCGGCGTGCGCCCCGAGCTGCCGCTGACGGTGGCGGTGGCGGGCGTGCTGGGCGCCGGGGTGCTGGCCGTGCTGGCCGGCGCGATCCCGGCCCGCCGGGCCGCCCGCCTGCCGGCCCGTGAGGCGGTGGAGGCGTGAGAGGCTGGGCCGCCGCCCTCGCCGCCGCGGCCGCCGCCGCGGTGCTGGCGCTGGCCGCCTGCTCGCCCGGCGGCGACCGGGCCGAGGCCCCGGACGCCGCGCCCGACGACCCGCCGGCCACCTACGTCGCCATCGGCTCGGACGACACGCTCGGCATCGGCCTCGACCTGCCCCTGGTCGACGAGTGGCCCAAGGTCCTGTTCCGCGAGAACCTGCCCCGCAACACGGTGTTCGTCAACGCCGCGGTCCAGGGCGCCACCGTGGCCGACGCGCTGGTGGACCAGCTGCCGCTGGCCGAGGAGGTCGAGCCCACGCTCGTCACCGTGTGGCTCAACCTCGACGACGTCACCGCCGGCACCCCGGTCCCGGCCTACGAGCGCCGCCTGCGCGACCTGGTCCACGCGCTGCGCCGGGGCGGGGAGACCCGGGTCCTGGTGGCCAACACCCCGGAGATGAACGGCGAGGCGCCGGCCACCGTCGCCGCCTACAACGCGGCCATCGCCCGGGTCGCCCGGGCCGAGGGGGCCGACCTGGTCGACCTGCACGGCGCCGGCCTGTCCGCGCCGTCCCGCGACCACCCGAGCCCCGAGGGCCACGAGCGGATCGCCGAGGCGTTCGCCGCGGTGTTGTAGCCGCCAGAATGCCGCCCATGCGGTCGATCCGGGGTGAGCTGGCGGCGGCGGGGCTGACCGTCGGCGGGGCCGAGCTGGCGCAGTGCGACATGGCCACCCGCATGGCGGCCTTCGGGCTCATCGAGACCGACCTCGCCGACGCCCTGCCCGAGGAGCTGCTCGAGGCGGTCGAGACGTTCGACGACCTCGCGCACTTCGGCAACGTCCGCCGGGCCCAGGTGGGCCGCCCCGAGGTCTGGACGGCCTGAAAACCCCCATGGTTCCTGCCTGGACGGCGTTCTGCCCCTAGCGCGCCCACTGTGCCAGGCCGTATACTCAACGTGACTGGGATGGTCTTCGTCCAAGGAGGGGCGTAGCCCGTACAGCCCGTCGAACGTGCATCGGGGCACTCGACTCCACGTAACGATCAACGGGACGGGATTCGTCGGAATCCATAACCGAGAAGGCGTCGCTCGGCTATGTATCACCTCCTCGCCCCCAGCGGAGGCAACCACATCTCCCTACCCGGGGAGGTCCTCCCGGGCCGGCTGACGTGGGGCGAGCTCGCGGCCGCGGCGGCCGGTGTCGCCGAGGGGCTGGGCCGGGCGGGCGTCGGGCCCGGGCGGGTGGTGGCGGTCGAGGGCCACACGGCGGTCGAGGCGGTCGTGGCGATCTTCGCCGCCTGGCGCTGCGGGGCGGCGGTCACGGTGCTTCCGCCCGCCCCCGCCGGCGATCCGGCGCCCTTCGCCCGCGACCTGGCCTGGCGCCGCAGCCGCCTCGACGTCGGGGCGGCCTACCTCGGTGACGCCACCGCGGCCGGCCTGGACCCGGCGGCGCTGGCCGGCGTCGTGCCGCTCGACCCGGCCCGGGTGGCGGCCGCGGCCCGCACCGGCCCCGCCCGGCCGCCGGCCGGCGACGGCGCCGGCGCCGCCCCGTCGGGGCCGGGCGACGTGGCCGTGTACCAGGCCACCAGCGGCACCACCCGGGGCCCCCGCCTGGTCCCGGTCACGTGGTCGATGCTGCTCGCCAACCTGGCGGGGATCACCGAGCGGCTCGACCTGCGGCGCAGCGACCGCTTCGTGTCCTGGATGCCGCTCTACCACGACATGGGCCTCGTGCTGTTCCTGGTGCTGCCCGCCTACCTCGACGCCGCGACCGCGCTCGTCCCCTCCGCCCGCTTCGCCACCAACCCGGCGCTGTGGGCCGCGGTGGCCGGCCGCGAGCGGGCCACGGTCACCGGCATGACGACCTACGGCCTCGCCCTGCTGGAGCGGGGCCTGCGCCGCGAGCGGGCGCACGACCTGTCCACCCTGCGCAGCATCGTGCTCGGCGCCGAGATGATCGACCTCGGCCTGTGCGACGACGTGGCCGCCACCGGCCGGCGCCACGGGCTGCGCCCCGACGTCTTCGCCTGCGCCTACGGCCTCGCCGAGGGGACCCTGGGCGTCAGCGTCCATCCGCCGGCGCCATCGGCCGCCGCCGAGGAGCCCCCGTCGGGGCCCGGCGGCGGCTGGTTGCGCCCGCTCGACCGCGGCTGCGCCCGGCTGGGGCGGCCGCTGTCGAGCGTGGAGGTGCGGATCGTGCCGGCCGCCGGCCGGGCGGAACTCGGGCAAGGGGGCGCCCACGGGTCCGGTCGGGGGGCCGGGCCCGTGGGCGAGATCGAGATACGGGGGCCGTCGGTGATGGCCGGCTACGTGGGCGAGGGCGACCCGCGCCGCCCGGGTGGCTGGCTCCCGACCGGCGACCTCGGCTACCTGTCCGGCGGCGAGGTCGTCGTCGCCGGCCGGTGCAAGGACGTGCTGATGGCCGGCGGGCGCACGCTGGCACCCGACGACGTCGAGCGGGTGGTGGGGCGGCTGGCCTGCGTGCGCCGGGGGCGGGTGGCCGCCGTGGCCGACGTCGGCCCGGCGGGCGAGGGCTTCAGCGTCGTGGCCGAGCGGGCTCGCGGGACCGAGCCCGACGCCCGCGCCGTCCGGGTGGCGCTGCGCCGCCAGCTGGGGGTCGGCCCGCTGCGGGTCTCCTTCGTCGCCCCTGGAGACCTTCCCCGGACGACCTCCGGGAAGCTCCGCCGCGGCGCGGCCCGCGCCCTGCTGGGCGACCCACCGGACCGGCGGGCGGTCCTCGAGCAGCCCGGGAGGCGCTGATCCATGTCCGTGCGAGACCAGGAGGGCAACTCGCCCGCCGCCGTGGCCCGGCCCCGGGACGTCGTGGAGGCGGTGGCGCTGGTCGCCGCCACCGCCGAGGAGGTCATGGGGCACGGGCTGGGCGACCTGGCCCCGACCGACGACCTGATGGACGACGTGGGGTTCGACTCGTTCCGGCTGCTCGAGCTGGGCGCGGCGCTGGAGGTGCGCATCGGCCTGGTGCTGCCCGAGTCCGACGAGCGGCCCACCGTCGGGGCCTACGCCCGGGCGGTGCTGGCGGCGACCCGGTCGGCCGGGTGAGGGAGGTCCAGCCATGGTGGACGTGACGATCGACGGCGACGGGCGGCTCCCGGAGGGCGTGCGCATCGCGCCCGGCCCCCGTCCGGCGGCCCCGGCCGCGCCGCGGCGCGGGCCCGACCTGCCCGACGCCGACGCCGTGTCGCCGGTCCGCACCGGCCGCCACACCCGGGTCCGCCCGGTGGCGCCGGTCGACTACGAGTGGCTCTACACCGTGGCGCTGCACACGCCGGCCGGCAGCCGCTGGCGCCTGCACGGCGAGATCCCCACCTACGACCAGTTCATGTCGACGATGCTGGCCGGGGCCAAGGCCACCTGCGTGATCACCGACGCGGCCGGCGGGTTGCTCGGGATGGTGCAGTTGTGGCACCACGACCCGCTGTCCCGCCACGCCCAGATCACCGCCTTCCTCAGCCCCGACGCCGAGGGCCGGGGCTGGCCGCTCGAGGGCGTGTTGCTGTTCGTCGACTACGCCTTCGCCGCCTTCGACCTCCGCAAGATCTACGTCGAGGCGCTGGAGCCCGAGCTCGCCTCCTACCGCAGCCTGGTCGGCACGCTGCTGCGGGAGGAGGGGCGTCTGCGGGACCACCAGTACCTGTTCGGCCGGTACGTCGACGGCTACCTGCTGGCGATGTACCGGGACGACTTCGCCACGTTCTTCGCGCGCGTCGTCGGGACGCGCCCCGCCGGGTCACCGGCCGAAGAGCCCAGCCAGCCAGACAACCAGGAGGGAGTGTCATGAAGCTCAAGACAGCCGGCAGAGCCACTGCGGCCGTCGCCGCCTTCGGCACCGCGCTAGGCCCTGTGGCCGCGTCGCTGCCGGCCTCGGCGTCCGCCGCCCGGCCGGCCGCCACCGGCGCCGCAGCCAAGGTGGTGCGGCCGGTCAAGGCGGACACCGCCGCCCGCCCCAACCAGGTCGGCGGCCTGTGCGGCGGCAACCTCAACTTCCAGCTCGTGGCGAGCACGCAGGTCGTCGACGTCAACACCGGCGCACCGAGCGGCGACCTGATCCAGCTCTACTACAACTCGACCACCCGCTGCGTGTACACGAAGTTCCTCAACACCTCGCACCAGTGCGGCAACACGATCAACGGCGGCAAGGTCAACTGCTTCGCCGTGCTCGTGGCCCACTCGGGCAGCGATTGGGACGTCATCCCGGGCTGCGGGCCGGTGGCCCAGGGCGCCAGCAGCTGCATCAGCCCGTTCTTCAACGACGCCGGCATCGAGACCGCCGGCAGCGCCGACCGCACCTACGGCCTGGCCCACTGGAAGGGCAAGACCCGCTTCTTCTGACCCCTAGCTGGCCAGGACCGCCAGCACGCCGAAGTGATCCGACGGCCACACCCCGTCGACCGGGGTGTCGGCCACGACGCGGCACTCCACGGGCCGCCCGCCGCCGGCGCGTCCGTGGAAGCCGCTGAGCACGTAGTCGATGCGACGGTCGGGTTCGCCGTCGAGCGCGGCGTGGGCGTTGCCGTTCGACCAGGTGATCCCGGGGCCGCCGTCGCCGGCCAGCCGCCACGCGTCCTGGAGGTAGGTGCTCGCCCCGTCGATCGAGGCCAGCCCGGTCAGGTAGCGCATCTCGGTGGCGTCGGGCTCGGCGTTGAAGTCGCCCGCCACCACCGGGCCGACCGGGGCGTCCGGGTCGCTGCGCTCGGCGACGACGTCGACCAGCGCCCGGACCTGGCGCTGCCGCAGGGCGGTGTTGTGCAGTTGCCAGGCGAGGTGGGTGCTGAAGACGTCGACCCCGCCGGTGCGGGCGTGGACGGCCACCGCCTGGAACTCGGCGTCGTCGGGCTCGTACGGCAGCCGGACGTGGCCGGCCACGTCGATCGGCCGCCGGCTGAGCACCGCGTCGCCGAACAGGGCGCCGGCGGCGACCCGGGTGGGCTCGCCGCCATAGGCCACCGACCAGCCGCCCAGCTCGCGGGCGAGCCACCCGGCCTGGTTGCCCCGCTCGGTCTCCACGACCTCCTGGAGGCAGATCACGTCCGGCTCGCAGGCCCGGAACACGGCCAGGATCGCCTGGCGCCGGGCGCGCCAGTCGCCGCTGAGGTTCCAGATGTTGAGGGTCAGGACCCGGAGCACGCCAGCGCCCCCAGCAGCGCTCCGTAGGCGGCCAGCCCGGGCACGGCCAGGCCGTCGACCTTGCCGGCGTCGTCCCACCGGCGCAGCGCTACCGCCGCCTCCCACCCGCGTTCGGCCTCGAAGGCGGCGGCCTCGGCGGGGGAGTGGGGGCCGCCCTGGCGGGCCAGGCTGCGGGTCGAGCCGGCCGACAGGCCCGCGGCGTAGGCGGGCTCGACCGCGCACAGGTAGCGCTTGGCCTCGACGTGGCGGGCGATCGGGTCGGTGACCGCCGGCGGGAACAGCCCGGCCAGGTAGGCGGGGCCGGCGGCCTCGTGGGGGGCGAACGGGTCGCCCCGCAGGGCCAGCAGGTGGCCGACGTCGTGGAGCAGGGCGGCGGCGACCACCGCGTCGCCGGCCCCGGACGCGGCGGCCAGCGCCGCCGTCTGGAGGGCGTGGTCGAGCTGGGCCAGCTCCTCGTCGTAGTGCTCGTGGCCCCAGCGCTCGTACAGCGCCAGCACCTCGTCGACGGCCGAGGCGGCGGTCATCGCACCGGCCGGCCCTGGAAGTCGCCGATCAGCGAGACCGGCACCCGGTCGCCCTCGCCCTCGCCGGCCGCCGCGGCCTCGGCCAGCTCGCGGGCCTTCTGGCGGTAGTAGTCCTCCCGCAGGTCGCCGGCCGAGCGGGCGTTGTAGGTGGGGTAGAGGGCGCGGCGGGGCCGGGGCGAGCGGTTGGGCCCGCTGCGGTGCGGGGTGCGGGAGTGGAACCACAGCGTGTCGCCGCCGCGCACCGGGACCGGCACCCAGTCCATGCCGGCCGCGACGTCGGCCCGGATGCAGCCGGCGTCGTCGGTCGGCCACAGCCGATCGTGGGCGCCGGAGACGACCTCCAGGCACCCGTTGGCCTCGTCGGCGTCGTCGATCGCCACCAGGCACGACACGTGGAGGTCGACGAAGCGGTAGGCGGGGGCGTCCTGGTGGGGGGCGTAGCCGGCGCCGCCGGGCAGCTTGTGGTTGAGCTTGTCCTTGTAGAGCACGGCCGGCTCGCCCAGCAGCGCCCCGGCCACGCCGGCCATGCCGGGTCCGCACAGCAGGGCGCGGAGGCCGTCGTGGTGGGGGACGATGTTCTCGGTGCGGCACAGGGCCGGGCCGGCCTCGGTCAGCTCGCGGTAGGCGAGCCAGCCGCCGCCGTCGTCGGGCCAGGCCGCCACCTCGCCGGCCCAGGCCCGCAGGCGCTCGCCCCGGGCGGCACCGTCGGGCGGCCGGACGTGGACCCAGCCGGTGCGGCCGAAGTGGGCGACCGCGCCGGCGGTGGCCCCGTCGGCGAACACGGCGTGATCGGGCACGGGCCGACTCTAGGTAGTAAGCGGGTGGGATGGAGGATCGAGATCTCGCCGCCCGGTTCGACGCTGTCTACGCCACGACGCCACCCTGGGACATCGGACGGCCCCAGCCGGCGTTCGCGGCGCTGGCCGCCGAGGGGCGCCTGGGCGCCAGGGTGCTCGACGTGGGGTGCGGCACCGGTGAGCACGTCCTGATGGCCGCGCAGGCCGGCTGCGACGCGGTCGGGATCGACATCTCCACCAGCGCAGTCCGCCAGGCCGAGGCCAAGGCCCGCGGGCGAGGGACGCGCGCCCGCTTCGAGCTGGGCGACGCCCGGGCGTTGGCATCGCCGGGCGAGCCGTTCGACACCGTCCTCGACTGCGGGCTCTTCCACGTCTTCGACGACGAGGACCGTCCGCCCTTCGTCGAGAGCCTGCATCGCGTCCTGCGGCCCGGGGGCGACTACTTCATGCTGTGCTTCAGCGAGGACGAGCCGCCCGGGTGGGGGCCGCGCCGGGTCACGCAGGCCGAGATCCGTGCTGCCTTCGCCCGGGGCTGGGCGATCGAGGCCATCGAGCCCGCGGAGATCCACGTGACCATCCGAGCCGAACCCGTGCGCTCGTGGCTCGCCTCCATCCGGCGGACCTGAGCGGCGGGGTCACCAGGCCTCGGCCAGCAGCTCGGCGAACAGGGCCTCGCCGTCGCAGGCCACGCCCTGGCGGGCGAACCAGGTGCACACGGTGGTGACGTCGTGGTGGAGCAGGTCGAAGCCGTGGGGGTTGAGGACCAGGTCGACGGCCTGCGGGAAGTCGATCATCCACACCCGGTCGCGCCACCACAGCAGGTTGTAGGGCGA
>DATFRN010000297.1:0-12361 GCA_035263165.1 Acidimicrobiales bacterium | reverse complement strand
CCCGGCGGCGCCGCGAGGGCCGGATCGGACGGCGGCGACGGCGCGGCGGCCAGCGGGTCGGGGCCCGGCGGTGGCGGGAGGGCCGGATCGGTCAGCGGGTCGGGGCCCGGCGGTGGGGGGTCCGGCGGGTCTGTCGGGGGTGGGGGTGGAGTCTCGTCCGGAGCGGCGCCGGGGCCCGTGGGGGGCCACGGGGGCGTCGGCGTCAGCTGCCACGGGGGGTCCGGGGGTTCCGGGGTCGGGGGGTCCTCTGGGCTGTCCTCGTGGTCGCTCACGGCCTCTCCTCTGCCTCGGCGCCCGGGCGGGACACGCTAGCTGGCGGCCGACAGCGCCCGGCGCAGCAGGGCGGCGCTCTGGGGCGAATACGGCAGGTCCTGGGCCGCCGCCAGGCCCGCCGGGCTCATTTTCGCCGCCGTCTTGCGCAGGATGTCCAGCATCTTGGGCTCGTCGTCCACCTGATCGGTCAGCTCGTCGAACTGCGTCTCCAGGAACACCAGGCACAGCGCGTCCTCGTGGACCTGGACCTCGGGGTCCCGCCCCAGGCCCTGCTTGCGCACGATGGCCTGGACCCGGGCGATCGCCTCGTCGCCGTACCCCGCGTCCCGCATGATCGCCGCCACGTCGTCCGCGTGCTGCCGCCGCAGGGCCGTGCGCCACCGCAGGTAGCCGCCCCGGTCCCGGGGGTAGTCGTCCCGCGGGATGGCCCAGCGCCGCAGGTGATGGGCCCGGGCCGCGATCAGCTGCTCGTCGCCGCACCCCGGGGCCAGCCGCTCGACCCAGCGGGTCATCATCTCGGCGTGGGCCTGCTCCTTGGGCCGCTCGACGCCCCCGACCGCGATCGTGTGCGGGTCGTCGGCGTTGGCGGCGTCGATGGCCGCCAGCGCCCGGGCCAGCCGGCCGTCGCCGCCGGGATCAGCGTCCATGGGCCCAGCCTCGCACGCTCAGTAGGACGACCGGAACATCACGCTCACCCGGGGCCCCGCCGACGCGCACTTGGGGACCGTGTGCTGCCACGTGCGCTGGCAGGTGCCGCCCAGCACCGTCAGGTCACCCGGGCCCGGGGTCAGTCGCACCGACGAACCCCCGCCGGCCGGCCGCAGCAGGAACCGTCGGGCGACGCCCAGCGACACGATCGCCACCACCGTCTCGCGCCGGCGCCGCCCGACGCGGTCGCCGTGCCACGCCACGCTGTCGCGCCCGTCGCGGTAGAGGTTGGCCGACACCACCGACAGGTCCTCGCCGTAGTGGGCCGACAGCGCGGCGGCCATCGCCGGCAGCGGGTCGACCGGCGCCTCCCACGCCCCCGTCGTCAGCCGGGGCTCGACCACCATGCGCTCGTACATGCGCCGCTCGTGCGCCGCCCAGGGCGCCGCCTCGCTGACCAGGGTGAACAGCCGCTCGGCCCCGGTGACCCAGCCCTCGACCGTGTCGACCCACGCCCCCGACCCCAGGTCGCGCCGTGCCAGCCCGGGCAGCGCCGGGTCGAAGCCGGGCGGCTCGTCGCCCAGCAGCGAGAGCTGCCTCGCGAGGGTCACCGCCCCAGGCTACCGGCCCACGGCCGCGGGGCGAACGTGAGTTCGCAGGCTACCCCGGTGGCCGGAGGTCGATGCGCAGCGTCAGCACGCCCTCCTCCAGCGTCGCCTCGGCGTCGCCGATGATGGCGAAGTCCTGGAAGTCGGTCTCGGCCTGGCGGATGAACTGCAGCCGCTCCTCCCCCGCCACCGGCGGGAGCGTCCGCCGGCGGACCGCCTGGGCCCGGTCGCGGAAGCGCTGGATCATCGCGTCGACATCGAGCGTGTCGGCCATGGCCAGCACCGTACCGGACGCCGGCGGAGTCACCGTCGCCGCGGGTTGCCCCACATGTCGACGTCGGCGGACGGCCCCGGCGGGCGCCGGCCACCGGCCCCGGGCGGCGGGCCGCCCTGCTTGCGGCCACCCCCGGGACTACCGGACCCGCCCGACCGCTTGCGGCCCTGGGGACCCCGCGGCATGGCGCCACGGCCCTGGGGCTGGCCGCCCATCCCGCCGGGCGCCGCGAACGACCGTGCACCGCCGCCACCGGGCGGCGGCGCGGGCGCGCCCCCGCCGGCGTCGCCCCAGAACGGGTCGCCGCTCTTGGTCCGCCGGCGGCCGCCGTCGGGCTGGCCCCGGCCCTTGCCGCCCTGGCCCTTGCCGCCCTGGCCCCGGCCCTTGCCGGGCGGCGGGGTGGCGCGGCCGCCCCGCCCCTTGGCGGGCGGGCGGCCGAACGCGGGCGGCACGCCGGGTCCCCGGCCGCGGCCTCGGGGGGCACCGGCCATCCCGCCGGGGCCGGCCATCCCCATCGACGCCGGCGCCGAGCCCGTGCCGGTGCCCGGCCCGGGGCCGGGGCCGGGGCCGGGGCCGGGGCCGGGCATCGGGTTCGGCCCGGGACCCCCCGGACGGCGCCCGGCGCCACGGGCGCCACGCGGCCCGGCGGGATAGCCGCCCGGCCCCGGCGGGCCGTAGCCGCCGGGCCGGCCGTAGACGTCGTCGCCGTCGGGGTCGTCCAGCTCGAGGCCCGGCCGGGTGAGCAGCCAGTAGCGCCAGGTGAGCACCGCCACCAGCACGGCCACCCCGGCCAGCCCGGCGATGATCATCCAGATCTTGCGGCTGGTGTCGTCCCGCTCGCTCGCCCCCGAGGGCGGCGCGGTGGTCGTGGTGGTGGCCTGCGCACCCTTGGTGCCGTTGCCCGGCACCAGCAGGTTGGCCGTGGTGGCGAACGTGCGGCCGGCGTCGACCGGGTCGGCCGCCGCGCTCTCGCCGTCGCCCGACGACTGGGTGGTCGCCGTGCGCACCGGGCGGGGCGTGGACGCGGGCGGCTGAGTGGCCGGCGGCTGGGTCGCCTGTGGCGGCGGGATCGTGGTGCGAGGCGGCCGTGGCCGGGTCGACGGCGGCGTCTGTGGTGTCGTCGTCGGCGTCGAGCTGGTCGACGTCGTCGAGCTGGTGGGTACCTGAGCGTCGGCCAGGGGCGCGAGGAGCACCAGCGCGGCCGAGACCAGGCCGAGCACCAGCGCCGTGAGGAGCCCCCGGCGGGCCGTCGCAGCCGCGGCGGCGGCAGCGCCCGCGCCCGCACCGTTCGGTTTGCCCTCGACCATGCACTCCACCTCGTCGGGCCCCAGCCGGGGAAAGAGTACCTTCCGCTCCCCCGGCGACTGTAGGACGCCCCACACGCCTGCGTGAACCGCGCGTGAAACCCGACCGTCAGACCTGGTGGGACGGGCAGCTGAGCGTGGTGCGGCCCCCGACGGTCCGGCGTACCAGCGGCGTCCCGTCCCGCGGGCACAGCCCGTCGAGCGCCGCGCCCTGGCGCAGGTCGCCGGTGTGGCTACCGCCGCGGGCCCCCAGGTCGGCCAGCACGTCCCGGATCGCGGCGAGCAGCCCGGCACGCTCGGCGTCGCTCAGCCCGCCCGCCGGCCGGGCCGGGTCGAGGCCCGCCCGCCACAGGATCTCGTCGGCCAGCAGGTTGCCGATCCCCGCCACCCGGCTCTGGTCCAGCAGCCGGGCCTTGAGCGGCGCCGTGCTGGCCCCGAGGGCGGCGGCCAGCCCGCCTGCGGTCAGGTCCAGGGCGTCGACGCCGAGCGCGCCCTCGTCGGGCTCCAGCGTCACCCCGCCCAGCCGCCGGGGGTCGCGCAGCCGCAGCTCGGTGCCGTCCCGGAACCGCAGCCCGAACCGGTCCCACGCCGGCTCGTCCCGCCCGCTCGAGTACTCCAGCCGCTCGATCGACGCCGCCCCGTCGACCACCAGCCGCCCGGTCATCCCGAACCGCAGCCCCAGCCGCACCCCGCCCGACAGGTCGAGGACCAGCAGCTTCCCCCGGCGCCGGGCGGCGTCGACCCGCCGGCCCGGGAGCGCCGCCACCAGCTCGGCGGGCTCGCCCCGCTTGACGTACCAGGCGTCGGGGGCGTCGACCCGCTCGATCGTGCGCCCGACCACGGCCTCGGCCTGGCGGCGGTAGGTCTCGACCTCGAGCAGCTCGGGCACGGCCGCAATCTAGGGCCGACTGGCACGCCCGCCGGCCGGGTATCCCTCGCCGGACCAGGACACGAGGCGGAGACACGAGGCGGGACACGACGCAGGAGGCGACCACGATGGCGACGACGGCATCCCGGGTCGAGGCCCGCGCCCGCTCGGCGGGGCGGAGCCGGTGGGTCGAGCGGGCCGGCCGCATCGGGCTGGGCGCCAAGGGCGTCAGCTACGCCCTGATCGGCGTGCTGGCCCTCCAGGTCGCCATCGGGCACCGGGGCCGGACGTCCGACCGCCAGGGCGTCCTGCGCCAGCTCTCGACCGAGTCGTGGGGCCCGTACGCCCTCGGCGCGCTGGCGATCGGGTTCGCCGGCTACGCCCTGTGGCGCTTCGTCGACGCCACGCTCGACCGCCAGGGCGAGGGAGCCGACGCCGGCGGCCTGGCCAAGCGGGCCAAGGCGTTCGGCGTCGGCGTGATCTACGTGGGCTCGGCCGCCGCCGCCGTGTCGCTGATGCTGTCGGACAACGCCGCGGGCGGCAACGAGAAGCAGGAGACCGCCCGGGTGCTGGACTGGCCGGCCGGGCGCTGGCTCGTGCTCGCCGTGGCCGCCGGTTTCGTCGGCGCCGGCCTCTACAACCTCTACCGGGGCGTCGCCCGCAGGTTCCGGGAGCGGCTCGAGCGGGGCCGGATGCACGGCCAGGTCGAGCGCTGGACCATCGCCTCCGGCGTGACCGGCCACCTGGCCCGGGGCGTGGTGTTCGGGCTGGTCGGGGTGTTCCTCGGCAAGGCCGCCATCGAGTACGACCCCGACGAGGCGATCGGCATCGACGGCGCGCTGGCCAAGCTGGTGCACCAGCCGGCCGGCCCGTTCCTGCTCGGCGCGGTCGCCGCGGGGCTGGTGGCCTACGCGCTCTACTGCCTGGTCGAGGCCCGCTACCGGCGGATCTGACCCCCACCGGCGCCCCGGCGCGGGCAAGCTGGAGCAGGTGAACCGGACCGAACGCCTCTACGCCCTGGTGGAGGAGATGCGCGCGGTCGCCCCCCGGCCCCGGACCGCCCAGCACCTGGCGGCGCGGTTCGAGGTCAGCGTGCGCACCGTGCAGCGCGACCTCGGCGCGCTCATGGAGGCCGGCGTCCCCCTCTACGCCACCCCCGGCCCCGGCGGGGGCTACGCCATCGACCCGGCGCACACGCTGCCGCCGGTCAACTTCACGTCCGACGAGGCCGCCGCCCTCGCCATCGCCCTGGCCCGGCCGGGCGCGTCGCCGCTGGCCGGGGCGCTGCGGTCGGCGCTGCGCAAGGTGGTGGCGGCCATGCCCGCCAGCGAGGTCGATGCCGCCCGCCGGCTGGCCGCCCGCTTCCACCTGGCCCGCGCCGCCGAGGGCGGGGACGCGGACGACCACGCCGGCGGCGGGGCGGGGGTCGACGACGACGGCAACGCCGACCCCGGCGGGATGCCCAGCGGCCCCGCGGCCCGGGCCGTCGAGGCCGCCCTGGTGGCCGGCCGGGTCGTCGAGATCGACTACTGCGACCGCCACGGCGACGTCACCCGCCGGGCCGTCGAGCCCGCCGCCGTCGTCAACCCCGGCACCCACTGGTACCTGGTCGGCCACTGCCGGCTGCGCGACGACACCCGGGCCTTCCGCCTCGACCGGGTGCTGGCCGCCGGGGTGACCGACGAGGCCGCGCCCGAGCGGGACATCGACCCGGCCGAGGGCATCCCGGTGCCGCTCCGCCAGCTCAGCCTGACCGAGTGAGAAACCCTGACAGGGGGTTGTCGCCGGGCCGGCGCACAGTCGCCCCATGAGCGACACCACCACCAACCCCCACCCCGGCCGGCCCGTCAGCTGGTTCGAGATCGGCACCCCCGACGCGGCGGCCGCCCAGGCCTTCTACGGCCAGGTCTTCGGCTGGAGCTTCGCCCAGGACGGCGAGTACGTCCTCGTCACCGCGGGCGGCGAGGGCCCGAGCGGCGGCATCCAGGACACCACGCTGTCCGGCCACCCCGGCCGGCCCGACCGCTACGCGGTCATCTGCATCGAGGTGCCCGACGTCGCCGCCTCCTGCGTGGCCGCCGAGGACGCCGGCGGCAAGGTCCTGGTCCCCAGCCAGACCATGGACACCGGCCTCAGCTTCGCCTACATCACCGACCCGGCCGGCAACCAGGTCGGCCTGTTCAGCCCGCCCGCAAGCTGAGGCTGCGCCGAAAGGCAAGAGCGGGAAACACCGACCACGGCGGCCGCGATGACGTGCCCGCCCGGCCCGCGCACGCTCCGCGCCTCACCCGGTCCCCGCAGCCTCCAGGGCCTGGGCGATGTCGGCCCACAGGTCGCCGGCGTCCTCCAGGCCCACGGAGACCCGCACCAGCCCGTCGGTCACCCCGAGGTCGGCCCGCTCGGCCGGCGTGAGGTGGGCGACGATGGTGGCCGGGTGGGTCACGAGGGTCTCGGGGCCGCCGAGCGACAGGGCGATGCGGGCGATGCGGGTCGCCTCGCAGAACCGCTGAGCCGCCTCGTAGCCCCCCGCCAGCTCGATGGCCAGCAGCGTGCCGCCTGCCGTCATCTGCTTGCGGGCCAGGTCGCGCTGGGGGTGGGAGTCGAAGCCGGGATAGCTGACCGACGCCACCGCCGGGTGTCGGGCCAGGCGCTCGGCCAGGACCTGGGCCGTGGCGCACTGCTGGCGGACCCGCACGGCCAGGGTGCGGATGCCCCGCAGCCCGTTCCAGGCATCGAACGGCGAGGCCTGGCCGCCCTGGACGACGTGCCAGCCCCAGACGGCGTCGATCAGCTCGCGGCTGCCGGCGACCACGCCCAGCAGGGCGTCGTTGTGCCCGGCCAGGCCCTTGGTGGCGGCGTGCAGCACCAGGTCGGCGCCGAGCGCGAGGGGCTGCTGCAGCACCGGGGTGGCGAAGGTCGAGTCGACCACCGTGAACGGGCCGGGGATGGCGGACACCGCGGCGATGTCGGTGAGCGACAGCGCGGGGTTGGCCGGCGTCTCGACGAACAGGAGCTGGGTGCGGCCCGGCCGGACCGCGGCCTCGAACTCGGCCGTCTCGGTGCCGTCGACGAAGGTCACGTCGATCCCGAACCGGGGACAGTGGGCGGTGAACAGCGCCGAGGTCACCGAGAACAGCTGGCGCTGGACGACGACGTGGTCGCCGGTCGAGCACAGGCCGAACACCAGCCCGGTCACGGCGGCCATGCCCGAGGCGGACGCCAGCGCCGCCTCCGCGCCCTCCAGCGCGGCCACGGCCTGCTCGAACTCCTGCACCGACGGGCTGCCGAAGCGGGAGTAGTAGATGCCGGTGCGGGGCACGCCGGCCATCCGCCGGTGGTCCTCGACCGAGGCCACCTCGTAGGTGGTCGACGGGAACAGCACCGGGGCCAGCGAGTCGCCGCTCCACGAGCGGCCGGCCCGGATGGCCCGGGTGTCGAACGCCCAGTCGTCGTCGACCGGGGCGGCGGGGGGCGGCCCGCCGGGGCGGCGGTCGGCGTCCTCAGCCATCGTCGCCCTCGCCCTCCAGCCCGGTACAGACCTCGCGCACGATCGCTCCCATCTGCTCGATCTCGATGAGGAACCCGTCGTGGCCGTGGGGGCTGTCGAGCTCCAGGTAGCGGGCCGGGACGCCCGCGGCCGCCGCCAGGTCCACGATCTCCCGGGCCTGGTGGGGCGGGTAGAGGATGTCGCTGCGGATCCCGACCGAGGTGATCGGCGCCCGCAGCCGGGCGAAGGCGGCGTCCATGCCGCCCCGGGTCCGGCCCAGGTCGTGCAGGTCCATGGCCTTGGTCAGGATGAGGTAGCTGTTGGCGTCGAACCGGCGGACCAGCTTGTCGCCCTGGTACTCGAGGTAGCGCTCGACCTGGAAGCGCTGCCAGAGGGTGAAGCCCTCGACCGGCTCGACGACCTCCCGCCCGAACCGGGCGCTGAACACGTCGTCGCTGCGGAAGGTCATCATCGACATCATCCGGGCGGTGGCCAGGCCCTCGTGGGGACCGTCGCCCGGCGCGGCGTCGTAGTACTCGCCGCCCCGCCAGCGGGGGTCCATGCGGATGGCCCGGCGCCCGCTGCTCCACCAGCCGATCTGGCCGGCGCTGGCCGCGGCGGCCGTGGCGATCGGCAGCAGGGCCCGCACCCGCTCGGGGTACATCACGCCCCACTCCAGCGCCTGCATGCCCCCCATCGACCCGCCGGCCACCAGCGCCCAGCGGGCGATGCCCAACTCGTCGGCCACCGCGGCCTGGATCCGCACCATGTCGCGGATCGTCACCACCGGGAAGCGCGACGCCCACGGCTTGCCGTCGTCCGGGTGGGGCGAGGCGGGCCCGGTCGAGCCCTGGCAGCCGCCGAGCACGTTGACGCACACGACGAACCAGCGGTCGGTGTCGAACGGCAGGCCCGGGCCGATCATCCCCTCCCACCACCCGGGGCTGGGATGGCCGGGGTCGAGCCCGCCGGCGGCGTGGCTGTCGCCGGTGAGGGCGTGGCACACGAGCACGGCGTTGGTGGCGCCGGCGTCGAGCGTGCCCCAGGTCTCGTAGGCGGCGGCGACGCCCCGCAGCAGGCCGCCGCCCTCCAGCGCGAAGGGGCGGTCGAGCGGGAAGTCGACGAAGCGCCGGCGGCCGGGGGCATCGCCCGGTCGCCAGGCACCGGTGACCGGCAGGGCGCTCGGGTGGGCCCGGCGGAAGCCGACGTCGCCGACCTCGCCGGTCATCGGCCGCGGTGTGCACGCCGGCCGGCGGGTGGCGGCGCGGGGTCCGAGGGCACGGGTGGAGTGTAGGGATCGGGGCATGGGCGCCTCTGGGGGCTGGTGGGCCCCTGGTCGCACAGCCGAGACGCCCCTCGGGCGGGGCACGGGACACTTGGTTGCTCCTCGCGGAGCCGCATCCCCGGAAGACCGGGATGGCACCTTGGCTGTCCGAACCAGGTTGCCGGGCCCGCCCCGGGGGACGGGCCGCTCCTGATGTCGGGGGTGAGGCTAGCCGCGCCGGGGCGGTGGGGGTCGAGTCGTTTGGCGGTCCCGCCACCAGCCGGCCAGATCGGGGGCGCGGTAGGCGGCGCCGGCAGCGGCCAGGAACGGCCCGGGGTCGGCGCCCGGGTCGCCGGCCAGCACCCGGGCGGCCGCCGCGGCATCGTCCCAGGCCGCGGCGTCGGCGGGCAGGGGCAGGACCGCCAGGTCGGGGGCCGCCACCCGCAGGCCGCGGCGGGTGAGCGCCGTGCCCGCGGCCCGGCGGGCCAGCCAGGCGGTCGCCGCCGGGGCCAGGACCGCGGCGGCCAGCCGCCACAGGTCGCCCGGGTCGCGGGGGACGACCGCCAGCGCCGGCACGGACGGCACCCAGGCGCCGTCGGGGTCCACGGCGGCCTCGATGACCCGGGTCTGGTTGGCCACCACCAGCTTGGGGGCCCGGGTGCGCTCGACCCAGCGGCGGGCGGCGGCGGTGCCGTCGCCGGCGGCCAGCCGGGCCAGGTCGACGACCGGCGCCCGCCAGGCCCGCTTGCCGTAGCGGACCGGGGCGTCGCCCCAGCCGCAGCGGGCCCAGCCGAGGGCGCCGCTGGTGACGAGGGGGGCGGCGGTGGCGGCGGTGTCGCCGGGCGCCCGCTCGCGCACGACGCCGGCCAGGCCGTAGTACTCGTCCCGGAACCCGCTCACGACCTCGGCCAGGTCGCCGAGCACGCCGACGCCCGGCGGGGGCAGGGCGGGCAGGCCGAGCGCGTCGGCCCACAGGTCCCGCCAGCGGTCGGCGCCCGCGCCCGACCCGTCGCCGTCCCGGAGGACCAGGACGGGGGCGCACACCCGGACCGAGGCGGCGAAGACCCGCCCCTCGTCGACCCACAGCTCGCGCAGGTCGGCCCGGCGGTCGACCGCCGCCCGCACCGCCGCGGCGTCGCGGGCGGCCACCAGCGACTGGGGCTGGACCAGGGCGACCCGGCCGCCCGGCCGGGCCAGGTCGCAGCCCAGCAGCAGGAACAGCCAGGCCGTGTCCGTGTAGGCCCGGACGGCGTCGCCGAAGCGGTCGCGGAGGGCGGCCCGCTCGGGGCCGCTGCGGGCGGTGGCCCGGCCGAGCTGGCCCTGGAAGGGCGGGTTGCCGACCACGGCCGCGAACCCGGCCCGGGGCGCGTCGGGCCACAGGGCCCGCCCGGCGGCCAGCGGGTCGCCCACCACGAGGCGCCCGGGCGGCGGCGCCTCGCCGGCCCACAGGGCCAGGGCGGCCTCGGCCGCGGCCAGGCCGACGGGGTCGATGTCGGCGCCCCACAGGTGGCGGCGCACGACCTCCCGGCGGTCGACGCCGGCGCGGTGCAGCCGCTCGGCCGCCGCCACCAGGAACGCCCCGCCGCCGCAGGCGGGATCGCAGACGCTCGCGCCCCGCACGCCAGCGCCCGTCAGCACCCGGTCGACGAGGCGGGCGGCCAGCCAGCGCGGCGTCACGTGCAGCCCCTGGGCCCGCCGTCGCGCCCCGCCGGTCGCCCCCTCCAGCGCCGCACCGAGGGCGCCGGCGATGTCGTCGGCGTCCGGACCGGGGTCCGCCGGCCCGACCGCCGCGGGCCCGGCCAGGGCCCACAGCCGCAGGCCCCGGGGCAGGGCCACGCCCTCCCGGGCGGCGAGGCCGCGGGCCACCCCGGCCACCGCGGCGGCGCGGCCGGCCTCGTCGGCGTCCGGGACGGGGGTCGGCTCCGCCGCGCTCACGACCACCGACGGTACCGTCGGGCGGGTGGCCGGTCGCGACACTCCCCCGCCGCCGCTCGCCGTCGAGCGGGTCGACCCCACCCTGACCCACGCCCTCCGCCACCGGGTGCTGCGGGCCGGCCAGCCGGCCAGCGCGGTCAACACGGCCAGCGACGACCACCCCGAGGCCGCCGCCTTCGCCGCCCGCACCGGCGACGGCACGGTCGTCGGGACCGTCATCGTCGCCCCCGAGCCCTGCCCCTTCCTCCCCGACCACCCGGGCGCCTGGCGCCTGCGGGGCATGGCCACCGAGGAGGCCTGGCGCAGCCGGGGGGTCGGCGCCCGCCTGCTCGCCGCCGCCCTCGACCACCTGCGGGCGCAGGGCGCCGCCCTGGTGTGGTGCAACGCCCGCACCCCGGCCCGCGCCTTCTACGAGCGGGCCGGCTTCCGGGTCCACGGCGACGAGTGGATCGACCCGCTCATCGGCCCGCACGTGGCCATGGCCCTGCCCCTCTAGGCTGACCCGATGCGGTGGACGGTCCATGGCGAGCGCACGGTGTACGACTCCGAATGGATGCGGCTGGCGCTGGTCGACGTCGAACTCCCGGGCGGGGCCCGCTTCGACCACCACGTCGTCCGCTACCCCCACGCCGCCTCGGGCACCGTGATGCTCGACCCCGACCGGGGCGTGCTGCTGCTGTGGCGCCACCGGTTCATCACCGACGCCTGGGGCTGGGAGATCCCCGGCGGCCGGCTGGAGCCGGGCGAGACGCCCGAGCAGGCCGCGGCCCGGGAGGCCGAGGAGGAGACCGGCTGGCGGCCCGGCCCGCTGCGCCGGCTCGGGTCCTACGCGCCGAGCAACGGCACGACCGACCAGATCTTCCACATGTTCATCGCGGAGGGCGCCACCCACGTCGGCGACCCGGTCGACCGCTGGGAGAGCGAGCGGGTCGAATGGGTGCCGGCCGAGGACGTGCGGGCCCTGGTGACCAAGGGCGCGGTCCGGGACGGCCTGTCGCTCACCGCCCTGCTGTGGGCACTGGCGACCGGCGAGCTCTGAGGGCTACGCCGCGCCCTCGGCGGCCGGGTTCCAGTTGGTCAGGTCGGCCAGCCGCTCGTCGTTGGAGAACATCTCCACGATGGGCTCGTCGAGGCCCAGCCGGCGCTTGAGCCGCCGCACCTCGAGCTCCTCGTTCCACAGCACCAGCGTGACCGCCAGCCCCGCGGCGCCGGCCCGGGCGGTGCGTCCCGAGCGGTGCAGGTAGGTCTTGGGATCGGGCGGCGGGTCGGCCTGGATGACGATGTCGAGCTCGTCGATGTCGAGGCCCCGGGCGGCCACGTCGGTCGCCACCAGCACCGGCAGCTTCCCTTCGGAGAAGCGCTTGAGCGCCCGCTCCCGCACCTCCTGGCGCAGGTCGCCGTGGATGGCGCGGGCGTCGACGCCGTCTTCGGCCAGCTGGCGGGCGAGGCGGTCGACCGCCCGCTTGGTGTTGGCGAACACCAGGCAGCGGGTGCCCGAGCGACAGATGGCGGCGGCCACGCGGTGCTTGTCCATCTCGTGGACCAGCAGGAAGCGGTGCGCCATCTCCTCGACCGTCTGGATGGGCGAGCCCACCTCGTGGAACACGGGATCGCGCTGGTAGCGGTCGACGAGGCCCTGGATGCCGCCGTCGAGCGTGGCCGAGAACAGCAGCGTCTGGTGGCTGCGCCCGATGTGGCGC
>DATFRN010000296.1:0-2146 GCA_035263165.1 Acidimicrobiales bacterium | reverse complement strand
CCTGCCGGCGGCGGCCTGGCTTCAGCGCCGCCGAATACGCCCTGAGCAGGGGGGGGGCCGGCCGGACCGGAGAGATGGGCGGATGCCTCTGAACCCGTCGGCCCAGTACGCCACCGACGCCAACCTGGGGCCCGGCAGCGTCTCTGGGCGCAGCGGCCGCGGTTCGACTTCATCGGGTGGGTGGTCGATGTGGCCACCCCGGGGTGGGAGAAACGCAACCCGTCCACCCACGTGTTCTCGCTGGAGAACGGGGCCGACCGACGCCGGGGTGGCCGCCGACTACGTCGCCAGCGTCGGCGACCACTACCGGCCCGAGACGTCGCGACCCTGGGGCGACGTCGTCGACGAGGTCCGGGCCGCCGTCCGGCGCCGGATCGACGCGGACGGGACGTTCGTCGTCCGCGACGACGCCGGCGCCTTCGTCTGCCGGTGATCAGGTGCCGGCCGGCTGGAACAGCTCCACCACGTTGCCCGACGGGTCGAGCAGCAGGATCTGCTGGCCGCCCGGGCCGGAGATGACGTCGTTGCGGAACGGCACGCCGGCGGCCCGGAGGCGGGCGACCTCGGACGCGATGTCGTCGACGATCAGGTGGATGCGGTTCCAGCCGCCCGGGACCGGCTTCTCGCCGTCGGGCATCGGGCGCCCGGCGGAGCTGGCCGGCCCGCTCAGCAGCAGCCGCAGATGGCCCCGGATCACGTCGGCGAACGCGGGGGCGGCCGACATGCGCACCTGGAACCCCAGGTGGGTCGTGTAGAACTCGATCGCCTCCTCGACGTCGGAGACCATGTAGCGGACGTTCACCAGGTCGCCCGGGTCGGGTGTGGTCATGGGTGCTCTCCTCGGTGGTTGAGGGCGGCCAGCAGGAACCCGATGCGGGTGTCGAGCTCGGCCGCCGTCCGGCGGAACGCCGGGTAGCCGGCGGGGTCGGCGGCGGGGTCGGCCATGCTCCAGTGCACGGCGCCGGGATGGCCCGGCACCTCCGGGCACGCCTCCCGCACCAGGTCGCAGAGGCTGATCACCTCGTCGAAGCCTTCCCCCGTGAACACGTCGAGATGCTTGGCCGGCCGCCCGGCGATGTCGATGCCGTAGCCCTCCCGCATCGCCCGCACCGCCAGCGGGTGCAGCGCCCTGGGGCGCAGCCCCGCGCTGCGGGCCACGACCGCGCCCCCCGACCGCTCGGCGGTCAGGGCCTCGGCCATCTGCGAGCGGGCGCTGTTGCCCGAGCACAGGAACAGGACCCGGGCCGCCTCGGCGGCCGCCGACCGGGACGGGACGGCCGGCGCCGCCGGCATCCGCAGCGCCGGGTGCAGCGCCGCGCCCGTGCCGGCCAGCCGCTCGGCCAGCCGGGTCAGGTCGGCCCGGTAGTACGTGTCCCGGCCGTCGGCCGAGCTGCGCCGTGCCGCCACCACCCGGGCCCGCCGCAGCTTGCCCAGGTGGTACGAGACCAGGTTCTGCGGCTCGGCCACCAGCCCGCACAGCTCCCGCACCGTGCGGTCGCTGCGGGCCAGCTCGCCGAGCAGCCACCGCAGGGGGTGCCCGGCCAGCCGGAGGAACTCCGGCGGCTCGACCACGCCCGACTCCGGTGCGACGTTCACCTCTCCTGATTACATCAAATTGGGTTGATAGATCAAGCCCCTTTGTTGGATTTTGGGGCGGCCTACCGGGCGCCCTCGGCCAGCATGGCCGCGTCGGGGTCGAGGCCGACCACCTCGTCGAACAGGCCGGCCAGCTCGACCGCCAGCACGCCCAGCCCGCAGCCCGCGTCCAGCAGGCGGCCGTGCCCGTCGAGGCCGAGCTCCCGGCGCAGCGTGGGGGCCAGCTCGGCCGAGTAACGGGGCCGGCCCCGCAGGTAGTGCGCGGCCGACCCCCGGTAGATCGTCGGGTCGTACGGCACCGGTCCGGCCGCCGGCTACCGGAACGCGGCCACGAACGCGGCCTGCTCGTCCGTCTCGACCGCACCCGGGCAGTAGGCGGCCCGCACCCAGGCCACGGCGTCGCCCGCCCGGTGGCCGCACAGCACGGCCAGGCAGGCCAGGGCCGTGCCGGTGCGGCCGTGGCCACCGAGGCAGCCGATCTCGACCCGCTCCCCCGCCCGGGCCCGGGCCAGCACGTCGCCCAGCCCGGCCGCCAGGTCTGCGGGGTCGG
>DATFRN010000295.1:0-7360 GCA_035263165.1 Acidimicrobiales bacterium | reverse complement strand
GCGCGCTTGTGGACCTCAGACGCCCGCCGGGCCCGTGCCCTGGACCCCTGGCTCCACCGCTACAACAATCACCGCCACCACACCGCCATCGGCGGACCACCCGCCAGCCGAGTCACCAACCTCGCAGGGCACAACAACTAGTCCGGCGGGTCGGCCAGCAGGGCCAACACCCGGGCCGCCTGGGCCTCGGGGTCGCCGTCGCCGGGCGACAACCGCAGGTCGGGGGCGTGCGGCGCCTCGTAGGGGTCGTCGATGCCGGTGAACCCGGTGATCTCCCCCGCCCGGGCCCGGGCGTAGAGGCCCTTGGGGTCGCGGGCCTCGCACACCTCCAGCGGCGTGTCGACGAACACCTCGAGGAACGGCAGCCCCGCCGCCGCGTGCACCGCCCGGGCCCGGTCGCGGTCGGCCCGGTAGGGGCTGATCACCGGGACCAGCGCCACCACCCCGGCGTCGGCGAACAGGCGGGCCACCTCGCCCACCCGGCGGATGTTCTCGCTGCGGTCGGCGGCCGAGAACCCCAGGTCGGCGTTGAGCCCGTGGCGCAGGTTGTCGCCGTCGAGCAGGTAGGCGGGCCGGCCCCCGGCCACCAGCGCCCGCTCGGCCGCGGCGGCCACGGTCGACTTGCCCGACCCCGACAGCCCGGTGAACCACACGGTCGCCCCCACCCCCGGGCGGTCGGCCCGGGCCACGGCGCCCTCGTGCCAGACGACGTCGCCGGTCACGCCATCTCGGTCGGGCCGAGGATGATCCCGGCCCCCACCGTGTTGTTGGCGGCCTCGTCGACCAGGACGAAGCTGCCGGTCGTCCGGTTGCGCCGGTACTCGTCGAAGAACAGCGGCACCGTCGTGCGCAGGCGCACCCGCCCGATCTCGTTGAGCGTCAGCGATCCGGCCGCCTCGTCCCGGTGGAGGGTGTTGATGTCCAGCCGGTACTGCAGGTCCTTGACCAGCGCCCGGCCCCACCGGGTCGTGTGCTTGATCGCCAGCTTGGCCCCGGGCCGCAGCCCCGACTCGGCCGTCAGCCAGCACACCATGGCGTCGACGTCCTGGCCGACGTGGGGCCGGTTGCGCACCCGGCAGATCATGTCGCCCCGCGACACGTCGAGGTCGTCGGCCAGCCGGACGGTCACCGCCATCGGGGCGAACGCCTCGGCCACCGGCCCGTCGGCCGTGTCGATGGCGGCGATCGTCGTGGTCAGGCCCGACGGCAGCACCACCACCTCGTCGCCCGGCTTGAGCACTCCGCCGGCCACGGTCCCGGCGTAGCCCCGGTAGTCGTGCAGGGCGTGGCTCGACTGGTCCTGGGGGCGGATCACGTACTGGACCGGGAAACGGGCGTCGATGAGGTTGCGGTCGCTGGCGATGTGCACCTCCTCCAGGTGGTGCAGCAGCGACGACCCCTCGTACCACGGCATGGTGGCCGACCGCTCGACCACGTTGTCGCCGTGCAGGGCGGACACGGGGATGAAGGTGAGGTCGTGCACGTCGAGCTTCATGGCGAAGCTGCGGAACTCGGCCTTGATCTCCTCGAACCGCTCCTCGGACCAGTCGACCAGGTCCATCTTGTTGACGCACACCACCAGGTGCGGGATGCCGAGCAGCGAGGCCAGGAAGGCGTGGCGCCGGGACTGCTCGACCACGCCGTTGCGGGCGTCGATGAGCACCAGGGCCAGGTCGGCGGTCGACGCCCCGGTGACCATGTTGCGGGTGTACTGGATGTGCCCCGGGGTGTCGGCGATGATGAACTTCCGCTTGGGGGTGGCGAAGTAGCGGTAGGCGACGTCGATCGTGATGCCCTGCTCGCGCTCGGCCCGCAGCCCGTCGGTGAGCAGCGCCAGGTTGGTGTAGGCGTCGCCCCGCTCGAGGCTGGTGCGCTCGACCGCGTCGAGCTGGTCCTCGAAGATCGCCTTCGAGTCGTACAGCAGCCGGCCGATCAGCGTCGACTTCCCGTCGTCGACCGACCCCGCGGTGGCGAAGCGGAGGAGCTCCATCAGAAGTACCCCTCCCGCTTGCGGTCCTCCATGCCGGCCTCGCTGATGCGGTCGTCGGCCCGGGTGGCGCCCCGCTCGGTGATGCGGGTCACCGCGATCTCGGCGATGATCGCCTCGACGTCGGACGCCCGGGACTCGACGGCGCCGGTGCAGGTGGCGTCGCCCACGGTGCGGAAGCGCACCGTGCGGTCCTCGATCTCCTCGCCGTCGAGCAGCGTGACCCAGGGCGACTCGGCCAGCAGCATCCCGTCCCGCTCGAACACCCGCCGGGTGTGCGCGAAGTAGATCGGGGGCAGCGGCACGCCCTCGGTGGCGACGTACTGCCAGATGTCCAGCTCGGTCCAGTTGGACAGCGGGAACACCCGGATGTGCTCGCCCCGGCGGTGGCGGCCGTTGTAGAGGCTCCACAGCTCGGGGCGCTGGTTCTTCGGGTCCCACTGGCCGAACTCGTCCCGGAAGCTGAACACCCGCTCCTTGGCCCGGGCCTTCTCCTCGTCCCGCCGGGCGCCGCCGAACACGGCGTCGAAGCGGTGCTCGCCGATGGCGTCGAGCAGCGGCACGATCTGGAGCCGGTTGCGGCTGGCCCGGGGGCCGGTCTCCTCGACCACGGTGCCGGCGTCGATGGCGTCCTGGACGCTGGCCACGACCAGGCGCAGCCCGGCCTCGGCCACCCGGCGGTCGCGGTACTCGATGACCTCGGGGAAGTTGTGCCCGGTGTCCACGTGCATGACCGGGAACGGCATGCGGGCCGGGGCGAAGGCCTTGACGGCCAGGTGGAGCATGACCGCGGAGTCCTTGCCGCCCGAGAACAGCAGCACCGGCCGCTCGAACTCGGCGGCCACCTCGCGGATGATGTGGATGGCCTCGGCCTCAAGCGCCTGGAGGTGGGTCAGCTCGTAGGTGGAGCTCGGCATGAGCGGTCCAGGATAAATCCGACCTGTCCGGTAGCCAATTCCGCGATCTGGCAATCTTGCCGGATGCCCGACAGCGACCACACCCTGGCCGCCCGGCTGGCCGAGGAGGCCGGGCGGCTGCTCGTCGACCTGCGGGCGCGGCTGGCGGCCGAGGGGGTGACCGGCCGGGCGCTGGGCGACGAGGGCGACCGCCGGTCCCACGAGCTGCTCATGGCCCGCCTGGCCGCGGCGCGGCCCGGCGACGCCGTGCTGTCGGAGGAGGGCGCGGCCGACCCGGCCCGGCTCGCCGCCTCCCGGGTGTGGATCGTCGACCCGCTGGACGGCACCCGCGAGTACCGGGACGTGCCCCGCACCGACTGGGCCGTCCACGTGGCGCTGGCGGTCGACGGCACGGTGGCGGCCGGCGCCGTGGCGCTGCCCGGGCAGGGCCGCGTGCTGTCGACCCTCCACCCCCCGAAGCCGCCGCCCCCGCCGGCGGCCGGCCTGGCCCCCCGGGTGGTGGTCAGCCGCAGCCGCCCGCCGAAGGCCGCCGCCCGCCTCGCCGCCGACCAGGGCTGGGAGCTGGTCACGCTGGGCTCCGCCGGCGCCAAGGCCATGGCGGTGGTCGACGGCCACGCCGACGTCTACCCCCACACCGGCGGCCAGTACGAGTGGGACTCGGCCGCCCCGGTGGCGGTGGCCGCCAGCGCCGGCCTCCACGTCTCCCGCATCGACGGCTCGCCGCTGGTCTACAACCGCCCCGACCCCTACCTCCCCGACCTGCTCATCTGCCGCCCCGAGCTGGCGGCGGTGGTCATCGCTGCTTTCGCGGACGCACCTGGTTGACTCCCAACCAAATGCGTCCACGGAACGGGCTCACGTGGCGTCCCAGACCATGCCGCCGGTGCTGCCGCCCCGGAGCAGGTCGATGGGGTCGTGCTTGTCGATGTGGCCGATCAGCCCGCTGTAGATGCCGTAGCCGCACAGCCGGGCCAGCCGGTCGTCGAAGCCCCGGGCGATGTCGGCCGGGATGCCCAGCTGCTGGTTCTCCTGCTGGCGGATGTAGCCGGCGCAGTAGTTGCAGGCGAGGCCGACCCGGCGCTCGCCGGTGGCGTTGGCCCCGCCGCCGTGCCACAGGCTGCCGTGCCACACCAGCACGCTCCCCTTGGCCATCACCGCCGGGATCGAGTCGTAGTCCCGCCCGAACTCGGGCGACACCTGGCGGTGGGTGCCGGGCACCAGCCGGGTGGCGCCGTTGGCCTCGGTGAAGTCGGTGAGCGCCCACATCGTGTTGCACACCACCGGCGGGTGGGGCTTGGGCAGGGGGATGAGCTGGTCGTCGGCGTGGATGGGCTGGGGCGTCTCGTCGGGCCCGATGGCGATCGACGACAGCGACGAGAGCAGGCAGCCGGGGTCCAGCACCGCCTCGACCACCGGCAGCACGTTGGGGTGGGTGGGGACCCGGGCGAACACGTCCCCGTGGACCAGCAGGTTGTAGATGCGGTTGGTGTGGTGGCCCTCGAACCCGTTGTCGGCCGGGACGACGGCCAGCTCGGACTCGAGCCGGTCCAGGGTGGCGCACAGCTCGTCCACCAGGTCGGGCTCGAGGGCGTCCTCGACGACCGTGTAGCCGTCCTCCGCGATGTGGGCGACGTGGGTGGCCAGCTCGTCGGCGCTGAGGGTCCGCATGGGGGGACGGTAGCGGGCAGACTCGGGGCGGTGCCCCTCGCCGCGACCGACCTCGAGCACGCCAGCTTCAGCGACACGCCCCCGTGGACCATCGACGACCCCGACGGCCTGCCCTGGCGCCGGGGTCTGGCCGGCGTGCGCCGGCGGGTGGCCGACGAGGTCCCGGCGCTGACCCGACCCGCCCGCTGGCCGCCCGGCGCCCGGCTGGTCACGGTCACCCGCCACCTCGGGACGGCGGTGGGGATGTGGGCGCTGCGCGAGCGGCGGGCCGGCGACACGGTCAGCCGGGCCGGCATCTCCCGGCGGCTGCGGGTGGCGGCCGAGCGGCTCGGGCCCACGTACATCAAGCTGGGCCAGATCATCTCCTCGGGCCAGGGCATCTTCCCGGCCGAGCTGGTCGACGAGTTCAAGCGCTGCCGCGACCAGGTGCCGGCCGAGCCGTTCCGGGTCGTGCGGGAGGTCATCGAGGCCGACCTGGGCCGGCCGCTCGACGCGGTGTTCCGCTGGGTCGACCGCACCCCCCTGGCGGCGGCGTCGATCGCCCAGGTCCACGCGGCCACCCTGCGCACGGGCGAGTCGGTGGTGGTCAAGGTCCAGCGGCCCACCGTGGCCCGGCTGGTGCGCGACGACCTGCGGGTCATGGCCTGGCTGGCCCCCAAGCTGGTCGGCCGCATTCCCATCGCCGCCCTGGCCAACCCGCCGGCCCTGGTCGAGCTGTTCGCCCAGACCATCACCGAGGAGCTCGACTTCCGGCTCGAGGCCGAGAACATGCTCGACATCGCCCGGACCTTCGCCGAGCTGGGCCAGCGGGGCTACGTCGTGCCCCGCCCCCACCCCACGCTGGTCACGCCCCGGGTGCTGGTGATGGAGCGCCTCGACGGCTTCCGGTTCGACGACGTGGTCGGGATGCGCGACGCCGGCGTCGACACCGAGGCGGTGGTGCGCACGGGGATGATCGGGTTCGTCGAGGGCGCCATCCTCCACGGGATCTTCCACGGCGACCTCCACGGCGGGAACCTGTTCGTCCTGCCCGACGGCCGCACGGCGCTGCTCGACTTCGGCATCACCGGCCGGCTGGACGAGACCAAGCGGGTGGCGTTCCTGCGGCTGCTGATGGGCGGCTCGGTCAACGACGTGCGCAGCCAGCTGGCCGCCCTGCGCGACCTCGGCGCCCTCCCGCCCGACGCCGACCTCGAGCAGGTGGCCCGCGACCTGCGCCTCGACGACCCCGTGGTCGACCCGACCACGATGTCGGGCGAGCAGCTGGTCGGCGAGATGCAGCAGGTGGTCAAGGCCCTGCTGGGGCTGGGCTTCCGCATGCCCAAGGAGCTGATGCTGTTCGTCAAGAACATGGTGTTCGTCGACGGCGCCATCGCCAGCCTGGCCCCCGACCTCGACCTGTTCGCCGAGATCGCCCAGATCTCGCTGTACTTCGCCACCCGCCACGGCGACCGCATCGCCGCCGACGTGGGCATCGACCCCCGGGCGGTCGAGCTGGACATGACCGGGGTCAAGGCCAGCTTCGGGCTGGAGGCCGACGCCGAGGGGCTGACCCACCGCCAGCTCCAGGAGCGGCGGGAGACGATCCGCCGCAACCTGGCGTCCCGGCGCCGGAAGCCGGGGCGCTGACGTGCGCCTGGTCGTGGCCCGCTGCACGGTCGACTACGCCGGGCGGCTCACCGCCCACCTGCCGGCGGCGCCGCGGCTGATCATGGTCAAGGCCGACGGCTGCGTGGCCGTCCACGCCGACGGCGGGGCCTACAAGCCGCTGAACTGGATGAACGCCCCCAACACGCTGTCGGAGGCGACCGACGACGAGGGCCAGGTCGTCTGGACCGTGCGGGCGGCCAAGGGCGAGACGCTCACGATCACGCTGCACGAGGTGCTGTCGGACTCGGCCCACGAGCTGGGGGTCGACCCCGGGCTGTGGAAGGACGGGGTCGAGGCCCACCTCCAGGAGCTGCTGGCCGCCAACTGCGAGGCCATCGCCCCCGGGCTGCGGCTGGTCCGGCGGGAGTACCCGACCGACATCGGGCCGGTCGACCTGCTGTGCCGGGACGCCGAGGGGCGGGCGGTGGCGATCGAGATCAAGCGGCGGGGCGAGATCGACGGGGTCGAGCAGCTGGCCCGCTACCTGGAGTTCCTGGGCCGGGACCCGATGCTGCGGCCGGTCCGGGGGGTGTTCGTGGCCCAGCAGATCAAGCCCCAGGCCCGGGTGCTGGCCGGCGAGCGCGCCATCGACTGCGTGGAGGTCGACTACGACGCGCTACGCGGCCTCGCCCCCGACGACCTGCGGCTGTTCTGAGCTAGCCGACCGTCAGGGGCCGGTGGACGCGCCGCTGTACGATGGGCGCACAACCTGATTGGGCTCCCGGGTCGCTCCGGACGGCAGCGGCCCAGGAGGCCGGGCTTGGACCGGCCGCTGACAAGGCTCGTGGAGTACCGCGACGAGCCACCTCGAAAGAGGTGGCTCGTGCACGTCTCGACCGAAGGCCTCCGCCGCATCGTCCGTCTGACGGTGGCCGTCCTGCTCGTGGTCGCGGTCCACAGGGGTGTCACCCCCTGGCAGCTCGCCCTCCTGGCATCCTCGATCGATGGTCTCTGCTCGTGGGGGCGCGGTCGGTGAGGCCCCCGCCCACCCGGCCATGCGGCCGGGCCACGGCTAGCCGACCGTGATGCGGCCGGCGTCGAGGACGACCCGGCCGTCGGGGCCGGTGGTCTGGAACAGCGCGGCGCTGCCGCCGTCCTCCAGCCAGACCCGCACGGTGAGCGCCTCGCCCGGGAAGAC
>DATFRN010000294.1:0-22624 GCA_035263165.1 Acidimicrobiales bacterium | reverse complement strand
TCAGGACGTCCGGGCCCGGGCGAGGCGGCGCTCGGCCCACGCCCGCCACGACGCCGACAGGTCGGGTGACTCGACCAGGGCGGCCAGGAGGTCGGCGTGGCCGTGGTAGGTGCGCTCGATGTCGCCGATCGTGATGCCCGCGGCCGGACGGTCGAGGCGGACGATGTCGTCGCCCGGCCCGACCTCGCCCTCCTGCTCGATGGCGAGGTAGGTCCCGGGGCGGCCGGCGTCGGCGAAGCGGTCGACGAAGCCGGCGTCGCCCATGCGGATACCGAGCTTGAAGCAGGGGATGCGGGGCTCGGTGACCCGCACGGTGGCGGTCCCGACGGCCCAGCGCTCGCCCACCCGGGCGGCGGCCGGGTCGATGCCCGTGGTGGTGAGGTTCTCGCCGAAGGTCCCCGGCGCGAGGTCCTGCCCCAGCCGCTCGGACCACCAGCGGTAGTCCTCGGCGGCGTAGACGTAGAGCGACTTGGTCTCGCCGCCGTGGACCCGCCGGTCGGCCTGGTCGTCGCCGTCGACGTTCACGCCCCGCACCCGCCGCCGGCCGGTGACCGGGGACTTCCAGATGGCCGAGGTGACGTCGCGCCCGTGCCAGCGGACGGTCCGCGGCACCCCGACGTTGACGGAGCGCACCCGCCCGATGATCTGTCCGTCTGCCATGCCGGGCCTCCTGCCGTCTAACCGACGTAGGCACTTTAACAGGTTAGAGTGGGAACCGTGCCCGAGTTCTTCTGGATCGGCAACCATCCCGGCCTCGACCTCGCGAACACCGAGGCGGTCGACGACGAGGGCCGGCCGCTCGACCTGCTGCGGCAGCCGTCCGACGTGGTGGCCTGGGTCGAGCAGGCCGGGCTCGGCCCCGGGGGGGTGGACGCCACCGGTCCCGCCGCCGACGCCCTGCTGGCGTGGACCCGCGCCCTGCGGGGCGCCGCCCGGCGCCTGCTCGACCCGTCCCGTCCCGCGGCCGGCCGCGACGCCGCCGAGCTGGACGCCCTGGTCGGCGCCGTCCCGGTGCGGCTGGCCCACGCCCCCACGGCCGCCGACCCGCCCCTGGCCACGACCGGCGACGACCTCGACCGGCTGCGGCTGCCCCTGGCCTGGGCGGTGCTCGGCGCGCTGGCGCTCGACCGCGCCCGGGTGCGCCGGTGCGCCGGGGCCCGCTGCGTCCTGCTGTTCCACGACACGTCCCGCAACGGCGCCCGCCGCTGGTGCGACATGGCGGCGTGCGGCAACCGGGCCAAGGCCGCCGCCCACTACCGCCGGCACCGCCCGGCGACGGTCAGCCGGCCGCCTGCGCACTGAAGGCGCCGGCCGGGGGCCGGAGCTCCTCGGGGACCTGGGCGGTCAGCGACTCGGCCACGGCCCGAGCCACCTCGGCGGCCGCGGCGACGGCCGGGGACGCCGGGGCACCGGCCTGGCCGCAGCGGTGGGCCAGGAGGTGGGCTCGCTCCGCCAGCAGGGCCCAGGCCGGCTCGCGGTGCGGGGTCATGTTGCCCATCACGTAGTACATCTCGAACGCGAAGCCGGCGGTGGAGCCGGGGTGGTCCGGGCCGACCGGCAGGCTGGTCAGCTCGGCGCCGAGCGGGTGGAGCACCTTCGCCATCACGGTCAGCGCCGCCTCCACCAGGGTGCCGAGCTGCCCGTCGGTCTCGTCGGTGTGGGTGAAGAACCGCAGCAGGACGAGCAGGGTCAGCTCGTAGGCCTGGCCGGCCAGCTCGGCGACCCGGCGGGCCTGCGGGTCGGTGATCACCGGCCGGGGCGTGGGGATGTCGAACGGCTGGCGCAGGAAGGCCGCCAGCACGGGGCGGGCCGGCTCGAAGGCCGGATCGGCCTCGCGCAGGGCGTCGTACTCCTGGCGGATCGCCAGGAACCGGCCGTAGTGCGCGTCCTCCCAGTCGCCCCGGGCGCCCTCGCCCTGCTCGATGATCTCCTGGACGGCGGCCAGCGCCGAGTCGAGGTCGGTGACCGCGACCAGCTGCGGCCACCGGAACAGCTCGGGGCCGGCCTGGGCCCGGGGGGAGCCGACGAACAGCGCCCGCTCGCCCAGCCGGGACGCCAGCGTGCGCAGCCCGTCCTCGATGCCCCGGTAGAGGTGGCCGATGGTCGCGTACTCCTGGCCCCGGGGCAGGGCCTCGCTCTCGTCGACCGGTTCCCGCACGGGCGCCGTGGCGACGAACTCGGAGGCGTCCGGCCGCTCCATGCCCTCGGGGCGCTCGAGGAACAGGAAGTGGTCGAGCGCCGGCCCGCCGAACGGCAGCAGGTCGAGCTGCAGGCCGCTCGGGAAGTAGCCCGAGCGCTGCGGGAAGTTGGGCCGCCCGAAGTTCGGCGCCGCCCCGATGGCCGACATCACGTTGGCCACGAGGGCGATGTGCAGCATCTCCTCGATGGCGATGCCGCGCAGCTTGCCGCGCCAGCGGTCGACGGCGTCCGCCTGCTCGGGCGTGAGGCCGTCGCCGGTCCCGTCCTTGAGGCTGAACTCGGCGAACAGGTACTGGCACATGATCATGTGCTCGAGCTGCAGCGCCTCGGCGAGCAGCCACCACATGTGCTCCCGGTGGGCGACGACGAACCTGGGCTCGGGCACCGTCAGCCCGCTCCGGCCGGGCCGGCGAGCCAATCCTCGAACCGGGTCTCCGCCAGGCGGGCCCCGTCGCCCGGGACGGGGCTGCGCTCGTCCAGGTGGGCGCCGAAGTAGAGCGCGGCGGGGTCCGAGACCACCTCGCGCTCGTCGCCGGCCGCACGGAGCCGCAGGCGGACGAAGTCCTCGAACCGCAGCGGCTCGGGCCCACCGATCTCGACCGTGCCGTCGAGCGGGGCGGCCAGGGCCACCTCGCACACGCCGGCGGCCACGTCGTCGGCGGCCATGGGCTGGATCAGCACCGGCGGGACCCGGACCGTGCCGTCCACGGTGGCATCGTCCGCGATCCGCCGGGCAAACTCGAAGAACTGCGTGGCGTGCACGATCGAGTACGGGACCGACGAGCCCTCGATCAGCTTCTCCTGCGCGACCTTGGCCCGCATGTAGCCGCTGTCGGGGATCCGCTCCGTGCCGACGATCGACAGCGCCACGTGATGGCCGACGCCGGCCGTGGCCTCCGCCCCGAGGAGCGTGCGGGTCGAGGTCTCGAAGAACTCCATCACCGCGGCGTCCTCGAACGACGGCGAGTTCGACACGTCGACGACCACGTCGGCGCCGGCGACGGCCTCGGCGACGCCCTCGCCGGTCAGCGTGTCGACCCCGGTGTCGGGGGAGGCGGGCACGGCCGTGTGGCCGCGCCCCTCCAGGTCGGCGACGAGCTTGGAGCCGATCAGCCCCGTCCCGCCGATGACGACGATCTTCATGGTGGTCTCCTCTCGCGTCGGGGGGCGCCGCTAGCTCTGCAGGAACGCCAGCAGGTCGGCGTTGAGCTGGTCCTGGTGGGTGGCGGTGAGGCCGTGCGGGGCGCCCGGGTAGTAGATGTCCTTGGCGTCCCTGATCAGCCGGGCCGATTTCACCGAGTTGCCGACGGGCACGACCTGGTCGTCGTCGCCGTGGATCAGCAGGGTCGGGACGTCGAAGCGCCCCAGGTCGGCGGTGAAGTCGCTCTCGCCCAGGGACTGCACGCACTCGTACGAGCTCTTGAGGCCGGACTGCATCGCCCAGGCCCAGAACTGGTCGAGGACGCCCTGGGACACGCCCGAGTCGGGCCGGTTGGCGCCGTAGAACTGGCCGGCGAGGTCCCGGTAGAACTGCGACCGGTCGGCGGCCAGGCCGCCGAGGATGCCGGCGACGGCCTCGGGCGGCAGGCCCTCGGGGTCCGCCTCGGTCGGCAGCAGGTGGGGCGGCACGGCGGAGATCAGCACCGCCCGGGCCACCCGGTCGGTGCCGTGGCGGCCGATGTAGCGGGTCACCTCGCCGCCGCCGGTGGAGTGGCCGACGACCGTGACGTCGTGGAGGTCGAGCGCCTCGATGAGTGCGGCCAGGTCGTCGGCATAGGTGTCCATGTCGTTGCCGGACGACGGCTGGCTCGAGCGGCCGTGGCCGCGCCGGTCGTGGGCGATGGTGCGGAAGCCGTTCTGGGCCAGGAAGAGCATCTGCCCGTCCCAGGAGTCCGCGCTGAGCGGCCAGCCGTGGGAGAACGTGACCGTCGGGCCCTCGCCCCAGTCCTTGTACCAGATCTCGGTGCCGTCGGGGGTGGTGAACGTGCTCACGGTCCGCTCCTTGTGACGAGGATCGACCGGGCCACCGTCGCGTGGACCGGGCCCGATCGCCTCCGTGGAAGTCCCCAGTCGGCCCCCGGGTGGCGCCCGCAGACGCGGGGGTTCCACGGAGGCGACCCGCGTGGCCAGGCGCGACCGTGAGCCGACCTACCGAGCGCGAAAGGAACGACCGATGGAACACCTGCACCGCGTCCGCCCGACCGGACGGACCCTCGTGGCCGCCGCCGTCCTGGCCGTGGTGGCCCTGCTGGCGCCGCTGTGGACGGGCGGCCTGGCCTCGGCCAGCCCGGCGACCCGGGCCGCCAGGCCGGCCGGGCCCAAGCCCACGATCGTGCTCGTCCACGGCGACTGGGCGGACGCCTCGTCGTGGAACTCGGTCGTCCAGCGCCTCCAGCGCCAGGGCTTCACCGTCGTCGCCCCGCCCAACCCGCTGCGCGGCCCCACCAGCGACGCCGCCTACATCGCCAGCTTCCTCCAGACGGTCCCGGGCCCGATCGTGCTGGTGGCGCACTCCTACGGAGGCTTCGTCATCACCAACGCCGCCACCGGCAACCCCAATGTCAAGGCGCTGGTCTACATCGACGCCTTCGTGCCCGACGAGGGCCAGACGCTGGTCGACCTGGCGGCCGGCTCCTGCGTCGACCCGGCGACGGCCGTCAACGCGGTGCCCAGCGCGGGCGGGGTGGTCGACCTGTACCTGCGCACCGAGCCCAACCCGCCGTACACGGGCTTCGCCGAGTGCTTCGCCAACGGTGTCCCCCGGGCCCAGGCGGCGCTGCTGGCGGCCACCCAGCGGCCTGGGGCGGCCAACCAGTTCGTCGAGCCGTCCGGGCCCCCGGCGTGGAAGACGATCCCGGCGTGGTCGCTGATCGGCACCGCCGACCACGTGATCACGCCCGCCCAGCAGCAGGCGATGTCGAGCCACGCGGCAGCGCACATCACCACCGTGAACGCCGGCCACCTCTCCCTGATCACCCGGCCGAGCGCCGTGACCCGGGTCATCGACGCCGCAGTCGACGCCACGACCTGACGCCGGCCCCCGGTTCGAGGGCGATCCGTCAGACCGGGACGGCGCCCTCGACCGGGACCGGGGTGCCGCCGTCCTCCCCGTCAGCCCTGGGTGAGGGCGTCGATGTCCTCGCGCAGGCGGGTGGCCCGGGCCGAGGAGCCCTCGCCGTCGCGCACGGCCAGCGCGTAGGCGGCGACGAGCATCTCGTACTCGTCGGACGCCGAGTCGGCGCCGACGATCGCCTCGGTCCGCTCGCGCATGGCGGCGGCGTCGGTGAAGCGCCGGGGCGAGTCGACGCCGGTCAGGACGCCGAGCTTCTGGAACGTCGGCTCCGGCGTGCCGAACCACCGCTGCTGCCACCAGATGCTGGTGGTGGGGTCGCGCCACGACAGGTAGCCGCCCTGGAGCACCTGGGTCGGCCGCTGGATGGCGCCGGTGAAGCTGTAGGCGACCCGGCCGTTCGGCACCGGGTCGAAGAACGACGGCAGGTAGAAGTCGGACACCACGACGCCGTTGATGCGGTAGGAGTTGGCCACGGCCTCGCTCGGGTCGCACACCTCGACGAGGTACTCGACGGTGCCCTGGTCCGGCTTGACCGAGTCGGCGGCCTCCAGCCGGTTGCCGAACTCGTCGGCGATCATCTCCAGCGCCTCGTGGGAGGCGGTCAGCGACCACCGGTTCGAGAACTCGATGAGGGCGAACGGGACGAAGTCCCGGTCGAGGTGGATGCCGGCGGCGTCGACCCCGATGTCGTCGCGGACGATCATGGGGAAGTAGGTCGGGGGAACCTGGTCGACGCTCCCGAAGGCGTCGACCGTGGCGGTGACGTCCCAGGCCGGGGCGAAGTCCCGGAGGATCTGGGTCTGGATCGCCGACGCGACGACGGTGAGCGCCTCGGTCGGGACATTGTCGGTCTCGGACACGAGGGCGAGGTGCTGCAGTGTCATGACGCCTCCAACGGGCCGACGCCCGCCGCGCGGCGGTCGTCACCGGGTCGGAGCCGGGGGGCCGGGGCCTGATACATCCGGGCCGCTGGCTAGCCTGCGGCCGTGCCCGTGCCGGGTCTGCGGCTCCACAACAGCCTCACGCGTCGGGTGGCCGACTTCGCCCCCCGCCGCCCGCCGGACGTGGGGATGTACTCGTGCGGGCCGACCGTGTACGCCGCCCAGCACATCGGCAACATGCGGGCCTACGTGTTCGCCGACACGCTCAAGCGGGCGCTGCGGTGGCACGGCTACCGGGTGCGGCACGTCATCAACATCACCGACGTGGGGCACCTCACGTCCGACGCCGACGTGGGCGACGACAAGCTCGAGCTGGCCGCGCGGCGGGAGCGGCGCTCGATCTGGGACATCGCCCGGCACTACACCGACGCCTTCACGGCCGACCTGGCGCGGCTCCGGGTGCTGGCGCCGGAGGTGTGGTCCCGGGCGACCGACCACATCCCGCAGATGATCGCCTTCGCCGAGGCGCTCGACCGGGCCGGGTGGTGCTACACGCTGCCGAGCGGGCTGTACTTCGACACCGCCCGCGACCCCGGCTACGGCCGGCTGGCCCTGCTCGACGTGGGCGGCCAGGTCGAGGGCGCCCGGGTCGAGCCGGTCCCGGGGAAGCGCAACCCGAGCGACTTCGCCGTGTGGCGGACGGCGGGGCCCGACGAGGACCGGCAGATGGCCTGGGACTCGCCCTGGGGACGCGGTGCGCCCGGCTGGCACCTCGAGTGCTCGGTCATGTCGATCGAGCATCTCGGCCGGCACTTCGACATCCACACCGGCGGCGTCGACCACATCCCCATCCACCACACCAACGAGATCGCCCAGAGCGACGCCTACCTCGCCGACGGGGAGGAGTGGGTGGCCTGGTGGCTCCACGGCGAGTTCATCAACCTGAGCGGCGCCAAGATCTCCAAGTCGACGGGTGGCGGCGTGCTGGTCGAGGACCTGGTGGACCGGGGCTACCACCCGCTCGTCTACCGGTACCTGCTGCTCCAGGCCCACTACCGGAGCCAGATGGAGTTCACCTGGGAGGCGATGGACGGGGCCCGGGTCGGCTTCCGCCGGCTCCTCCAGCGCTACGCCGACGCCCGTGCCGAGCCCGCGGCGGCGCTGGGCTCGGCGGCGCAGGGGCGCCTCGACGCCTTCCGGGCCGCCGTGGGCGACGACCTCAACACCGCCCGGGGGCTGGCGGTGGTCGCCGCCGCGGCGCGGGACGCCGCCGTCCCGGACGACCAGCTCAGCGCGCTGGCCCGGGAGTTCGACGCCGTCCTCGGCCTCGGGCTGGCCGACCTCGGCCCGGGCGACCTCGACCTCGGGCCCCGGGAGGCGTCGCTCTCGCCGGCCGACGTGGACGCGCTGGTGGCCGAGCGCGCCGCGGCGAGGGCGGCCCGCGACTTCGCCCGGTCCGACGACCTCCGGGACCGTCTCGCCGCCGCCGGCGTGGTCGTCGAGGACCACGCCGGCGGGCGATCGTCCTGGCGCTGGGGCTGACGCAGGGACGGGCGGCGCTCAGCCGGCGCCGGAGATGCGGCGGAGCCACTCCTCGTCGGGGGCCTCGGCGTCCTTGTATTCGTCGTGCCAGTTCCACCACTCGTAGGGCTTGCTCTGGGGCCAGCCCTCCGGCGAGTCCTCCCACTCCTCCTGGCGGCCGAGGGCGGTCATGTCCAGGTAGCTCCAGGTGCTCCCCATCGCCTCGTCGCCGCGGCTGTTGATGAAGTAGGTGCGGAAGATGCGGTCGCCCTCGCGGATGAAGGCGTTGGTGCCGTGCCACTCGTCCACGCCGAAGTCGGCGTCGAAGCCGTCGGTGATCGTGTACCAGGGCATCTCCCAGCCCATGCGGGCCTTCAGCCGCTCGATGTCCGCCTGCGACCCCCGGGAGGCGAAGGCCAGCGTGGTGCCGCGGGCGTTCAGGTGGGCGACGTGGGCGACCTGGTCGGCCAGCATCGAGCAGCCGGGGCAGGCGTGATCGGGCCAGCCGTAGACGCCGGGCTCGAAGAAGGCCCGGTAGAGGACCAGCTGGCGGCGGCCGTCGAACAGGTCGGCCAGGCTCGCCGGGCCCTTCGGGCCCTCGAACGAGTAGGTCTTCTCGACCGCGGTCCAGGGCATCCGCCGGCGCTCGGCGGCCAGGGCGTCACGGGCGCGGGTGTGCTGCTTCTCCTTCACCAGCAGCTGCTGGCGGGCCGCCTCCCACTCCTCGGGCGGCACGATGGCGGGTGTGGTCATCGGGGGTCTCCTCCACTCGGGCGCGCCTCGGCGCGCGTCCGTCACCGATACAGAGTCCTCGGCGGGCCGAAACTCATCGGTCGCCGGCGACGGCCAGCGTGAACTCCGCCGTATGGGTGTCGCCCGGGGCGACCAGGGGGGTGGCGCCGGTGATCAGGGCGTTGGTGGGGGCCGTCATCGGCTCCAGGGCGGCGAAGGGGCGGCCCGGGGGGACCCAGACCTGGGCGTAGGCGTAGCCGCGGCCGGGCTGCAGCGTCACCGACGTGCCGTCCTCGGCGGTGAGGGACAGGGCCCGGCGGCGGGCGGGGAGGCGGTAGAGGTCGTCGAGCGTGCGGCGGGCGATCGGGGCCGACTCCGCCCGGGCCGGGGCCTCGACGCCGGTGGGGATGCCGCGGGGGTCGAGGGCCAGGTGGTCGCGGGCCGGCAGGGTCAGGTGCCACCGCCCGCGGGGGCTGCCCGGGAGGCGGAGGTAGGGGTGCCAGCCGAACGCCACCGGGACCCGGCGGCGGCCCGTCGGGGTCAGCGCGGTCGTCACCGTGAGGCCCGACGGGCGGAGGGCCGCCGTGACCGCCAGGCGGTGGGGGAACGGGAACGCCGGCAGGTCCACCGTGGTCGAGGCGGCCAGCCGGGCCACCTCGCCGCGGGCGGCCAGGCGGTCGACGTGCCACGCCGGCCGGCCCACCAGCAGGCCGTGGATCGGCAGGCCCTGGCCGTCGGTGCGCAGGGGCAGGCCGTCCAGGTCGACGGACACGTCGGCGACCCGGTAGTGCCAGGCCCCCAGGCGGTTGGCCCACGGCGCCAGCAGCGGCAGGCCCAGCGTCGCCCCGGCCCGCAGGGCGTCGAGCCCGCCCGGGAGGGCGAGGTGCTCGCGGGGCCCCGCCCGCAGGGACACGCCGGTCATGCCCAGCCCGGGGAGGAACGTGGCCGACAGGTCGCCCGCCCGCAGCGTCGCGGCCGGCTCGCCCCGGAACCGTCCCTCCCGGGCCGACGCGGTCACGCCCCCTCCTCGGGGAGCAGCCCCCGCTGGTCCAGCACGAAGAGCAGGCCGAACGCCGGCACGATCAGCAGCACCGCCAAACCCGTGGCCACCAGCACGGCCCCGATCGTGCCCGATGGCGCGGCGGCGGCGTCGACCGTGAGCGAGGTCGGCAGCACGTAGTCCCACTGGGCCACGCCCCAGGCCAGCACCACCGCCGCCACCGCGGCGACGGCCCCGGCCCGGGCTCCGGCCCGCCGGCCCCGGTGGAGCAGCCACAGGGTGGTCGTGCCGCAGGCCGCCGACACGACGACGAGCGGCAGGCCCCGCGAGGTGAGGCCGTGGAACAGGTACTCGGCGTCGGCGTGGAGGACGAGGATCCCCGCCGCCGCCACCACCCCGGCCGCCACCGCGGCCCCCACCGCCCGCCGGCGGAAGTACTCGACCATGGGCTCGTCGCCCAGCCGGTGGGCGTCCCAGATCAGGTACACCGCGGCCAGGTAGGCCACCACGCACACCGCCAGCACCCCGCCGAGCACCGAGGTCGGGTTGACCCAGCTGTCCACCGGGTCGCCGGCCCGCCCCCCGGCCGGCACCCGCCCCGAGGCGATGCCCCCGGCGACCGCCCCCATGCAGTACGGCACGATGATCGACGACACGGCGAACGCGGCCCCGAAGTTGCGCCGGTCCCGCGTGCGGAACACCGCCTTGCGGAAGGCGAACCCCGCCCCCCGCAGCACGATCCCCAGCGCGGCGATGGTCAGCGGCACGAACAGCGTCAGCGTGATCGAGGCGTAGGCCTCGGGGAAGCAGGTCCACAGGACCACGAAGCAGAAGATCAGCCACACGTGGTTGGCCTCCCACACCGGCGCGATGGCGTGGTCGATCACCTCCCGGGGCCGGGCCCCCCGCTCGGCGCCCCCCGCCGTCAGGTCCCACAGCCCGGCCCCGAAGTCGGCGCCCCCGAACACCGCGTAGGCGGTGACCCCGGCGAACAGCACGAGAGCGGCGGCCGTGCTCATTGGCGCACCCTTCGGGCTGCGCGCAATGAGCGATCGGCCCTGCGGGCCGAGTAGTGCACTGTGCCTCTGGTTCGCTCGCTGCGCTCGCTCACCCGACGGGCACCTCCGGCTCGGGGATCTCGACGTCGGGCCCGTAGGGCACGTCGGCCTCGGCCACCTCCCCGGCCTCCCGGCCGCGCCGGGCCATCAGCCGCAGCACCAGCACCGTCGTCGTCCCGAGCCCCACATACAGCAGCATCACCCCGATCGTCGTGATCCACACCCCGGTGTTGGCCGTGGCCGCGTCGTCGACCCGCATCAGCTCGTAGACGATCCAGGGCTGGCGGCCGACCTCGCTCACCACCCAGCCGGCCTCCAGCGTGACCACCGCCAGCACCCCGGCCGCCGCCGCCACCCACAGGAACGGCCGGCTGCGGGGCATGTCCCGCCGGAACAGCCACGCCGCCCCGTACCACAGGGCCAGCAGGAACAGCAGCGTGCCGGTGCCCACCATGACGTCCCAGGCCAGGTGCACGACGTTGACCTCGCGGGTCGTCGGCCGGTCGGAGGCCGGCACCGTGTCGAGCCCCTGGACGACCGTCGCCCGGCCGTCCGCCGGGTCGGACAGCCACGACGCCAGGCCGGGGATGCGGATGCCGCCGCTGACCGTGCCGTCGGAGTTCAGGTGCCCGAGCAGGGTCTCGGGCACGTCGGAGGAGGTGTCGGGCACCAGCTCGATGGCCGCGAACTTCACCGGCTGGTGGTCGTAGACCCAGCGGGCCAGCGTGTCGCCCACCAGCAGCTGGATCGGGATGGCGATGGCCGCCACCGTGAACGGGATGAGGAAGCCGAGCCGGTGGTAGCGGTCCCGCCGGCCCCGCAGCAGCCCCACCGCGTAGACCGAGGCGACGAGGAAGCCGCCCACCACGTAGGCGGCGACGATCATGTGGGCGGCCATGAGCGGCATGGCGTCGTTGAAGATCACCCGCCAGGGGTCGACCTTCACCACGTCGCCGGCCGCATCGAGGGTGAACCCCGAGGGCGAGTTCATCCAGGCGTTGGCCGCCACCACCGACGCGCTGCCCCCGATCCCGGCCACCACGATCGGCACCCCGGCCCAGAAGTGCGCCCACGGCCGCAGGCGCCGCCAGCCGAAGATGTAGATCGAGACGAACACCGCCTCGAGGAAGAAGAACAGGCCCTCGAAGGCGAACGGCACGCCGAAGGCCTCGCCCCACCGCCCCATGAACCGCGGCCACAGCAGGCCGAACTCGAAGCTGAGCACGGTGCCGGTCACCGCCCCGACGGCGAAGGTCACCGCCATGTACGTGGACCACCGCTTGGCCAGCAGCAGGGCCGCCTCGTCGTCGTGGCGCAGCGCCCGGTAGTTGGCGATCAGCGCCATGGCGGCCCACGACACCCCGAGCGGCACCAGGACGATGTGGAACGCCAGCGTGAACGCCATCTGCGCCCGGGCCCAGGGCACCGGGTCCACGGCGAGGACGGGCATGGCGGCCTCAGCCCATCCGCTCCACGAGGTGGTCGCCGACCCGCAGGGCGTTGGCCATGGCGGTGAGGGCCGGGTTCACTGCGCCGATGCTGGGGAAGAAGCTGGTGTCGACGACGTAGAGGTTGTCGACCTCGTGGGCCCGGCAGTCGACGTCGAGCACCGAGCTGGCGGGGTCCGTGCCGAACCGGCAGGTGCCGGCCTGGTGGGCCACGCCCGCCACCGGGATGTCGGTCTTCAGGTAGGCGTGGCGGGGCACCAGGTGGTCGGGGTGCATGCCCAGGTGCCCGAGCATCGACCGGAGCTTGTGGTACAGCTCCCGGGCCGGGGTCCCGTTGGTGGGCGTGTAGGCCAGCTGGACGTCGCCATCGGCCGTGAGCGTGACCCGGTTGTCGGGCCGGGGCAGGTCCTCGGTCGACAGCCAGAAGTCGACGGCGTGCTCGGCGATGTCCTCGAGGGCGAAGGTGGGGGCCAGCCGAGTCTCCATCGGCTTCTCGCCCCGGTACATCTCGGCCTGGGACTTGCCGACCATCTGGATGTTGCCGAGCGGGTAGTCGTCGTCGCCCTCGCCCCCGCCGGTCAGGTAGAAGTCGTTGAGGCCCAGCGTCTTCTGGAACACGGTCGGGTTGGGCTCGCGCGACAGCGCCAGCACCGCCTGGCTGTTGTGGAACATGTAGTTGCGGCCCACCTGCCCCGAGCCGTTGGCCAGGCCGTCGGGGTGGGCGTCGCTGGCCGAGGCCAGCAGCAGCTTGGCGCTGTTGGCCGCCCCGCACGCCACCACCACGATGTCGGCCACCAGGGTCTCGGTGCCGTCGCCGGTCTCGACCACCACGCCGGTCACGGTCCGGCCCGCGGCGTCGGTCTCCAGCCGCACGACCCGCGCCCCGGTGCGCAGGGTCACGGTGGGCTGGGTCAGCGCCGGGCGCACGGCCAGCACGTCGGCGTCGCTCTTGGCGTGGAGCGGGCACGGGAACCCGTCGCACCGGCCGCAACGCACGCAGGTGCTGTAGGGCGGGTCGGCCTCGTCCAGCTGGACGCCGCAGGGGGCGTGGAAGGGGTGGTGGCCGGCGGCGGCCAGGTCGTCGGCCAGCTGCTGGATGCGGGGCTCGTGGGCCACGGCCGGGAACGGGTAGTCGCCCGAGGCCGGCGGCTCGGTCGGGTCCTCGCCCCGGGCGCCGTGGACCTGGTACAGCGCCTCGGCCTGGGTGTACCAGGGCTCGAGGTCGCCGTAGGAGATCGGCCAGGCCGGCGACACCCCGTCGTGGTGGCGCAGCTCGCCGAAGTCCTCGGCCCGCAGCCGGTACAGCGCGGCCCCGTAGAGCTTGGTGGCCCCGCCCACGAAGTAGTGGACCTGGGGCTGGAAGGGGTGGCCGTGGTCGTCGTACCAGGTGTCGGGGGAGATGTAGCGGCCGTCGACGAACACCTCGGCGGTGTCCCAGTTCTCGGGCTCGCGGGGCAGCCAGTCGCCCCGCTCCAGCAGGAGGACCCGCTTGCCCGAGCCGGCCAGCCGGTGGACCAGCGTGCCGCCACCCGCGCCGCTGCCGATGACGATGACGTCGTAGGAGGTGGTCACATCAGTTCCTCCAGTCGCTCGGCGAGGATGATGCGGCCGGCCGCCTCGATGAGTGCCAGGTGGGAGAAGGCCTGGGGGAAGTTGCCCAGGTGGTGGGACGAGTCGGTGTCGTACTCCTCGGCGAAGAGGCCGAGGGGCGACGCCACCCGCAGCAGGCGCTCCATGAGGTGCCGGGCCCGCTGGTGGTCGCCGATGACGGCGAGGGCGGACACCAGCCAGAACGAGCAGATGAGGAACGTGCCCTCCTTGCCCGACAGGCCGTCGTCGGTCTCGTCGGTGCGGTAGCGCAGCACGAACCGGTGCTCGGTGAGCTCGTCGGCGATGGCCAGCACGGTGGCCCGCAGCCGGGGGTCGTCGCCGGGCAGGAAGCCGAAGATGGCGGCCAGCAGCGTCGAGGCGTCGAGCGCGTCGGTGTCGTAGTGCTGGCGCAGCACGCCCCGGTCGCTCACGCCGTGGGCGAGGATGTCGGCCCGGATCTCCTCGGCGGTGGCCCGCCAGGACGCCTGCGCCTCGTCGTCGCCCCGCAGCCCGGCCAGGTCGGCCGCCCGGTCCATCGCCACCCAGCACATGAGCTTGGACGACACGTAGTGCTGGGGCGCGCCCCGGGCCTCCCAGATGCCCTGGTCGGGGTTGCGCCACACCGCGGTGGCGCAGGCGGCCTGCGACTCGACCAGCGGCCACAGCCCGCGGGGCAGGCGCTGGCTGCGCCGGGTGTGGAGCAGGATCGAGTCGAGCACCGCGCCGTAGACGTCGTTCTGGCGTTGGTCGAAGGCGCCGTTGCCGACCCGCACCGGCCGGGCGCCGTCGTAGCCGGACAGGTCGTCGCGGGTGGACTCGGTGAGGTCGCGACGGCCGTCGATGCCGTACATGATCTGGAGCCCGCCGTCGTCGACCGGCTCGAGCTCACCGACGAACTGCATGAACTCGTCGGCCTCCCAGTCGAGGTTGAGGAAGTGGAGCGCCTGGAGGGTGAAGGTGGAGTCGCGCATCCACGTGTAGCGGTAGTCCCAGTTGCGCTCGCCGTGGGGTGTCTCGGGCAGCGAGGTGGTGAGCGCGGCCACGGTGGCGCCGGTGGGCATGTAGGTGAGGCCCTTGATGGCCAGGGCCGAGCGCTGGATCGGCTCGCGCCAGCGGTGGTCGGGCATGCGGGCGTTGTCGAGCCAGTTGCGCCAGAACCGCACGGTGGCGGCCAGCCGGCGCTCGGCGTCGGCCTCGTCGGCCGGCGTGGCCAGGCCCTCGGCCCACGACAGCGCGCACCAGACCGTCTCGCCCTCGTTGAGCACGTGCCGGGCCCGGGCCCGGCCGCCCTCGATGCCGAGGGGCATGTCGGTGGCCAGCCGGACCGTGACCCCGGCACCGGTGGCGTCCGCGGCGTGGCGGTCGTGGCCGGCCAGCGTCCAGTCCGCGGTCGTGCAGCCGTAGTCGAACACCGGCTCGCACACGAGCTCCAGCTCGACCTTGCCGGCGAAGCAGCGGGCGACCCGCACCAGCATGTGGTCGGCGTCGTCGTCGGCCGGCGGCCGGGTGTGGGGCGTGACGGTGTCGTCGCCGTCCCGGGGCCCGAGCGTCAGTGCGTCCTGGACGACCACCCAGCCGCTGGGCGTGTGCCAGGTGGTGGTGAGCACGTTGGTCCCCGGCTCGTAGGCCCGGGCGTTGGGCACGTTGATGCCGAAGGGCCCGAAGCGGAAGATCCCCGCCCCCCGGTCGAGCAGGGTGCCGAAGATGCTGGGGGAGTCGAAGCGCGGGACGCACAGCCAGTCGACCGACCCGTCCGGGCATACCAGGGCCCCGGTGTGGCAGTCGGACAGGAAGGCGTAGTCCTCGATCGGCGGGAACGGCGACGTCCCGGTGGGCCGGGTCAGCGCCGCCGGCGTCGGCGCCGGCGGCGGGGCGGGGGCCACGGCCGGCGGCGACGGCTCGACGGTCACGACGTGATCCAGGGGCCGTGCCAGGAGGCGTGCCCGGCGACGAGGCGGTCGGCCTCCGCCGGTCCCCACGAGCCCTGGGCGTAGGGGTGGACGGGCGGCGGGTCGTCGAGCAGGGGCTGCATGATGCGCCACTGCTCCTCGACCCCGTCCTGGCGGGTGAACCGGGTGCTGTTGCCGAGGAGCGCCGCATGCAGCAGCACCTCGTAGGGCGTGGCCCCCTCGCCGCCCTGCTCGGCGAAGTCGAGGTCGAAGGTGACCGGCCGGGGGGCGCGCTCGTCGCCCTGCTTGGCCATCACGGTCACCTGCGACCCGGTCGTCGGGTCGAGCTTCACGACGAACTGGTCGTGCTCGGCCTTGCCGTCGCCGATGAGGCCGAAGCCGAGCCGGGGCGGGCGCCGGAACACCAGCCGCACCTCGGTCTGGGTGGTGGGCAGGTGCTTGCCGGTGCGGATGTAGAACGGCACCCCCGACCACCGCCAGTTGTCGATGTCGAGCCGCAGCGCCGCGTAGGTCTCGGTCGTCGTGCCCTCGGCGACGCCGGGCGTGTCGCGGTAGCCGTCGTACTGGCCCCGCACGTAGTGGGCGGGGTCGGCGGTCTGGATCGCCCGGAACAGGCCGAGCTGGGCGTCCTTCAGCGTGGTCGGGTCACGGCCGGCGGGCGGCTCCATCGCCGCCGCCGCCAGCAGCTGGAGCAGGTGGTTGACCACCACGTCCCGCAGCGCCCCCACCGGGTCGTAGAAGTGGCCGCGGGTCTCGACGCCGAAGCTCTCGGCCATCGTGATCTCCACGCAGTCGACGAAGCCGCGGTTCCAGATCGGCTCGAAGATCGTGTTGGCGAAGCGCAGGTAGAGCAGCTCCTCGGTGCCCATCTTCCCGAGGAAGTGATCGATCCGGTAGATCTGGTCCTCGGCGACGTGCTCGTGGAGGTCGGCGGCCAGCTCCCGGGCCGAGGCCAGGTCGTGGCCGAAGGGCTTCTCGATCACCAGGCGGGCCGATCCGGTCAGCCCCGCGTCGGCGAGGCCGGCGACCACGGTGCCGAACAGGAACGGCGGGATCTCCAGGTAGAACACCGGCGACTCGGCGCCCTTGATCGCGTCGCCGACCCGGGCGTAGGTGGCGGCCTCGCCGAAGTCGCCGGCCACGTAGCGGAAGCGGGCGGCCAGCCGGTCGAACACGTCCGGGTCGACGGTCTCGCCGGTGCCCTCGATCGAGGTCCGGGCCCGCTCGACCAGCTGGTCGACCGACCAGTCGTCGACCGCCACGCCCACGACGGGGCAGTCGAGCAGCTTGCGCCGCTCCAGGCGGTAGAGGGAGCGGAAGGTCATGACCTTGGCCAGGTCGCCCGTGATCCCGAAGATCACCAACATGTCCGCGGGGGTCGCCATACCGGTCTCCTCTGGTCGGGTCAGGGTGGGTCGGTGCGGACGCTGATCCGGCCCGAGCGCTCGTGGGTGAACCCCGCCCAGGTCCAGTCGACGGCCGCCTTGGCGCGGTCCTCGCCGGTGGAGAGCAGGGCCAGGTGGACCGCGCCCCAGGCCAGCCAGGCCGTGCGGCCCTTCAGCGTGTGGCCGCCCTGCGTCTGGGCCACCGCCGCGCCGCGGCCGATGGTCGCCATCGTGCCCTTGTCGTGGTAGTGGAACGGCTCGGTCGGCTTGCCCTCCACCCGGCGGGCGATGCCGTGGGCCACGTGCTCGCCCGCCTGGAGGGCGACCGAGCCGAGCTGGGGGAGTGCCCGGTCGCTGCCGTCGACGGTCGTCCAGGCGACGTCGCCCACCGCGAACACCTCGGGGTGGCCGGCCAGGCTGAGGTCGGGCTCGGTGGGGAGCCGGTCGCCCCGCTGGAGGTCGACGCCGAGGGTCTTCACCAGCGGGTTGGCGACCAGCCCGGCACCCCACACCAGCGTGCGGGTGGGGATGACCTCCCCGGAGCGCAGCGTCACACCGTCGGGCCCGACCTTGGCGACCACCTCGCCGGTCCGGACCTCGACGCCCCGGTCGGTCAGCGCCTTGCGGGCGTAGCGCCGGATGTCGGCGCGGAACATGCCGAGCAGGTCGTCGCCGGCCTCCAGCAGCACGATGCGGGCCGTGTCCTGGGGCACGCCGGGATAGTCCTTGGCGAACTCCCGGCGGTACAGCTCGGCCAGGGCGCCGGCGCTCTCCACGCCGGTGGGCCCGCCGCCCACGACGGCCACGTTGAGCACCCCCGCGTCGACCAGCGCCGGGTCGCGGTCGGCGTCCTCCCACATCTCCAGGACGTGCGACCGCAGGCGCACGGCGTCGGCCAGCGTGTAGAGCGGGAAGGCGTGCTCGGCCGCCCCCTCCACGCCGAAGAACGTGGCCTGGGCGCCGAGGGCGATCACCAGGTAGTCGTAGGTGATCGGGTCGCGGCGGGCGAAGGTCACGCGGCGGGCGTCGAGGTCGATCCCGGTCACGTCCCCCGAGTGCACGGTGACGTGGGGGTGGTCGTGGAACAGGCCCCGCAGGGGGTGGCCGACCGCCGACGACTCCAGCAGGTCGGTCGCCACCTGGTACAGCAGCGGCTGGAAGGTGTGGTAGTCGTTCCGGTCGACCAGGGTGACGTCCACGTCGGCCTGGCGCAGGTTGACCGCCGCGCCGACGCCGCCGAACCCGCCGCCCAGGACGAGCACGCGTGGCTGCTCGGAGGGTGCATCCACGTCTGTCCACGGTCGTGGACGGACCCCGCGCCGCGCCTCCCCCCATACGGGTGAATTGGCCCCGGCCCGTGGCGCCGCCGGCGCTCAGCGGGGCGGATCCTCGCCCACGAGCCCGTCGACCGACTCGCGGACGAGGTCGGCGTGGCCGACGTGGCGGGCGTACTCCTCGACCAGGTCGATGACCAGGCGCCGCAGGCTCGGCGACTCCCCGGTGGCGGTGGTGGAGCGGCCGAGCTGGCCGAGGTCCCCGCCGGCCAGGGCCCCGGCCACCGTGGCGCGCGACCGGGCCACGGCGGCCTGCCACAGCGCCGTGAGCTGCTCCGGGGTGTCCTCGGCGGCCGTGCGCCACTCCCAGTCGGGGTCGGCGTCCCAGTCGACGGCGTCCCACGGTGGGCCGAGCTCCTCGCCCCGGAACCGGTAGGCGAACGTGTGGTCCTCGACCAGGGCCAGGTGCTTGAGCAGGCCGCCCAGGGTGATCGTGGACGGCCCGAGGGTGGCTCGCAGGCCCGCCCCGTCGAGGCCGCCGCACTTCCAGGCCAGCGTCGCCCGCTGGCGCTCCAGCGAGCCGAGGAGGGTGGCCGTCTCGTCGCCCGCCACGGGCGGCTCGGACGGGACGCCGCCGAGGTCGGTCATGGCCGCGAACCTAACCGCCGCGCCGGCCGGGTCGATGCGGTCGACGCCGACCAGCACCCGGCCGTGCGCGGCGATGTCGAGGCGCTCGACCCACGGGGCCAACGGGTTGGCGACGCCCTGGCGGGCGGCCAGGCACGACGCGGCCGTGTCCAGCTCGGTCGCGACCAGGTGGTCGCGGACCCGGTCGACGTCGCCCCGCAGCGGGGCCGGGACCCAGGCCAGCCGTCGCTGGGCGCGGGCCAGCCGGCGTCGCGCCACGACCACGACGGCCGCCGCGACCAGCGCCGCGGTCGGCCCGGGCCCGAGGCGGCGGGTGGCCCGGCGGAGGGCGGCGGACCGCCGGGCACGGGCCTCGCCGGCGCAGGACATCAGGAGGGCGCAGGCCAGGACGGCCGCCACCCGCAGCCCGTGGGCCCCGGCCCCGGCCCGGGCCGCGGCGACCGCGCCCACTCGGCCGTCGGTCATCAGCCAGCGGCCCCCGGCCACGGCCCGGACACCGCCGCGGCGACCAGCACCGTCCGAGCCGCGAGCGGGGCCAGCGTGATCAGCGACCGGGGCCGCAGCCAGGAGGCGGCCCGTTGCCGCGCCCGGCGCCCGAGTCCGGGCCCACCCGCCTCCTCGTCGGCCAGCGCCCGGGCGGTGACGACCCCGGTCGCGACGGCCAGCACGGCCACCAGCCAGGCCCAGGGGCTGACCGGCGCCCCCGCCCCGGGGCATCCCCGGAACTCACGCGGCCAGGCCGGGGGTGGCGACGACCCGGGCGCCGGGCAGGACCAGCAGCGCCTCGTAGCCGGGCACGCCCGCGATCCACCCCAGGGCCTCCGGCCCCCGGGCGAAGGCCGCCGTGGCGTAGGCGTCGGCCCTGGTCAGCGAGGGGCCGACGACGCTGACGCTGGCCAGCCCCCGGGCCGGGGCGCGGGTGTGGGGGTCGACGATGTGCGCCCCCCGCTCGGCGGTGCCCGAGGTGGCGACGGCGAGGCCCCGGCCGCTCACCGTGGCGAGGATGCGCCCTCGGTCGAACGGGTCGGCGATCCCGACCGACCACGGCCGCCCGGGGGCGGCCTCGCCGGCCAGCTGGACGTCGCCGCCGCCGTTGACCGCGTGGTTGCGGCTGCCGTGGGCGGCCAGCCGCTCGCTGGCCCGCTCGACCGCCCACCCCTTGACCAGGCCGGTCGGGTCGAGGCCGGCGCCCCACCAGGCCGTGAACCAGCCGCCGGTCTCGTCGGCGAGCCGCTCGCACAGGGCGAGGACCGGGGCCACGTCGGGGTCGGCGTCGCCCACCGCGAGCTCGCCCCGGCGGAGGCGGCTGATGTCGCTGCCCTCCTTGTAGGTGCTGAACACGGCGTCGACGTGGTGCAGCCAACCGACGGCGTCGGCGACGGCGCCGTCCCACGGGCCCGGATCGCGGATGTCGATGGTGAAGACGGTGCCCATGCACGGCTCGACGTGGACGGTCCGGGGGGCCGTCACCCGAGCCCGGCCTTGTCGAGCGCGCTCTGGAGGGAGGTGATGTAGCCGTCGGAGGTGTAGGTGGCCCCGGACACCATGTCGATCCGGGCGTTGCCGGCGGCGAGCGCCTCCTGGCCGAGCTGGGGGATGGCGTAGGAGTTGATCTGGACGTCCCGGGGCGTGTCCTGCGGGTACTCGACCGGCTGGACGTCGCTGAGGCGGCCGCCGGTCACGGTGATCTGGACCTGGACCGGGCCGTAGCGGGTCGGGGCCTCGTCGCCGGTCACGGTCACGGTCCCGGTCCCGGAGCCCCCGCCGGACGCGCCCCCGGTCGGGTCGCTGCCCCCGCCGCCGCCGGTCCCGGTCGAGACCGCCGCGCCCGGGGTCGACGGGTGCGTCTTGAACGACAGCAGCAGGATCAGTCCGGTCGCCGTGCTGAGGACGGCGAGGATGACGCGGCGCACGGGGGGTCTCCTCTCGGTCAGAGCTCGAACGACTCGTGGTGGATCTGGCGGCGGGGCACGCCGGCGGCCCGCAACGAGCCCGTGACGGCCTCGGTCAGGCCCGGCGGCCCGCACAGGTAGACGTCGTGGTGGGCGATGTCCGGCACGTTGTGGGCCAGCGCCTCCGGCGACAGCGGGTCGTAGCCCAGGTCGGCCCGCCGGCCGGTCAGGAACCGCAGGTCGGCCTCCCGGTCGCGGGCCAGCGCGGCCAGCTCGCCGCGGAAGATGACGTCGGCGTCGCGGCTGGCCCGGTAGACGAAGGTGAGGTCGCCCGGCCCGGCCGGCAGGGTCTCGAACAGCGCCCGCAGCGGGGTCACGCCGATGCCGGCCCCGATCAGCAGCACCTTGCGCCGCCGGCGGACGGCGGCGGTCACAGCGCCGTAGGGGCCCTCCGCCACCACCCGGGTGCCCGGCCGCACGCCGGCCAGCGCCCGGCTGTGGTCGCCGAGGTCCTTGACCGTGATGCGCAGGCGGTCCGGCCGGGGCCCGGCCGACAGCGAGTAGGGCGACGACGCCCACCACAGCCCCTGGCCGAGGAACCGCCAGCGGAAGAACTGGCCGGACTCGGCCCGCAGCTCGTCCAGGTGGCGGCCGCCCACCACCACGCTGACGATCCCCGGGCCCTCGGGCTGGACCGCGACGACCCGCAGCCGGTGGCGCAGGGCGCCCCGGACCGGGGTGACGAACCGGTACCACACGATCGCCGCCGCCACCGCCGCGTACAGGGCGCCCCACGCCACCCGGGCCGCCCGGTCGGCCATGAACTCGGCGCCGGTGGCGAACTGGTGGCTGAAGGCCAGCGCCACCGCCAGGTAGGTGTAGAAGTGCAGGTAGTACCAGGTCTCGTAGCGGAGCCGCCGGCGGGCCGCCCGGGCCGAGGTGATGCCCACGCCCACCAGCAGCAGGCCCGCGACGGTGGCGGCGAGGACGTCGGGGTAGCTGGTCCAGAGCGTGGTCGTCTCGGCCACGACCGAGGTGTGGGCGGTCACCGCGTAGCCCCACACGACGAGCAGGGCGTGGGCCACCACCAGCCCGACCGTGTAGCGGCCGCCCCGGCTGTGCCAGCGGGCCAGGCGGTCGGCCCCGATGCCCCGCTCCAGCGGGGGCAGGCGGGCCATCAGCGCGACCAGCACCACCACGCCGTAGCCGGCCAGGAGGCCGGTGATGCGGCCGGCGTTGGTGAGCCAGTCGCCGAGCCCGTGGACGGCGGGCGTGTCGCGCCACCACAGGGCGATCGTGGCCGCCGCGCCCGCGGCGACGAGGCCCAGCACCACGGCCGGGTGGGCCCGCACCGGCTCCGGCGCCGGGGCGGGGGCCGGTCCGGGCGCCACGGGAGCCGCGGCGGCCACCGCCTCGGTCACCACACCGGCCTGCGACATGGGTCCGAGCGTCTCCGGCGGCGCTGGGACCACCCGCAGGCCATCCTGGGAACTCGGTGGGAGCGGCCGGGCGCGGCTAGGAAGGGGCGGTGCGTCGTCTGCCGGCCGGGGGGTGGCCGCCGGACGTGTCCCGGATCGTGGCGGGGCGCGCCATCCGGGGGTTCGCCGACGGGTTCGTCAGCGTGCTGCTGGCGCAGTACCTGACCGGGTTGGGGTTCTCGCCTGCCCGGGTGGGGGCGATCGTGACCGGCACGCTGGTGGGCTCGGCCGTGCTGACCCTGACGTTCGGGCTGACGGCCCACCGCACGTCGCTGCGGACGCTGCTGCTGGGGGCGTGCCTGCTGATGGCGGCCACCGGCCTCGGGTTCGCGGCGGTCGTGTGGTTCTGGCCGCTGCTGGTGGTGGCGGTGGTGGGCACGCTCAACCCGTCCGCGGGCGACGTCAGCGTGTTCCTCCCGACCGAGCAGGCCTACGTGGCCGGCGAGGTGGCGGCGCCCGAGCGGCCCCGGCTGTTCGCCGCCTACAACCTGGCGGCGATCTTCACGGCGGCCCTGGGCGCCCTGGCCTCGGGGCT
>DATFRN010000293.1:0-5517 GCA_035263165.1 Acidimicrobiales bacterium | reverse complement strand
CGACGTGGCCCGCATCGCCTGCCCGGTGCTGATCATGACCAGCACCCAGGACCACGTGGTCGACCCCGTGAGCAGCGACAAGCTGGCGGCGGGGGTCTCGGGCCCGGTCGAGCGGGTGACGCTGGAGCGCAGCTACCACGTGGCCACGCTCGACTACGACCGCGACCTGATCAACGAGCGGGCGGTCGAGTTCGCCCGCCGGGTCACCGGGGCCTGACCGGCACGGCGGCCACGGACCCGCCGCCGCCGAGGGCCAGCACGTTGACCACCACGGCGCGGGCGGTCGTGCCCTCGGGGGGGTGCAGCATGCAGATGCACGGCAGCACGGACGACCGCTGCTGCAGGGGATCCCGGACAGGCGGCTCGCCGGGGCGGCCGGGCGTGATGCTCGGGGCGACGAGGATCGCCGTGCTCACGCCCCCGGAGGGCGGCGGCGTGACGGTCACCAGGTCGACGATCGTGCCGGCGTCGTCGACGACCGTGACGACGCCCCCGGCCCACACGCCGGGGCGGAGGCGTATGCCGACCTCGACGTGGAGGGGGTCGCTGCTCATCGCCGGGGACACCGTGATCGCCGGGGACGCGGATGCGGTCACGAACCAGACGCGATCCACCCGCCGCAGCGAGACCGTCCCGCCCGGCCGCGTGCCGTAGGCGACGGTGGCCCGCCCGTGTGACGGCGGGTCGGTCAGCCGTACCGGGACCGGCTGGGGGCCGACCCGCATCGCCGCCAGATAGGCCCGGGCGGCGCGCACCGGCCCGGCCAGCGAGGCCGGCGGCACGTCGTCGGCCAGGGGCCACACGGCGTCGGCCGGGGGCTCGGGCAGCGTCGTCGCGGGGCCCGTGCGGGTGTCGGGGCCGCGGCCGGCGTCGTCGCGGGCGGCGAGCACCGCCACCGCGCCCGCCACCAGCACCAGCGCCGCGGCCGCCGCCAGCCAGACCCGGCGGCGCGGCAGCGCCATCGGCAGGCGGGGCTCGGCCGGCAGGGCCGTGAGCGGCGGGACCGGGGGGTCGAGCGTGGCGGCCCGGCGCGCCAGCGCGGCCCGGATCGCGTCCTCGTGGTCGGTGGCGGTGGTCATGGCTCGATCTCCTCGCGCAGGCGGGCCAGGGCCCGGTGCAGAGCCGTGCGCACGGTCGCCGCCGGGCAGCCGAGCAGGGCGGCGATCTCGGCGTGGGGCAGGTCGGCCCAGTAGCGCAGGACCACAACCGCCCGCTGGCGCTCGGGCAGCCGGGCGATGGCGTCCCACATCTCGTCGGGCTCCTGGGTGGCCGGGTCCGGGGGCGCGGGTGGGTGGGCGCGGGCCACGCGGTCGCGGCGGTCGAGGGAGCGGCAGCCGTTGACCACCGCCGCCCGCAGGTAGGGGAGCGGCTCGCGCACGCCGGCCCAGGCCCGCTGGGCCCGGACGAACGCGTCCTGCACGACCTCCTCGGCCCGCCCGGCGTCGTCGGTCAACAGGAAGGCGAGGCGCGCGAGCGGCACGTACTGCTCGCGGTAGAGCGCCACGAGGGCGTCGTCCCACGCCGGTGCGGACGGCGGGTCGGAGGGCGGCGCGGTGGCCATCACCGGTTACGACGCCGGGCGCGGGCGCGATGTTTCACCCGGGCGCTAGCGTGCCTGCGCCGGGCGGCTGAGCATGGAGGGGACAGCGATGGCGTCCGTCGCGCTCGTGGTGAAGTTGACCGCCAAGGCCGGTGCCGAGTCCGAGCTGGCCGAGTTCCTGGCCGGCGCCGTCGACCTGGCCAACCAGGAGGCCGGGACGGAGGTGTGGCTGGCGCTGCGCAGCGACGAGTCCACGTTCTGGATCGTCGACGCCTTCCCGGGCGAGGCCGAGCGCCAGGCCCACATCGACGGCCAGATCGCCGCCGCCCTGTTCGCCAACGCCGACCGGCTGCTGTCCGCCGCGCCCGAGATCAACCCCGCCGAGGTGCTGGCGCAGAAGTGAGGTCCGGGGCCTGCGGGGTGTCCCGTACCATTGTCCCCCTATGGCCCAGATCACCCGCGAGGACGTCGCGCACGTGGCCCGGCTGGCCCGGCTCCAGCTGAGCGACGGCGAGCTGGACACCTTCACCGACCAGCTCGCCAAGGTGCTCGACCACGCCCGTGACGTCGAGGCCCTCGACGTGGCCGACGTGCCCCCCACCGCCCACCCCTACCCGCTGCAGAACGTGCTGCGGCCCGACGAGGTGCGGCCGTCGCTCGACCGCGACGAGGTGCTGGCGTCGGCCCCTGCGGTGGAGGACCGGCAGTTCCGGGTCCCGCCCGTCCTGGGGGAGGCCCCGTGAGCGAGCCCACCGGCGACTCGGCGCTCGGCATCGCCGCCGCCGTCCGGTCCGGCACCCGCCGGGCGGTCGAGGTGGTCGAGGAGCACCTCACCGCCATCGCCGCCCGCGACGGCGAGATCCACGCCTTCAACCTCGTCACCGCCGACGCCGCCCGCCAGGCCGCGCTGGCCATCGACCGCCGGGTGGCGGCGGGCGAGGACCCGGGTCCCCTGGCCGGCGTGCCGGTGGCGCTCAAGGACAACCTGGCCACCCGGGGCGTGCCCACCACCTGCTCGTCCCGCATCCTGGAGGGCTGGCGGCCCCCCTACGACGCCACCGTCGTCCGGCGCCTGGCCGACGCCGGCGCCGTCGTCGTCGGCAAGACCAACCTCGACGAGTTCGCCATGGGCAGCTCCACCGAGAACTCGGCGTTCGGCCCCACCCGCAACCCCCACGACACCTCCCGCGTGCCGGGCGGGTCGTCGGGCGGGTCGGCGGCGTCGGTGGCGGCGGGGTTCGCCCCGCTGGCGCTCGGGTCCGACACCGGCGGGTCGATCCGCCAGCCGGCCGCGCTGTGCGGGGTGGTGGGCATGAAGCCCACCTACGGGGCCGTGTCCCGCTACGGCCTCGTGGCCTTCGCCTCCTCGCTCGACCAGATCGGTCCCTTCGCCCGCACCGTGGCCGACGCCGCCGCGCTCTACGAGGTCATCGCCGGCCACGACCCGTGCGACGCCACCTCCATCCCCGAGGCGGTCCCGCCGGTGAGCGCCGGGCTGGACGAGGGCGTCGCCGGCCTCCGGGTGGGCCTGGTCACCGAGCTGTGCGAGGCCGAGGGCATCCAGTCCGACGTGACGGCCCGGGTCAGCGATGCCGCGGCCGCCCTCGAGCACGCCGGGGCCAAGGTCGACGACGTGTCGGTGCCGGCCGCCGTGTACGGCCTGTCCGCCTACTACCTGATCGCCCCGGCCGAGGCGTCGAGCAACCTGGCGCGCTACGACGGCGTGCGCTTCGGGCTGCGGGTCGACGCCGGCACCACCGGCGAGATGTACGACCGCACCCGCACCGAGGGGTTCGGGGCCGAGGTCAAGCGGCGCATCATGCTCGGCACCTACGCGCTGTCGGCCGGCTACTACGACGCCTTCTACGGCAAGGCCCAGCGGGTGCGCACGCTGATCCTGCGCGACTTCGAGGCCGCCTACCAGCGCTTCGACGTGCTGCTCAGCCCCACCTCGCCGTCGGTGGCCTTCCCGCTCGGGGCCAAGACCGCCGACCCCCTGACCATGTACCTCAACGACGTCTGCACGATCCCGTCCAACCTGGCGGGGCACCCGGCGATCTCCGTGCCCTTCGGCGCGGGCGATGCCGGGCTGCCGGTCGGCGTGCAGGTCATGGCGCCCGCGCTCGGGGAGGCGCTGATGTTCCGGGTGGCGGCGGCGCTGGAGGCTGCGGCGGGCTGATTCCGCTGGTCGCGGCGGTCGCGGCACGGGGCGTGCAAGTATCAGTGCCGCTTCAGTGGCGCTTCAGCCGAGCTTCAGGAAACCTCCCGAGACTGTCCCCCAGACGGGCGACTAAGGGCCCCGAACCAGGCCCCCGGTCAGGTCGCGTCCGGTGGCGCGGCTTGGCCGGGACAGAGAGCAGGGCGGCTACAACATGGGCGGCAAGGATGGCCATGGCGGCCAGGACGAACAGCGCGGTGTCGCGCCTTTTGGCGCGTTCGGGCGGCGCTCGTTCCTGAAGGGTGCGGCGGCGAGCGCGGGCGCGGTGGGCCTCCACCTCGGCCCGCTGCTGGGCGAGGCGAGCGCCTCGCCGACCACCATCGCCAACGAGAACGCGCTGACCGGCACCGACCCCGACGTGTGGGGATCGTTCGAGGACGACGGCATCGAGGGCTTCGCCACCGACATCAGCGTCAACGCCGGCCAGACGATCCAGTTCAAGGTCAAGACGGCCTCGAACAACTACCGCATCCGCATCTACCGGATGGGCTGGTACCAGGGCAACGGTGCCCGCCAGGTCGCCGACATCGCCCCGTCGGTCCCCCTCCCGCAGACCCAGCCCAACCCGCTCACCGGCAACGTCGACGAGAACGGCGTCCCCACCGTGCTGGTCGACTGCGGCAACTGGGCCGTGTCCGCCAGCTGGACCGTGCCCGCCAACGCCGTCTCGGGCGTCTACGTCGCCAACTTCGACCGTCTCGACTCCGGCCACGTCGGCGAGAGCAACCGCACCCTGTTCGTCGTCCGCAACGACGGCCGGGTGGCCGACGTCATGCTCCAGACGTCGGACACCACCTGGCACGCCTACAACCGCTTCGGCGGCTCCAGCCTCTACTGGACCGAGGACGGCGGCCGGGCCTACAAGGTCAGCTACAACCGGCCGTTCCGCATCGACGGCAACGGCAACTCGTTCTGGGACGCCGAGTACGCCCTGGTCCGCTGGCTGGAGCGCAACGGCTACGACGTCTGCTACACGACCGGCGTCGACACCGACCGGCGCGGCAGCGAGCTGCTCAACAAGAAGATCTTCGTCTCGTCGGGCCACGACGAGTACTGGTCCAAGACCCAGCGGGCCAACGTCGAGGCCGCCCGCAACGCCGGCGTGAACCTCATCTTCATGTCCGGCAACGAGGTGTTCTGGAAGGTCCGCTACGAGAACAGCAAGGACGGGGCCAACGTCGCCCGGCGCACCCTCGTCTGCTACAAGGAGACGCTCGAGGGCGCCAACCTCGACCCCTCGCCCGAGTGGACCGGCACCTGGCGCGACCCCCGCTTCAGCCCGCCGGCCGACGGCGGCAACCCCGAGCTGGCCCTGATCGGCCAGATCTTCGGCGCCATCAACGACGAGTCGCAGCCCGACCTGACCATCAAGGTCCCGGCCCAGTACGGCAAGCTGCGCTTCTGGCGCTTCACCGACGTGGCCACGCTGCCCGCCGGCCAGACCGCCGCCCTCACCCAGGGCACCCTCGGCTACGAGTGGGACGACGACCGCGTCATCGGCCCGAAGCCGGCCGGCCTGCTCGAGCTGTCCTCCACCACCGAGACCGTGCCGTCCGTGCTGGTCGACCAGGGCGGCAGCTACGCCTCCCAGCCCGCCACCCACCGGCTCACCCTCTACCGCGCCCCCAGCGGCGCGCTCGTCTGGGGCACCGGCACCTGCCAGTGGGCCTGGGGCCTCGACGACGAGCACCTGCGCACCGGCGGCGCCCCGCAGGCCCGCATGCAGCAGGCCACGGCCAACATGCTGGCCGACATGGGG
>DATFRN010000292.1:0-18639 GCA_035263165.1 Acidimicrobiales bacterium | reverse complement strand
CGCGCCCCCAGCGGCGCGCTCGTCTGGGGCACCGGCACCTGCCAGTGGGCCTGGGGCCTCGACGACGAGCACCTGCGCACCGGCGGCGCCCCGCAGGCCCGCATGCAGCAGGCCACGGCCAACATGCTGGCCGACATGGGGTCACTGCCCCAGACCCTCCAGGCCGGCCTGACCTCGCCGACCACCTCGACCGACCACACCGCCCCCACCTCCACCATCACCTCGCCCACCGCCGGTGCCACCGTGCCGGTCGGCAACCCGGTCACGGTGACCGGCACCGCCAGCGACGTGGGCGGCGTGGTCGCCGCGGTCGAGGTGTCGGTCGACGGCGGCACCACCTGGAAGCGCGCCTCCGGCACCACCTCGTGGAGCTACGTCTTCATCCCCACCGCGCTCGGCGCCCTCACCATCAAGGCCCGGGCCATCGACGACAGCGTGAACACGCAGTCGCCGGGGTCGAGCGTGACCGTGACCGGCGTCCAGCGCAGCTTCCCCGCCTCCATCTGGCACCCCTCGATCACGCCGGCCAACTCCTCGATCAACGACGCCAACCCCATCGAGATCGGCCTCAAGTTCCGCAGCGTGGAAGAGGGCTTCGTCTCCGGCGTGCGCTTCTACAAGGGCGCCGGCAACACGGGCACCCACGTCGGCCACCTGTGGTCGGCCGCCGGCATCAAGCTCGCCGAGGTCACCTTCACCGGCGAGACCGCGTCGGGCTGGCAGCAGATGCTGTTCACCACCCCGGTCGCCATCTCCGCCAACACCACCTACCTCGTGTCGGTGTTCCTCCCCAACGGCCACTACGCCGGCGACACCGGCTACTTCGCCACGAGCGCCTACGACGTGTGGCCACTGCGGGCCCTGGCCGAGGGCGAGGACGGCTCCAACGGCGCCTTCCGCTACGGCTCGACCGGCTTCCCCGACACCTCGTTCTCCTCGACCAACTACTGGGTCGACGTGGTCTTCGACAACGACGACCACCGGGCGCCGACCGTCAGCGACAAGAACCCGGCCGTCGGCCTCGACGCCGTGGCCCTCGACGCGGTCATGTCGGCCAAGTTCAGCGAGGCCATGACCGGCTCGTCGATCGTGATGGAGCTGAAGGGCCCCGGCGGCGTCAACATCCCCGGCGCCACCAGCTACGACGCCACCACCCGCCGGGCCACCTTCGACCCCTCGGCCCCGCTCGACCCGCTCACCACCTACACGGCGCGGGTCGCCCAGGCCAAGGACCGCTCCGGCCAGTCGATCGCCGCCGCCGTCGAGTGGACCTTCACCACCGTCGGCGACGCCGGGAGCACCCCGCTCACGTTCTGGGACACGTCCCGCACCCCGGCCACCCAGTCGGTCAACGAGGCGCTGGCCGTCGAGTTGGGCGTGCGGTTCACCGTCGACCAGCCCGGCACGATCAAGGCCGTCCGCTTCTTCAAGGGCGCGGCCAACACCGGCGGGCACGTCGCCCACCTGTGGCGGCTCGACGCGGCCGGCCCCACGCTGCTCGGCACCCAGACCTACGACGCCGAGAGCGAGACGGGCTGGCAGCAGGCCAACTTCGGCACGCCGATCGCGGTCGTGCCCGGCCAGAGCTACATCGCCTCGTACTACGCCCCCGCGGGCGGCTACTCGGCGACGTCCGGCGTCTTCAGCGCCGCCGGCGTCGACCGGGGCGTGCTCCACATGCCCCGCTCCCAGGACGTGGGCGGCAACGGGCTCTTCCGCTACGGCGCCTCGGGCGTGCCCAACGGCAGCTACCAGGACACCGACTACGGCGTCGACGTCGTCTACCTCCAGCCGCCGGACACCACCGGCCCGATCGTGACCGACCGCGCGCCGGCTATCGACCTGGTCAGCGTGGCGACCTCCAGCGTGGTGCAGGCGACGTTCAACGAGGCCATCTCGTCGGGCACCCTGGCCTTCACGCTCACCGGCCCCGGCGGGGCCGTCCCCGCCACCGTCGCCTACAGCTCGGGCACCCGCACGGCCACGCTCACGCCCAACGCGGCGCTGGCCCAGGGCACCCAGTACACGGCGTCGGTGTCGGCCAAGGACACCCACAACAACGCCATGACGGCGCCGGTGACCTGGAACTTCACCACGGTCGCCCCACCGGGCGGCACGCCCACCTCGATCTGGGACACCTCGTCGGTGCCCGCCACGACGTCGGCCAACGACGCCAGCGCCATCGAGGTCGGCGTGAAGTTCAAGGCCGACACCAACGGCCACGTGACCGGCATCCGCTTCTACAAGGGCGCGGGCAACACGGGGGCCCACGTGGGCACCCTGTGGAAGGCCGACGGCACCCCGCTCGGCGCGGTGAACTTCACCACCGAGACCAGCGGCGGCTGGCAGCAGGCCAACTTCCCGACGCCGATCGCGGTCGCGGCCGGCCAGACCTACGTGGCCTCGTACTACGCCCCCAACGGGCACTACGCGGTCACCGGCGGGCTGTTCACGTCCGCCGGCGTCGACCGGCCGCCGCTGCACGCGCTGCGCTCCGGGGTGAACGGGGCCAACGGCGTCTACCGCTACGGCGCCAGCGGGTTCCCGGGCAACGACTACAACGACACCTGGTACGGCGTCGACGTCGCCTTCGTCGACACCGCCGGGCCGTCGGTCGTGTCCACCTCGCCGACGACCAACGCCACCAGCGTCCCGCTCGACGCCGCGGTGGTGGCCACCTTCGGCGAGGCCGTCAACACGTCGGCCCTCACCTTCACCCTGCGGGACGACACCGCCGGGGCGAACGTGGCCGGCTCGTGGGCCTACGACCCCGACTCGACCACGGTGACGTTCACGCCGACGGCCAACCTGGCAGCGGCGCACGGCTTCACCGCCAAGGTCAACGGGGCCAAGGACGCCACCGGCAACCCGATGGGTGCCGAGTACTCCTGGTCGTTCACCTCGGTGGCCGCCGGCGTGCTCACCTTCTGGGCGCCCAGCACCACCCCGGCCGTGACCTCGGCCAACGACAGCGGGGCCATCGAGGTCGGCACCAAGTTCCGGGTCGACACCGCCGGTTCCATCGTGGGCGTGCGCTTCTACAAGGGCGCCGGGAACACCGGGGCCCACGTGGGCAAGCTGTGGCGGTCCGACGGGACGCTGCTCGGCCAGGCCACGTTCGCCAACGAGACCGCCTCCGGCTGGCAGCAGGTCAACTTCGGCACCGCGGTGCCGGTGGTGGCGGGCACGACCTACGTCGTGTCGTACTACGCCCCCAACGGGCACTACGCGGTCGACGGCGGCTACTTCGCCGGGCACGCCGCCGACAACAGCGTCATCCACGCCCTGGCGGACGGGACCGACGGCGGCAACGGCGTCTACCGCTACGGCGCCGGCGGCGGGTTCCCGTCCAGCAGCTACAACGCCAGCAACTACTGGGTCGACATCGCCTACCAGGAGGGCACGTGAGCTCCCCCTCACCTGACACTCCCCTCGGCTTCGCCGTCGTCGGCGCCGGCTACTGGGGCCCGAACCTCATCCGCAACACCCTGCGGTGCGACGACGCGGACCTGCGCTGGGTCTGCGACCTCGACATCGACCGGGCGCGGAAGGCGGTCGGGCGCCAGAGCGCGGTGGCGGTGACCGAGTCGCTCGACGAGGTCCTCGACGACCCGTCGGTGGACGTGGTGGCCGTGGCCACGCCGGCGCACACCCACGTGCCGGTGGCGCTGGCGGCGCTCGAGGCCGGCAAGCACGTGATCGTCGAGAAGCCGCTGGCCACGTCGCCCGACGACGGCCGCAAGCTGGTCGAGGTGGCCCGCGACGCCGGCCTCGTCCTCATGTGCGATCACACCTACTGCTACACGCCGACGGTGCGGCACATCCGCGACATGGTGCGGTCCGGCGACCTGGGCGACATCCAGTACGTCGACTCGATCCGCATCAACCTCGGGCTGGTGCAGCCCGACGTCGACGTGTTCTGGGACCTGGCGCCCCACGACCTGTCGATCCTCGATTTCGTGCTGCCACCCGAGGCCCGGCCGGTCGCCGTGGCCGCCCACGGCGCCGACCCCATCGGGGCCGGCCGCTCGTGCGTCGGCTACCTGACCATGCCGCTGGCCAACGGCGGCATGGCCCACGTCAACGTCAACTGGCTCAGCCCCACCAAGGTGCGCACCATGCACGTCGGCGGCTCCCGCCGGATGCTGGTGTGGGACGACATGCAGCCCGCCCAGCGCCTCATGGTCCACGACCGTGGCGTCGAGCTCACCGGGGCCATGAACGTCGAGGCCCGCCGGGACACGCTGATCTCGTACCGCGTCGGCGACATGGTGGCCCCGGCCCTGCCGGAGTCCGAGGCGCTCGGCGGCGTCATCCGCGAGATGATCGCCGCCGTGCGCGAAGGCCGGCCCGCCGCCACCAGCGGCGAGTCGGGCCTGTGGGTCCTCGAGGTGCTCGCCGCCGTGGGCCACAGCCTGGACCGGGGTGGCGCCCTCGTGCCGCTGCCGTCCTGAGCCAGCCAGACCAGACAAAGAACGCTCCCGCAACCGAACCGCGACTCGGCCGAGGAGGCCCCGTGACCGAACTCTCTCCCCAGTTCGCTCCGTCCCAGCTCGACGGCGCGCGCGTGCTGATCACCGGCGGCGCCGGCATGATCGGCTCGACGATCGCCGACCTGCTGGCCCGGCACGCCGACGTCGACATCGTGGTGCTCGACAACCTGGTGCGGGGGCGCAAGGCGAACCTGGCGTCGGCCCTGGCCACCGGGCGGGTCGAGCTGATCGAGGGCGACATCCGGGACCGCGAGACCGTGGCCAAGGCGGCCAGCGGGGTGGACGTGCTGTTCCACCAGGCCGCCATCCGGATCACCCAGTGCGCCGAGGAGCCCCGGCTGGCCCTCGAGGTCCTGGTCGACGGCACCTTCAACGTCTACGAGGCGGCCGTCGAGGCCGGCGTGGGCAAGGTCGTGTCGGCGTCGTCGGCATCGGTCTACGGCCTGGCCGAGGAGTTCCCGACCACCGAGCGCCAGCACCCCTACGGCAACCGCACCCTCTACGGGGCGGCCAAGGCCTTCAACGAGGGGTTGCTGCGCAGCTTCAACGACATGTCCGGCCTCGACTACGTCGGCCTGCGCTACTTCAACGTCTACGGGCCCCGCATGGACATCTTCGGCGTCTACACCGAGGTCCTGGTGCGGTGGATGGAGCGCATCTCCGCCGGCCAGGCGCCGCTCATCCTGGGCGACGGCACCCAGACCATGGACTTCGTCTACGTCGACGACGTGGCCCGGGCCAACATCGCCGCCGCCGTCGCCCCGGTCAGCGACGAGGTGTTCAACGTGGCCTCCGGCGTCGAGACCAGCCTGCGGGGCCTGGCCGACGCCCTGCTGCGGGTCATGGGCTCGGACCTCGAGCCCGAGTACGGGCCCGAGCGCAAGGTCAACCCCGTGTCCCGCCGCCTGGCCGACACGTCGGCCGCCCGCGACCGGCTCGGTTTCGTGGCCGAGGTCGACCTGGACGAGGGCCTGCGCCGGCTGGTCGACTGGTGGCAGTCGGAGCGGGGCGAGGAGGACCAGCCGTGACGGCCGTCGACGAGGCGCCGGCGATCCCGGCGCGCCCCATCCCGGTGATGCGCCCCTGGCTCGGCCAGGAGGAGGCCGACGCCGCGGCGGCGGCGGTCCTGTCGGGCTGGGTGGCCCAGGGCCCCCGGGTGGCCGACTTCGAGCTCGCCTTCGCCGCCCGGGTCGAGGCCGCCCACGCGGTGGCCGTGTCGTCCTGCACCACCGGCCTCCACCTGGCCCTGGTGCTGGCGGGCGTGGGCCCGGGCGACCAGGTCGTCGTGCCCTCGCTGTCGTTCATCGCCACGGCCAACGCCGCCCGCTACGTGGGCGCCACCCCGGTGTTCGCCGACGTCGACCCCATCACCGGGAACCTGACGCCGGCCACGATCGCCCCGGCCCTCACCCCCGCCACCCGGGCGGTGGTGCTGGTCGACCAGGCGGGCATCCCGGCCGACATCGACGCCGTGCGGACCCTGTGCGACCCGCTCGGCATCACGGTCGTCCAGGACTCGGCCTGCGCCATCGGCTCGACCTGGCACGACCAGCCGGTCGGCGCCCGGGCCGAGCTGGCGGCCTTCTCGTTCCATCCCCGCAAGGTCATCACCACCGGCGAGGGCGGCATGCTCGTCTGCGCCGACGGCGAGGCGGCGGCGCGGGGCCGGCGGCTGCGCGAGCACGGCATGAGCGTGAGCGCGGCCGAGCGTCACCGGGCTCGAGGCCCCGTGCTGGAGCAGTACCTCGAGACCGGGTTCAACCACCGCATGACCGACATCCAGGCGGCGGTGGGCCTCGTCCAGCTGGGCAAGCTGGACGCCATCGTCGAGCGGCGCCGCGAGCTCGGCCTGCGCTACCAGAAGCTGCTGGCCGACGTCACCGGCCTCGCCGCGGCCCTGACCGCCGGCGACCCGGTCGGCGGCACCACCAACTTCCAATCGTTCTGGCTGTGCCTGCCCGAGGGCTTCGGCGTCGGCCGCGACGAGCTGCTGGCCATCCTGGCCGCCGAGGGCATCAGCGGGCGACGGGGGATCATGGCCTCCCACCTCGAGCCGGCCTACGCGGGCGCCGACCACCCGGCGCTGCCGGTGACCGAGCGGCTCACCCGCGAGTCGCTGATCCTGCCCCTGTTCCACGACATGACCGAGGCCGACCAGGACCGCGTGGTCGACGTCATCGAGCGCGCCGCCCGGGGCCGGCGGAGATGACCCCGGCCGCCCGCACGCCGACGGTGAGCCTCATCGTCCCCTGCTACGACTACGGCGAGTACCTGCCCCGGTGCCTGGGCAGCATCCTCGACCAGCAGGGCGTGGACGTGCGGGTGCTGGTGATCGACGACTGCTCGACCGACGACAGCGCGGCGGTGGCCGAGGCGCTGGCGGCCGGCGACGACCGGGTCGAGGTGCGGCGCCACGCCGTCAACCACGGCCACATCGCCACCTACAACGAGGGCCTGGCCTGGGCCGACGGCGACTACGTCGTGCTGATCTCGGCCGACGACCTGCTGACGCCGGGGGCGCTGGCCCGGGCGACCGGGATCATGGAGGCCAACCCCCAGGTGGGCATGGTCTACGGCCGGCCGCTGTACGCGCCCTCCGACCAGCCGCTGCCGGTCCCCGGCGGCCGCTGGCGGGGCACGACGATCTGGCCGGGCCACCGCTGGATCGGCCAGCGGGCCAAGTCGGGCTACAACTGCATCTCCTCGCCCGAGGTGGTGGTGCGGGGGTCGGTGCACCGGGCGATCGGCGGCTACGACCCGGCGCTGCCCCACTCCGGCGACCTCGAGGTCTGGCTGCGCATCGCGGCGGTGTCCGACATCGCCTACGTCCGGGGCATGCCCCAGGCCATCTACCGGGTGCACCCCCGCAGCATGCTGCGCAGCACGTTCGCCGACCCCCTCGTCGACCTCGACCACCGCAAGGCCGCCTTCGACGGCTTCTTCGCCGCCTGCCGGGACCAGGTGCCGGGCATCGAGCGCCAGGAGGCTCGGGTGGGCCGGGCCTTTGCCCGCCAGGCGCTGTGGCGGGCCAGCCGGGCGGTCGACAAGGCCACGCCCGAGGTCGACGTCGACGCCCTCGTCGCCTTCGCCCGCCAGGTCACCCCCCACCCCGAGCGCCTGGCCCAGTGGTGGGGGCTCAAGGCCCGTCGCGCCCTCGGCGCCGGCCGGTCGGCCTGGTTCCCCCCGTTCGTCCTCACCGGCGCCGCCCACCGGGTGCGCGACCGCGTCGGCGCGCTGCGCTGGAAGCTCCAGGGGATCTGATCGTGGCGGCGGCGACCCTGCGGTCCAAGGTCGGCAAGGGCCTGGTGTGGAGCACGATCAACACGATCGTGAGCCGCGTCGGCCAGATGCTGGTCGGCATCGCGCTGGCCCGGCTGATCGCGCCGTCAGAGTTCGGGGTCTTCGCCGCCGCGCTGGTGGTGCTCACCGTCGTCATCAGCATCAGCGAGCTGGGCGTGAGCGTGGCCATCGTCCAGGCCAGCGACATGGACGAGGTCGACCGGGTCGCCCCGGTGGTGACCACCCTGTCGGTGGCGTCCGGCGCCGTGCTGGCCGCGCTGATGGCGGTCACCGCGCCGTGGCTGGCCGCCGCCCTCGGGGCGCCCGAGGCCGCCGGGCCGATCCGGCTGCTGGCCGTGTCGCTGGTGGTGGCCGGCCTGGCCGCCACGCCGGGGGCCTGCCTCCAGCGGGAGTTCCGCCAGGACCGCAAGCTGGTGGCCGACATGGCCGCCTTCGTGGTCAGCACCGGGGTGGCGCTGTGGATGGCGTCGGCCGGGTTCGGGGCCTGGAGCCTGGCCTGGTCGCGGGTGGCGTCGAGCGCGGTGCTGGCGCTGATGAGCTTCCTGCTGGTGTCCAAGCGCTACCGGCCGGCCTGGGACGCCGTCATGGCCCGCAAGCTGCTGCTGTTCGGCCTGCCGCTGGCCGGGGCCAGCATCGTGGTCTTCGCGGTGATGAACGTCGACTACATGGTGGTCGGCCACCTGCTCGGCCCCACCCAGCTCGGCATCTACGTGCTGGCCTTCAACGTGTCGGGCTGGCCGGTCAACGCCTTCTCGGCCACCGTGCGGGCCATCAGCCTGCCGGCCTTCGCCGAGCTGCGGTCCGACCCGCTGCGCCACCTCAACAGCTTCGGGCGGGCCCTCGGCATGCTGTTCGTCCCGGTGGTGCCCGCCTGCGTCCTGCTCGGCGTCCTGGGGCTGCCGCTGGTGCGCTTCGTCTACGGGGCCCGCTGGTCCGACGCCGCCGGGCCGCTCATGTTCCTCGCCATCGTCGGGGCGTCCCGCGTGGCGCTGGAGCTGGCCTACGACTTCCTGGTGTCGGCCGGGCGGGGCAACACCGCGCTCGGCCTCAACATCCTGTGGCTGTTCACGCTGGTCCCCACGCTGGTGATCTCCGCCCACGTCGGCGGCATCACCGGGGTGGCGGTGGGCCACGTCGTCACGTTGGGGGCGGTCGTGCTGCCCAGCCACCTGCTGGCCCTGCGCCGGGTGGGCGTGACCCCGATCTCGATCTGGCGGCCCATCTCCCTGCCGCTGGCCGGCGGCGTGCTCATGGTCGGCGTGGCCGCGGCGGCCGAGTCGGTCATGCCCAACGATCTGCTGCGGGTGGCCGCCGGCTCGCTGTCCGGGCTCCTGGTCTACGCCGCCGTGGTCGGCCTACCGTTGTGGCGGCAGCACCGGCGGGGCGAGCTGTTCTCCGTCGGTGGCGCGCCCGACCTGGTGGAGGCCGCCGCGTGAATGCGATCGACCGCAAAGTCGCCAAGGTCCGGGGGCTCGTCCGTCACGAGGGCGTCGGCGGCCTGGCCGCCCGCGGCCTGACCCGCCTGGCCCGCCGGGTGGCGCCGCCCAGCCACGCCCTCAGCGTCGCCCGGGCCGACGTGCTGGCCGCCGCCGAGGTCCAGGCCGCCGGGGGACCGGCGCCGGCGCCGCTGCCGGTGCTGCCGGGCGAGCCGCTCACGATCGCCTTCGTCATCACGCCGCCCGACGAGGGCTCCGGCGGCCACACCACGACGTTCCGCCTGGTGGGGGCCCTGGAGCGGGCCGGGCACCGCTGCGTCCTCTACTTCTACGACCGCTGGGGCGACTCGTTCGCCCACCACGAGGCCATCCTGCGCGAGTGGTGGCCGTGGGTGCGGGCCGAGGTGCGCGACGCGGCCGACGGCGTCGAGGACGCCCACGCCGTCGTGGCCACCGCCTGGACCACCGCCTACGCGGTGCTGGCCTCGCCGGCCAAGGGCACCCGCTTCTACCTGGTCCAGGACCTGGAGCCGCTGTTCTACCCGGCCGGGGGCGAGGCCCTGCTGGCCGAGGCCACCTACCGGTTCGGGTTCCACGGCATCACGGCCGGGCCGTGGCTGGCCCAGCGCATGCGGGCCGACTACGGCATGCCGGCCGACCACTTCGACTTCGGGTGCGACCTGGCCCGCTACGGGTTGAGCGACGCCCACGGCGCCCGCACTGGGGTGTGCTTCTTCGCCCGCCAGATCACGCCCCGGCGGGCGTTCGACCTCGGCATGCTGGCGCTCGAGGTCTTCCACCAGCGCCACCCCGACGTCCCGATCCACATCTACGGCGACCCGGTGGGCAAGCTGCCCTTCCCGGCCACCGACCACGGCGTGCTCACCCCCGACGAGCTCAACGCGCTCTACAACCGGTGCGTGGCCGGGCTGACCCTGTCGGCCACCAACGTGTCGCTGGTCCCCCACGAGATGCTGGCCTCGGGCTGCATCCCGGTGGTCAACGACGCCGACCACAACCGCCTGGTCCTGGCCAACGACCACGTGGCCTACGCACCGGCCACCCCCACGGACCTGGCCGACGCCCTCGGGCGCCTGGTCGCCCGGCCGGCCGCCGACGTCGCCGCCGGCGCCGCCGCGGCCTCGGCCAGCGTCGCCGACCGCTCGTGGGACGAGGCCGGCGCGGTCGTCGAGCGCGCCATCAGCCGGGTGGTGCGGGAGGCGGCCGATGCCGGCGCCTGAGCCCCTGGTCCTCGTCGGCTCCGGCGGCTTCGGCCGGGAGACCGCCGAGGTCGTCCGGGCCGTCAACGCCGACCACCTCGACCGCCACGGGGCGCCCCGCTGGGCGCTGGCCGGCTTCCTCGACGACGACCCCGCGCTGTGGGGCCGGGGCGTCGACGGCACGCCGGTGCTGGGTTCGGTCGACGCGGTGGCCGACTGCCCCGAGGCCCGGGTCGTGCTGTGCACCGGCAACCCCCGGAACTACACGTCCAAGGCCGCCATCGCCCGCCGGCTCGGGCTGGCGCCCGAGCGCTACGCCACGCTGGTCCACCCGGCCGCGGTGGTGCCCCCGTCGGCGGCGCTGGGCCCCGGCACGGTGGTCCTGGCCGGCGTCGTGGCCACCGCCGCCGTGCGGGTGGGGGCGCACGTGGGTCTGATGCCCCAGGCCGTGCTCACCCACGACGACGATCTCGCCGACTACGTCACCGTCGGCTCCGGCGCCCGCCTGGCGGGGGGCGTCACCGTGGGCACCGGCGCCTACCTCGGCGCCGGCTGCCTCGTGCGCGAGGGGCTGACCATCGGCCCCTGGGCGCTGGTGGGCATGGGCGCCGCCGTCGTGCGCGACGTCCCGGCCGCCGAGGTGTGGGCCGGACTGCCCGCCCGTTTCCTCCGTACCGTCGAGCTACCCCACGAGGTCCTCCTCTCATGACCGTGACCGACGCCACCCCCGGCTCCGTCACCACCCCCATCCCCCTGGTCGACCTGGCCGTGCAGCACGCCCAGGTGGCCGCCGAGGTCGAGGAGGGCTGGGCCCGCGTGGTGGGCCAGGGCTCGTTCATCCTCGGCCCCGACGTGGCCGCCTTCGAGCGCGACTTCGCCGCCTTCAGCGGCGCCGCCCACTGCATCGGCGTGGCCAACGGCACCGACGCCCTCGAGCTGGCGCTGCGGGCCCGGGGCATCGGGCCGGGCGACGAGGTGATCCTGCCGGCCAACACGTTCATCGCCACCGCCGAGGCGGTGACCCGGGCCGGGGCCCGCCCGGTGCTGGTCGACTGCGACCCCGACCACCTGCTCGTCGACCCGGCCGCGGTCGCCGCCCGCATCGACGAGTCGACCCGGGCGGTCATGGCCGTGCACCTCTATGGGCAGATGGCCCCGGTCGATGCCCTGGCCGAGGTGCTGCCCGACGGTGTCGAGCTCATCGAGGACGCCGCCCAGTCCCAGGGGGCCACCCACCACGGGCGCCGCAGCGGGGGCGTGGGCACGGTCGCCGGCACCAGCTTCTACCCGGGCAAGAACCTGGGCGCCTACGGCGACGCCGGCGCGGTGCTGACCTCCGACGACGAGACCGCCGCCGCGGTGCGGTCGCTGCGGGCCCACGGCGGCACGCAGAAGTACCGCCACGACGTGGCGGGCATGAACTCCCGGCTCGACTCGCTCCAGGCCGTCGTGCTGTCGGCCAAGCTGGCCCGCCTGGCCGGCTGGAACGAGCAGCGCCGGGCGGCCGCCGCCCGCTACGACGAGCTGCTGGGCGGGCGCGACGACGTGGGGCTGCCGGCCACGCTGCCGGGCAACGTCCACGTGTGGCACCTCTACGTCGTGCGGGTGCCCCGGCGCGACGCGGTGCTGGCCCGGCTCAACGCCGCGGGCATCGGCGCCGGCATCCACTACCCCCAGCCGGTGCACCTGCTGGGCGCCTACGCCCACCTGGGCTACGGGCCGGGCGACTTCCCGGCGGCCGAGGCCGCCGCCGGCGAGATCCTCAGCCTGCCGCTGTTCCCCGGCATCACCGGCGACCAGCAGGCCCGGGTGGCCGCCGAGCTGGTGGCCGCGCTGGAGGCCGGGTGAGCCCCGACCCGAGCGTGTTCGTCCACCCCCAGGGCCTGTGCGAGAGCGACGAGGTCGGCGCCCGGACCCGGGTGTGGGCCTGGGCCCACGTGCTGCCCGGCGCGGTGGTGGGGGAGGACTGCAACATCTGCGACCACGCCTTCGTCGAGGGGGGCGTGCGGCTGGGCGACCGGGTCACGGTCAAGAACGGCGTGCTGCTGTTCGACGGCGTGACCGCCGAGGACGACGTGTTCCTCGGGCCGGCCGTCGTGTTCACCAACGACTTCACCCCCCGGGCCCACATCCGCAAGGCCCGCGACGAGTTCCTGCCGACCCGGGTGGAGCGGGGGGCGTCGATCGGGGCCAACGCCACCATCGTGTGCGGCACCACCATCGGGGCCAACGCCCTGGTGGCGGCCGGCTCGGTCGTGACCCGGGACGTCGCCCCCCACGGCCTGGTGATGGGCAACCCGGCCCGCCGGGTGGGCTGGGTCTGCGTGTGCGGCACGCCGCTCGACCCGGGCCTGGCCTGCAAGTCCTGCCATCGGACCTACGTCCCCGCCCCCGAGGGCGAGGGCCTGGTGCCGGCGTAGGGCACCGGCGATGTCAGGGGCGGAACCAGGCGGTGCGGTGCAGGCGGCCGGCGCGGGCCAGCTCGCCCACCGGCACGCCCCGCAGGCCGGCGGCCGCCAGGCCCTCGAGCACCCGGGCCACGATCTCGCCCCGCACGTCGTGGAGCGGGTCGGGGGCGGCCGGCTCCCGGGGGTCGCCGGCCAGGCCGTCGTGGAGCAGGATCATCCCGCCCGGGCGCACCCGGCCCATGATCGTGCCGGCGACCTGCTCGGGCAGCTGGGCCACCCAGTCCTCGCCCTCCGCGGTCCACACCACCGGGACGAGGCCCGCCCGCCGGGCGGCCAGGTAGGTGGCGGGCGACTGCGAGCCGAACGGGGGCCGGAACCAGCGCACCTCGGCGCCGGCGATCGCCTCGAGGTCGGCCCGCGCCCGGCGCAGCCCGTCGAGCACCTCCCGGCGGCCGAGCGTGGTCAGCCGGCGGTGGTCGGGGCCGTGGAGGCCGATCTCGTGGCCCTCGGCGCGGGCCCGGCGCACCAGGTCGGGGTGGTCCCGACCCCGGTCGACCAGCACGAAGAACGTGGCGGTGGCGCCGCCCGCGGCCAGCGCGTCGAGCACCGCCGGGGTCACCTCGGGGTCGGGGCCGTCGTCGAAGGTGAGCCCGACCAGGCCGGCCCCGCCGCCCTCGGGGCGCACGCCGGCGACCGAGCCGACGGGGGCGAGCACCGGGTCGGTGGCCCGGCGCACGGCCCGGCGGGCCGACGGCGGCAGCGCGCCGCGCACCTTGGACAGCGCGTCGAGGGGCGCACTCATCGTGGCTCCCCGGGGTCCGTCACGTCCTTGACCTCGTCGGCGGGCTCGGGCAAGCTGGCCGCCGAGCGGAACACTGGGATCCGCGGCAGGCCCGTCCACCGGGCTGGCTGGGGTGAGAGACGCCCCCGCTGGCTGGGCCTCGAACCTGCACGCGATCGGAGAGGCCCTCCGCAATGACAGATCCTGCCCGCACTCGCCGCGGACGTGGACGTCTCGTCCTGTTGACCGTGGTGGTCGTCCTCGCCCTGGTGGTGCCGATGGTGGTCGGCCACCTGGTCAGCGACGACGGCGACGGGACGCGCACGGGGGCCGGCAAGGACCGGCGCAGCATCGCGACCCAGCCCGCCCGGGCCACGGCCGGCGGGGCCGCCGCCGCAGCCCCCGCGGGCAAGCCCGCCCGGGGCATCCACCGGGGCCCCCGCTGCTGGGGCCGCACGACGTTCCGCTGGTGCCGGCCCACCACCCAGGCGGCGACGGCGACCACCGGCGCGCCCGGGCCCGGCACGACGGGCAGCACGGCGCAGGGCGCCACCAGCCGGGCCATCCCCGGCGGGTTCCCCAACCCGGCCTCCACCGGCGTGCCCGCCGGCTGGGCGCCCAAGCAGACGCACCAGGGCGACCTCACCGTCACGCAGCCGGGGGCGACCATCCAGGACATCCTGGTCACGGGCGCCATCGAGGTCCAGGCCCGCAACGTCACCATCCGCCGGGTGCGGGTGTACGGGCCGATCGACAACTACTACGCCGGCACCACCTACGGCGGGCTGCTCATCGAGGACACCGAGATCGGGCCCGACACCGGCATCAACGAGGGCGACACCGAGGGCTCGGGCATCGGCATCGGCGGCTACACCGCCCGGCGGGTCGAGGTCCACAACGTGATCGACGGCTTCCGGGTCGGCGGGTCGGACATCGTGATCGAGGACAGCTTCGTCGACGTCGGCACCTGGCCGGGCGAGTGCCCCCACTACGACGGCGTCCAGGGCTTCGGCGGCGGCACCAACGTGACCATCCGCCACAACACGCTGGACGACCGGGGCGACTGCGGCACCTCGGCGGTGTTCATGGCCGACTCCAGCCGGGCGGCCAACGTGCAGGACAACCTGCTGCTGGGCGGCGCCTACTCGCTGTCGCTCTACCAGCTGGAGCAGCCGTCGACCTTCGTGGCGGTCAACAACCGCATCGTCGAGGGCAGCTACGACTACGGCCCGCTGCTCCTGCGGGACGGCGGCGCCCTCACGGTGACCTGCGGCGGCAACCGGCTGGTCACCATCGACAGCAACTACCAGGTGACCGGCGACAGAGGCGAGGTCCCCTGCACCACGCAGAAGATCTGAGCTGATCACGCGGGGTCGAGATCGATGTCGAGATCGAGCGCCCCGGCGATCGCCCGGGTGACGACCGGCCAGGTGTAGCGATCCGCCACCCGGCGGGCGGCGGCGGCCCCCAGGGCCGCGGCGCGGTCGGGGTCGCCCAGCACCGCCACCAGCGCGTCGGCTACCAGGTCGGGGTGGCGTGCCCCGGCCAGCAGGCCCGTCACACCGTCGACCACCGCCTCGGGGCGGCTGCCCTCGGCCGTGCTCACCACCGGGAGGCCGGCGGCGCCCGCTTCCAGCAGCACGTTGGGGAAGGCGTCGAAGGTCGACAGGATCGAGAAGCAGGTGGCCGTGGCGTACAGCTCGCGGAGCCGCCGGTCCTCGGCCGGGTCGCTGCGATCGAGCGGGCCGACCACCTCGACGCCCGGCTCGCCCGCCAGCGGCGGGGCGCACCCGACGACCACCAGCCGGGCCGACGGCACCCGGGCCCGGGCCCGGCGGAAGGCGTCGAGCAGCAGCGGGCCGCCCTTCTGCTCCCAGTCCCGCCCCACGAACAGCACGGTGGGGTGGTCGCGGTCGGGGCGGGGCGGCAGCGGGTCGCCGAGGTTGGCGCCGGCCCCCACGGCCAGCACCTTGCCCGGGTCGATGCCGTAGTCGTCGACCACGCTGCGCCGGGCCCAGTCCGACAGCGTCAGCACCCGCGCGCAGTGGCGGAACACCTGGCGCTGGAACTCGACCGCCTCGGCCTGGACCCGGGGCGACGCCTGGCTCACCGAGAACTCGCCCGCCGCCAGCGCCTGCACGGTGGTGCAGTCGGTGATCACGTAGGCGGGCCGGCCCGGCTGGCCCACGGTGGCGTCGACCTCGGTGCCGACCTGGAGGGTGGGGACGCCCGGCGGCAGCTCGGCCAGCCGGCGCGCCAGCCGCCGGTTGCGGTCGTCGAACGCCCGGCGCGAGCAGGCCCAGTTGGGGTTGACGAGTGGGTTGCGCCGGTCGGCGGCCGTCCGGCCCAGGAGCGCCCGGGGGCGCACCGCGCCCCGGAACACGTCGTGCCAGCGCACGTCCCGAGTGGCCAGGGCGGTCACCTCGACCCCGGCGTCGGCCAGCGAGCCGAACATCCGGGCGCTCAGCCCGCTGAACGTGCCCGGGGCCAGCGGGTCGACCGTGGCCAGGGCGATCAGCCGGGCCCGGGGCGCCGGCGCGGGCGCGCCGGCCGGCGCGTCGGCCCCCATGGGCGAGGCGGCGGCCGTCACGACGGCGTCAGCCGGGTGATGCGCATGGCCGTGTCGCCCTCCTCGCGGGGGTGCCACGTGAGCCGGGTGGACTCGATGCGGGCGATGCGCCAGGCGGCCCCGATGAGGCCGATGACGACGAACAGCATCCCGCCGATCATCCGGTAGGCGAGGGCGTCGAAGGTCACGAACGTCACCGTGACGACCAGCATCGACGCCGCGAACGCCCGCCCCAGGTCGCCCAGCTTGGTCAGGCCGGCCAGCCGGCACATGCGGTAGACGCTGCGCCCGGTGAACAGGGCGATGAGGAACAGCGCGATCGTCGACAGCAGCCCGATGTAGCCCGTCTCGATCAGCGTCCCGAGGTACTGGTTGTCGAGGATGAAGTAGACGCGTGGGTCGAACGTGCCCAGCCCGTGGCCCAGCCACGGCGCCTCGGCCACCAGCTTGGCCACCTTGGGGTAGTCGGCCGTGCGGCCCTGGTAGCTGGGGTCGTCCTGGATGTTGAAGAACATCGACTTGACGGCCCCCAGCAACCCGTGGACGGTCAGCCGCACGATCACCAGGTAGACGAGCGCCAGCTTGAGCGCCGCCTTCTTGCGGGTCCAGGCCCAGCCGCACCACAGCATGGTCATGCCGACCATGAGTCCGAGGATCGACGACCGGGCCACGGCCAGCGGGCAGGCGAAGGCGATGATGCCGCACGCGATCCAGCGGTTGCGCTTCTCGCCGTCGGCCGCGGTCAACGCCAGGTGGAGGGCGATGGGCAGCACCATCGCCAGCACCACGCCGTACTCGATGGGGTGCGACGACGTGGCCACGACCCGCCGCAGGCCGCTCCGGACCTGCTCGCCGTGGTCGGTGACCGGGACGATGACCGTGAGGCCGGGGATCTTCAGGTAACGGGCCACGTCGAAGCCCGTGTAGAACTGCACGATCCCGGCCACGGCGAACGCGGCGGACAGGTTGACCAGCCGGCGGACCGTGCGGTTCAGCTGCTCGAGCGTGCCGATGCCGTCGGCGGCCAGCAGGGCGACGCCCGCGTAGCCCATGATCACCATCAGCGTGCGGTCGGCGCCGGCGATCTCCACGCCGTCGAGCGGGTGGATGGCGCCCGAGGCGTAGCCGGCGAACATGGCCGCGGTGAAGCCGATCACCGCCCAGCGCACCGGGTTGAAGCCCCACGACATGCCCCCGGGCAGGAAGCGGCCGCACGCCCACCAGGCCAGGCAGCCGAGCGCCAGCATGTTGGCCGGGCCGCCCGCCGCGCCGAGCGGACCGATGACCTCGGGCGTGGGCACGACCAGCAGCACCACGATGTAGGTGCAGATGGCCCACGTGGGGTCGAACCGTCGCCGCCTGGTGAACACCGTGCGGCGCGCTGCGGTGCGGTACAGCCCGGCCGGGTAGACCGAGGTGACCGTGGTGGCGGTCATCGCCAGGTCGCGCGCTGGCCCTGTGGCCCCCGGGTGTCAGGAGCGGGCCGGCCGCTGCCGTTGGTCGTGCTGGCGTGCTGGCCCGCCCCGTTGGCGTCGGCGTGTTCCACCCGGGTGCCTGCGGAGCCGTTGCTCGAGGTCAGCTGGCCGATCTGGCTGCGGAGGTCGGCGGCGTCGCCCGCGCCGGCGGTCGCCGCGCCGGCGGGGGCGGCGGTGGCCGCCGGCCCCCCGGAGGGCGGCGCGCTGCGGGACGGCCCCGGAGAAGGTGCCGTCGGGCGGCTGCCGTTGCCGGTCGCGTGGGCGGGACGCGAGCCGGGGCCGGAGCCGCCGGACGGCTGCCCGGCCGGGCCCGCGGGCGGACGGGGCCGGCCGGAGGGGGAGCCGCTGCCGCTCGGGGCCGACGGGCCCCGGGTCGGTGCGGCGGGCGCACCCGAGGGACCGCCGCTCGGGGCGGACGGGCCCCGGGACGGTGCGCTGGGTGCGCCGGAGGGGGAGCCGCTGCCGCTCGGGGCCGGCTGGCTCCGGGGCGGTGCGGTGGGTGCGCCGGGCGCCGGGCGCGGTCCGCCCGGCCGGCCCGACGACCCGCCGCTCGGGCGGGTGCCGGCGGGGGCGCCCCGTCCGTCACCGTTGACGGGCGCAGCGCCCGAGCCGCCGGCCGCCCCGTTGACCGGGCGCGAGGACGCCGAGGCCGGTTGGGGCTGCTGGGGACCGGACCCGGGCGACGACGCGGGCGCGGGCCGCGACGCCGGCCGGTAGGTCGAGTGCGAGGGCTGGGCCGCCCGGCTGCCGAGGCCGGGGGCGGGCGCCGAGTAGGGCCCGTCGGGCTGGTAGCCGGCCTCGTCCCAGTCGTCCTCCTCGTCGCGGCGCCGGGCCTTGGCGTCGCGGTACTGGAGCATGAGGGCGTCGGTCGCCAGGCCGGCGGCGGCGGTGGCGGCCAGGCCGATCGCCACCACGGCGAACTGGGCCCGGATGCGGCTGCCGAACTTGGCCTTGGGC
>DATFRN010000291.1:0-2671 GCA_035263165.1 Acidimicrobiales bacterium | reverse complement strand
GGACAACACGCCGTTCGACACGATCCGGCGGTCGCCCAAGCCGGTGGTGTGCGCGGTCAACGGCATCGCCCAGGGCGGCGGGCTCATGATCGCCATGCTGGCCGACGTGGCGGTGGCCAGCGAGCGGGCCACGTTCCGGGCGCCGGAGCTGCTGCGCGGCATCGCCGACACCAACTACGCCCAGGTCCTGCCCCGCCAGATCGGGCCGGCCCGGGCCCGGGACATGCTGATGACCGGACGGGTGGTGACCGCCGCCGAGGCGGCGGACTGGGGGCTGGTCGCTCGGGTGGTGCCCCACGACCGCCTGATGGCGGAGGCGACGACAGCGCTGGAGTGGTGCTGCCGCACCGCCCCCGAGGCCCGCCGGGCGGCCAAGCGCACGCTCCACGAGTACTACGGCACCTACGACCGCATGGCCATGGACGCCAGCCTCATGGGCCCGGAGATGACCGAGGGGTTCCGGGCGTTCAAGGAGCACCGCTCGCCAGATTGGGTGCCGGAGGGGTTGGCGGTCGACGAGCGGGCGTGACCGCCCGCGTCAGTTCCGACCGATCATCCCGCAGATGCCGCCGATCAGGGCGATCAGCGCACCGGCGATGACCATGACCAGGCCGCTGCCGACGTCGCGGCCGGCGTTGGTGATCGTGAACGCCACCGCGCCGAACAGCAGCAGCGAGAACCCGCCGATCATGCGGGTCAGCAGGCCGCTGCGGCTGGCCAGCGAGACGAAGACCAGCACCCCGAGCGCGATGGCGAGGATGCCGACCGCCACGAAGGTCGGGTCGACCGCGTCGGGGGGCGGCGGCACCTCGGTCTTGAACACCGCGTTGACGTAGTCGCTGTAGGTGAGCTTCGTCCCGGCGATCCCCTGGAGCCAGCCGCCGAACGCCCCCAGGATCATCAGCGCCGCCCCGAGCATGGTGAGGATCACGCGGGCGGTCGTCCACCAGTTGGTCGTGACCTCGCCCAGCCGGGGCCGGTACACGAACTGGGCGTCGAGCGGGCGGGGCTGGTCCCACCCCATCTGGGCCACGACCCGGAACGGGTAGGTCACCGCCTCGCCGGTCAGCGACGTGTCCCGGGGCGCCACGCTCACCCGGGCCATGCCCCGCCCGCCGGGCGGGATGGCCACCACCGGCGGCTCGACCCGGAACGCCAGGGCGTGGCGGGGGTCGGCCGCCTCCAGCCGGGCGTCGACCCGCACGTTGCCGCGGTTCACGATGCTCACGGTGTAGGTGCCGGCCTGGCCCTCGACGATCGTCGGCTGCATGGCCACGGCGGCGTCGTTGAACGACCCGACCGTGACCGTGCCGTCGGCGAACGCCGTCACCTGCGGGCTCTCGCTCGACGTGGCCACGACCCGGAACGGCCGCAGGCCCGCCACCACGTCGGGGCGCCGGGGCGGGGTGAACGCCACGGACACGATCGCCTCGGCCGCGGGCACGAGGTTGACCTCGGCCGGCTCGACCTTGGCCCACCGGCTGGCGTCGCCCAGCACCTGGACCACGTAGCGGTCGACCACCGTCCCGGTGTTCTTCACCGTGAGCTGGCAGAACACGGTGGCGTTGGGCTCGACCGAGATCTCGCGCTCGCCGTCGATCGTCAGCGTGAGGCCCAGGTGGCGGCTGTCGACCCGGCGGGCCCGGGGGGCCTCGGCGCCGGCCTTGGGGGTCGGGGGCACGGCGGCCCGCTTGACCGCGCCGCCCAGCACCGGGGCCGGCGGGATGGCGCCCGCCCCTGACTTCCTGGCGCCGCCGCTGCGCCGGGGGGCCGAGCCCGCTCCGGGCGGCGGGGGCGGGGACGGCGGGGGCGGCGGCGGGGTCGCCGGCCGACGGGGGGCGGCCGGGGCGGCGCCCGCGGCGGGCCCCGACGGCACCACCGGCACCGCCTGTGTCATCGCCATCTCACCCGACCACTCCAGGTAGGAGCCGCACTCCTTGTTCTCGCAGAACGTGGTGCCGTTCGGGTTGTGGCGGCCGCACTCCTTGCAGATGATCATCGAACTGCCACGCCTCGCGATCGCAACCTGACGAAGCGGAGTCTACGGGTGCGGTGTTAGCCGCGGGCTACCCATTCAGCGCGGCGTACCCGTCCCGGGCACTGGGATAGCGGGGTGCCCACCCGGTGGCGTCCCGGAACCGGCGGTTGCCGACCCGCTGCGAGCGCACCAGCGGCTGGGCCCACCTGGTCGACACCGCCGTGGCCGGCCGACCACATGGCCTGCACGCCCGGCGGGATGCTGGTGGCCTGGTTGACCACCGCCCCGGTCGCGCCGGTGAGGAAGACCCGCATGCCGGCCTGTCGACCCCACCACTACGCTGGCGCCCGCAGCGGGGACCCGGGGGGTCGAGCGATGCCGAGGCGGATGCGCTGGTGGTCGCTGGCGACGGTGGTGGGCGCGGCCGCGCTCGCCGGCGCGGCGGCGACGTCGCCCCCGGCGCCGGAGGTGACGACGGCGGCCGCCGAGCCCGGCGGCGCCGCGACGACGGTCCCGGCCACCGTGGTCCCGACCACCGCGCCTCCCGGGCCGGGCGACCAGGGCTGGCCGACGGTCGAGGACGTCGCCCGCGCGGGCGGGATGCGGTCGCTCGTCCCCCTCGAGGGCGCGCTGCGCCAGGCGTTCCCCGACGCCTTCGCGGGCTGGTATCTCCGCCAGGACCAGATGCCGGTG
>DATFRN010000290.1:0-7515 GCA_035263165.1 Acidimicrobiales bacterium | reverse complement strand
GATCACCGCGTACCACATGGCCACGACGTGGGGCATGCCCTTCGGGCCGTTGGTGGCGATCGTCGCCGTGCGGCTGCGGTCGACGAACGCCGCGATCTCCTCGTCGGTCATCGTGATCAGCGAGCGCTGGTTGGTGCCCATCCGACGATCCTGTCAGAGCGTGAGCGGCCGCACCACGTCCGGGGTGAGGTCGGCGGGCCGGCGGTGGCCCGAGAGCGCCAGCGTGACGTCGAGGTCGGCCAGCAGGCAGCGCAGCACGTGCTCGACGCCGGCCTGGCCGCCGAGCCCGAGCCCGTACACGTAGGGCCGCCCGATCAGCACCGCCGCCGCGCCGAGGGCGAGGGCCTTGATGACGTCGGCCCCGGTGCGCACGCCCGAGTCGAACAGCACGGCGAGGTCGTCGCCGGCCGCCGCCACCACCCCGGGCAGCGCGTCGAGGGCCGCCACCGCCCCGTCGACCTGGCGGCCGCCGTGGTTGGACACGATCACGCCCGCCGCCCCGGCGTCGGCCGCGGCCCGGGCGTCGTCGGGGTGGAGCACGCCCTTGAGCACGATGGGCAGGCCGGTCCGCTCGCGCAGCCAGGCCAGGTCGTCCCAGGTCAGCGCCGGGTTGCCGAACAGGCCCGCCCACCGGAAGACCTTGTCGCCGAGCGGCGCGTCCTCGCCCAGCGGGGCGTTGAAGGCGGGGTCGGTCAGGTAGTTGGCGATGCCGGTCCCGGTCAGGAAGGGCAGGTAGGCGGCGTCGAGGTCGGTGGGCCGCCAGCCGAGGACGAAGGTGTCCAGCGTGACCACCAGCGCCGAGTACCCCGCCGCCTCGGCCCGGGCCACCAGCGAGGCGGCCACGTCCCGCTCCGAGGGCCAGTAGAGCTGGTACCAGCGGGGGCCGGCGCCGGACGCGGCCGCGACGTCCTCGATGCTGTGGGCCGCCGCCGTCGAGTGGACGTAGACCAGCCCGGTGGACGCGGCGGCCCGGGCCGAGGCCAGCTCGCCGTCGGGGTGGACGATCGTCTGCACACCGACGGGGCCGAGCAGTACCGGCGCCGGCAGCGCCTGGCCGAACAGCGTGACCGACAGGTCCCGCTCGCTCACGTCCCGCAGCAGGCGGGGGACGATGCGCAGCCGGTCGAACGCCGCCCGGTTGGCCCGGGCGGTCGCCCCGCTGCCGGCGGCGCCGGCCACGTAGCCGAACGCCTCGGCGCTCAGCACGCCCCGGGCCGCCTCCTCCAGGCCGGCCAGGTCGGTGGTGAACGGCGGCCGCTCCCCCGTGGTGCCCCGCAGGTAGATCTCGTTCTGGAAGTTGGCGAACGGCGTGGCCATGTCAGGCAGTCTGCCCGGGCTCCCCCGCCGGGGGCGGGCCGGCCAGGGCCATGGCCACGCCGAGGCCCACCATCACCGCAGCCGACAGCGCCACGGTGGCCGCCACGGGCTGGGTCAGCCCGATGGCGAGGATCGCCGCCGCGCCCGCGAGCTTGGGCCAGATCCGGCCGTCGCCGACCCGGGTGCCGGTCAGCACCATGATCAGGGCCAGCCCCGCCAGGTAGCCCGCCACCGGGATGGCCACGGCCAGCGCCGCCACCCGGACGTCGCCCCCGTGGGCCACGGTGTCGGCCGCGACGTGGATGCCGGCGCCCATGGCGGCCAGCGAGGCGAACACCACCACGTGGCCGTACCCCCAGCGGAAGGCGATCTCGGCGTTGGGCCTCAGGTGGCCGGGGTGCTCGAAGTAGAGCCACCAGGCGGAGAAGGCGAGTAGCAGCCCGCCGAGCCCGACGGCCAGCAGCCCGGCGGTCAGGCCGGCGGCGCTCAGCGCCTGCTGGAACCCGGCGGTGGCGGCCAGGATCGACTCGCCCAGCACGATCAGCGTGAACAGCCCGTAGCGCTCCTCGATGTGGGCGGGATGGAACAGCGGCTCGGGCGTGGCCCGCTCGGCCCAGTAGGGCACGACCAGCTCGCACAGGCCCAGCGCCGCGAAGCTGGGCATGGCCAGGCCGGCCGGCAGCGCCAGGCGGGCGAACCACAGGACCTGGAGCACGCTGATGCCCACGGCGTAGCGCAGCGCCCGGTGCCGGGAGTCGGGCACGTCCCGGGCCACCCGCAGCCAGGACACCACCAGGGCGCTGCGCATGATGCAGTAGCCGACGGTGATCGTGAGCTGGGACCGGTCCTCGATGGCGGGCGCCACCCCGGCCGCCAGCACCAGCACGCCGGCCATCTGGACCAGGGTGAGGGCGCGGTGGGGCAGGTCGTCGGCGTCGTGGGCCGAGTTGAACCAGGTGAAGTTCATCCACGCCCACCACACGGCGAAGAACACCGCGGCGAACCCGACCACGCCGTAGCCGACCCGGCCGTCGAGGAGCTCGTGGGCCAGGGCACCCGACGCCTGGTTGACCGCCACCACGAAGGTGAGGTCGAACAGCAGCTCGAGCGTCGACGAGCTGCGGTGGTCCTCGTCCGGGTCCCGCAGCACGGCCCGTCCCCGCAGGCGCGCGCTGGGGGCCATTGACCGGACGACCATATGACGAAACTATTGCCGACTGCGGTTGCTGCGCCGGAAGCTACCGGTGCGTAAAGTAGTGGTCCCGTGGGCCGGACCCGATCACTGGGGAAGGGTGTGGGGAGCGTGAGCAGCGACACGGCGGTCCTGGACCGCCCTGGCCAGGAGGATCGTGCGCCCGCGGCCCGATCCGCGGCCGGCCTCGGTTACCAGCCCGCGCTGGACGGCCTGCGGGCACTGTCGGTGCTGGCCATCATCGCCTACCACGCACAGGTGCCGGGCAGCCACGGAGCGTTCCTGGGCGTGTCGACCTTCTTCACGCTGTCCGGCTTCCTGATCACCACCATCACGCTGGCCGACCACCGCCGCCGGGGCCGCGTGCGCATCACCGGCTTCTACGCCCGCCGGGCCCGGCGGCTCCTGCCCGCGGCGGTGGTGACGATCGCTGCGATCGCGGCGGTGACGCTGCGGGTGGGGACCGCGGTCCAGCAGATCCGCCTGCGGGGCGACGCGCTGAGCGCCCTGCTCGAGGTGGCCAACTGGCACCTGATCCGGAACGGCGACTCCTACGGCAACCTGTTCCAGAGCCCGTCGATGTACCTGCACTTCTGGTCGCTGGCCATCGAGGAGCAGTTCTACCTGGCCTTCCCGCTGGTGGTGGCCGCCTGCCTGTGGCTGGGACGGGGCAGCCGCAAGCTGCTGGCCGGCACGCTCGGCGTGGCGGTGGTGGCCTCGATCGCCTGGTCGGCCCACCTGTTCGACGGGGGCGCCGGCGTCGACCGGGCCTACTTCGGCACCGACACCCGCCTGGCCGAGCTGGCCGTGGGCTGCCTGGCCGCCCTGTGGTGGTGGCGGGGCGACCGCGACCCGGCCCACCTGGTCGGCGGCAACGGCTCGGCGCCCCGCCGGGCGCGGGCGCCCCACGCCGTGGCCTCCCGGGTGCTGCCGGTGGTGGGCGTGGCCGGGCTGGCCGGGCTGGTGCTGGCGTGGCACTACGTCGAGCGCACCTCGGAGACGCTGTACCAGGGCGGGCTGGCCGCCTACGCGGTGCTCAGCGTGGTCGTGGTGCTGTCGTGCATCCAGCCGACCGGCGTGGTGCCGCGGGTGCTGTCCCTGCGCCCGCTGGTGTGGATCGGCACGGTGTCCTACGCCGTCTACCTGATCCACTGGCCGATCATGGTCGTGCTGCGCCAGCGGACCGCGCTGTCGTGGCAGGGGGTCCTGGCCGTCGACCTGGCGCTGACGCTGGTCGCCGCGGCCGTGTCCCAGCGGGTGCTGGAGCGGCCGGTGCGGTCCGGGCGCTGGCCCGCCGCCCGGTGGGCGCCCCTGGTGGCCGGCGGCGCCATCGGGGCGGTGGCGGTGGGCGTCGTCGTGACCACCAATGTCCGGGACGTGCCGGTCACGACCACGCTGGCCACCACCGACCTCCAGGCCAAGGCCGACGAGCTGTCGGGCATGGGCGGCATGGACAGCGACCAGGTCGCGAGCCTGCAGGAGCGGCTCCGGAACCTGAAGAACGCCACCCCGCTGGAGCTCGAGACCATGCGGCGCTACGCCGAGACCCAGGCCAAGATCGCCGAGTCGGTGGCGCCGCGGGTGTCGTTCTTCGGCGACTCCAGCGCCTCGATGACCGGCGAGGGCGTGTCCGACTGGGCCGTCGACCACCTCGACCGCCTGGCCCCGGCGCCCAGCCAGACCGACCTCGGCTGCGGGCTGATCGAGACGGGCAAGCGCCGGGTCGACGGCGAGGCCGCCCCGCCCCCGCCGTACTGCATCGGCGCGCTCGACCGCTGGGTCGTGAAGGCCGGCAGGTTCCGGCCCGACATCGCCGTGATCCAGCTGGGCCCGTGGGACGTGCGGGTGCAGCAGATCCGTCGGGGTGGCCGGTTCATGACCATCGACAAGGACCCGGAGCTGGCCGGGGCCATGGAGCGCAACCTCGACGAGACCGTCACGAAGATGCTCGACCACGTCCAGGTGGTCGAGCTGGTGGCCCCGCCCGATCTGGAGCTCGGCCGGGAGGACGGCGTGCCTCCCCGCCGGGAGCAGGCCGACTCCGACCCCGCCCGCATGGACGCGTTCCGCCGGCTCCTCGGTCGGGTGGCGGCCAGGCACCCCCGCGTCGTGGTCGTCGACCTCGCCGGCTACCTCGCCACCCGTAGCGACGACCACACCCTGCGCCCCGACGGCGTCCACTTCACCGAGGCCACGGGCCGTGAGGTGGCCGACGCCTGGCTCGGACCCGAGATCCTGCGGCTCTACGCTCAGGAGGGCGGCACCCCCACCACCGCCGCCGCTCGATGATGGAGGAAGCCCAGGCGCCATGAGGTCCCGTGGAGGTTGACCAGCGGGCGGTCGCGCCCGGGGCCGGCCCGGCGGACGGCGCCCCCGACGGGGCCTCCGGCGACGGGGCGGGCGGCGAGCGGGCGCCCGCCGAGGTCCGGCCGCCGCCGGGGCTCGGCTACCAGCCGGCGCTCGACGGCCTGCGGGGCCTGGCGGTGCTGGCCATCATCGCCTTCCACGCCCAGGTGCCGGGGGCCCAGGGGGCGTTCCTCGGGGTGTCGACGTTCTTCACCCTGTCCGGCTTCCTGATCACCACGATCACGCTGGCCGACCACCGCCGCACGGGGCAGGTCCCGATCCGGCGGTTCTACGCCCGCCGGGCCCGCCGCCTGCTGCCGGCGGCGCTCGCCACCATCGCGGTCATCGTCGGGCTCACCGTGATCGTCGGCGTGGCCAGCCAGGTCGTGCGGCTGCGGGCCGACGCGCTGGGCGCGCTGTTCTACGTGACCAACTGGCGCCAGATCGCGGCGGGCGACTCCTACGGGGCGATCTTCACCAGCCCGTCGATGTTCGTGCACTTCTGGTCGCTCGGGATCGAGGAGCAGTTCTACATCGTCTTCCCGCTGGCCCTGGCGGCGGCATTGTGGCTGGGCCGGGGGCGGCGCCGGGTGCTGGTGATCGGGGCGGCCGTGGCCGCGATCGGGTCGACGCTGTGGTCGGCGCACCTGCTGGCCGGCGGGGCGGGCACCGACCGCGACTACTTCGGCACCGACACCCGCCTGGCCGAGCTGGCCATCGGCTGCCTGCTCGCCCTGGCCTGGGACGCCTGGGCCACCCGCCCGCCGGCCACCGCCGACGGCCGCGGGGGCGGGCGGCGCCGCATCGCCGGGGCCGGGGGCCGGGTGGTCGAGTGGGCCGGCGTGGCCGGCCTGGTGGGCATCGTCGCCGTCTGGCACCTGATCGACCGGGCCGACCAGGGCCTCTACCGGGGCGGCCTGTTCGTCTACGCGGTGCTGAGCGCGGCGGTGATCCTGGCCGCCGTCCGGCCCCGCGGGCCGGTGCACGGCCTGCTGGCCTGGCGGCCGCTGGTCTACGTGGGGACGATCTCCTACGGCGTCTACCTCATCCACTGGCCGATCATGGTCGTGCTGCGGCAGGAGACGTCGCTGCCGTGGGAGGGGATCCTGGCGGTGGCGCTGGCGCTGACGCTGGTGGTGGCGACGGCGTCGTACCGGTGGCTGGAGCGGCCGGTGCGGGCCCGCCGCTGGCCGCCGCCGCGGGTGGCGCCGGCGCTGGCGGTGACGGCGCTGGCGGCCAGCGCCGTGGGGATCCTGGGCGTCACCGTGTGGCGCACGGCCCCGAGCGCGCCGGACTACGAGGCGGCCGCCCGCCGGGCCAACGACCCGTCGGCGCAGTCGCCCTCGGGGTCGACCGACCCGGGCGACGACATCACGGCTGCGTTCGACCGGCTGGCGGCCCGGCAGGCCGAGCTGGGGCCGGCGACGTCGCCCCGCTTCGCCATCTTCGGCGACTCGAGCGCGATGATGACCGGCCTCGGGCTGTCGGAGTGGTCGCTCGACCACCTCGACCAGCTCACCCCCGGCTACGGCGCCGCCGACCTGGGCTGCGGGCTGATCTCGACCGGGAGCCGCAAGGTGGACGGCGAGGCCCAGGCGGTGCCGGCGTCGTGCAAGGGGTGGAAGGACCGCTGGGTGGCGGCCGTGGCGGACAAGCCGACCGACATCGCCATGATCCAGTTCGGCCCGTGGGACGTCCGGGACCAGCAGGTCACCCCCGGCGGCCCGTTCCTGACCATCGGCAAGGACGCCGAGCTCGACGAGGTCCTCACGGCCAACCTCGACGAGGCGGTGACGGACATGCTGGCCCACGCCGGCCAGGTGGTCCTGGTGGCCCCGCCCGACCCCGAATTCGGCCGCGACGGCGGCCGCTCCCCGAGCCGGGAGCAGCCCGAGTCGGACCCGGCCCGCATGGAGGCGTACCGCCAGATCCTGGCCGAGGTCGCCGCCCGCCACCCGGGACGGGCGGCGGTGGTGGACCTGGCCGCCTACATGCGCACCCGCGACGACGACACGCAGCTACGCCCGGACGGCGTCCACTTCACGGAGGCGGGCAGCCGCAAGGTGGCGGCCTGGCTAGGCCCCGAGGTCGCCCGCCTCTACACCGCGGCCGGCAGCCCCCCGGCCCGCTGACCCCGCCCGGGCGCCCGCGCGCCGTTGGGTGACGGCCAGGCCGGCGGCCGTGGCGGCGAGGCCGGCGAGGATGGCCGGGCCGTGGATGTCGCCCGTGGCGGTCAGCGCCGCGGCGCCCAGGGCGAGGGCGCACACCCCCGTCCGGATCGCCGGCGGGGGGAGGGGGCCGCGCCGGGCGCGGCGGATCACCAGGGTGCCCGCCGCCGCCAGCAGGGCTGCGCCCACCGTCGGGGCCGCGCCGCCGACGTCGGCGGCGAGCAACGCCACCACCCAGGCCACGGCGAGGCCGAGGGGCAGCGCCAGGCCGGCGTCCTCCGGGGCGACCGCCCCCAGCACCGCCAGCCCGCCGACCAGGCCGAAGACCGCCACCGAGTTGCCCGCCCCGTCGGGCTGCCAGCGCAGGCCCACCAGCTGGCCCGCCAGCCCGCCGGCCAGGTAGAGCCCGGCCCACGCCGGACGGGGCAGCCGGGCCTCGGCGGCGGCGCCGATCGCCACCAGCAGCACCAGGTTGCCCACCAGCGCCACCCA
>DATFRN010000289.1:0-14259 GCA_035263165.1 Acidimicrobiales bacterium | reverse complement strand
CGTCGACTTGCCGACCCCCGTCGCCCCCGACAGCCACAGGACCTCGCAGCCGATCGGACCGCGGGCCGGCAGCGGCGGGTCCGCGGAGTCCGGGGCGGCGGCCGGTGGCCAGGCGCCGACCTCGGCCAGGACCCGGTCGGCCACCGCCGCGATCGACAGGCCGGTCGTGTCGACGCACCAGTCGGCGTACGCGCTGCGGTCGAGCGCCTCGGCCGCGGCCGCCGCGGCCGCTACGGCGTCGGGCCGGGCGGGCGATCCCCTGCGCCGGCCGAGCCGGGCCCGGAGCTCGTCCGGGTCGGCTCGCAGGCGGCCGACGACGAGCGGGGACGCACCGATGTCCGGGCCTCGCTCCGGGTCGCAGACCCCCGACACCACCAGGCCGCGGGCGCCCGCGGCCGCGAAGCTCACGCCCAGCGCCGCCACGTTGCGGGCCTTGAGCCGGTCCCGGTCCGGGTCGCCCGGCGGCGCGGGGTCGCACATGCCGACCTGGTCGACGTCGACGTAGGCCGGCGCCGCCCCGCGGGCCGCCAGCCGGGCGTGGATCTCCCAGGCCACCGCCGTCTTGCCCACGCCCGGCGGCCCCGACAGCCAGAGGACCGGGATCAGCCCGACGCCAGGTCCTTGCGCACCGCGGCGGCGCCGGCCGCCAGGGCCTGCATCTTGGCGAACGCCACGTCCCGGGGCAGGTACTTCATCCCGCAGTCCGTGGCCGGCATCACCCGCTCGGCCGGGACGTACGGCAGCGCCCGGCGGATCCGGTCGGCCACCACCTCCGGGGTCTCGACCGTGTGGTCGCCCAGGTCGATCACGCCGAGGATGATCGACTTGCCCGGCAGCTCGGCGAGGACCGAGCAGTCGAGGCCCGACTGCCCCGTCTCGATCGAGATGGCGTCGCACGAGCACGCCGCCATCTCGGGCAGGAACGAGTAGCCGCTCGGCCGGTCGTGGATGATGGCGGCGTAGCCGAAGCAGATGTGCACGGCGGTCGGCCCGGCGATCCCGTCGAGCGCCCGCTCCAGCGCCGGCACCCCGTACTCCCGGGCCTTCTCGGGCCGGGCCTGCAGGTAGGGCTCGTCGATCTGCACCATGTCGGCCCCGGCGGCGAACAGGTCGCGGATCTCCTCGTTCACCGCCGCCGCGTAGGCCAGCGCCGTGCTGGCCTCGTCGGGGTAGTGGTCGTTCTGCGCCTGCTGGGTCATCGTGAACGGCCCGGGCACGGTCATCTTGATCGGCCGGTCGGTGTGGCGGCGCAGGAAGCGCACGTCCTCGACCTCGACCGGGTGGCGCCGCCGGATCGGGCCGACGATGCGGGGCACCGGGTTGGGGTGCCCGCTGCGGTCGAGCGCCGTCCCCGGGTTGTCGATGTCGACGCCGTCGAGCGCGGTGGCGAAGCGGTTGGAGTAGCTCTCCCGCCGCATCTCGCCGTCGGTGATGACGTCGAGCCCGGCGTCCTCCTGGGCCCGGATGGCGAGCAGCGTGGCGTCGTCCTGGGCCTCGTCGAGGTACGGCTCGTCGACCCGCCACAGCTCGCGGGCCCGGACCCGGGGCGGGAACCGGCCCGCCAGCCTGGCCCGGTCGATCAGCCACTCGGGCTGGGCGTAGCTGCCGACGAGCATCGTCGGCAGAAGGGGCAACTCCATGGGGCGCGGAGCTTAGGAGGTCGGCACCTCGTACGTCGCCAGGATGATCCCGTTGCTGAGCACCCGGGACGCCACCAGCCTGAACGCCGCCGCCGTCCCGGGCCGGGACACCAGGTCGGCGGCACCCGCCGGGCCGACCAGCTGGGGGTGGATCCACCAGTCGAGCCGGTCGATCAGCCCCTCGGCCAGCAGCAGCCGGGACACGTCCCCGAAGCCGTACTGGACGATGTCGCCGCCGTCGGTGGCCTTGAGCTCGCGGACCTTGGCAGCCACGTCGCCCGCGATCACCTCGGTGTTGGCCCATGCCGGGTCGGTGAGGGTGCGGGACACCACCACCTTGCGCATCGTGTTGATGCGGTCCGAGTAGGGGTCGCCGCTGCGGGCCGACCACGCCGGGGCGAAGCTGTCGTAGGTGCGCCGGCCCATCAGCACGACGTCGCATCCCTCCAGGAGGTCGGTCTGGATCCGCCCACCCTCCTCGGAGTCGCCGCCGGCCAGCGGCGGCCAGAGGTGCGGGTCCTCGATCGCGCCGTCGAGGGTGATGTAGGTGGAGTTGATCAGCTGTCGCATCCGCTGCGGTCTATCCCCCGCCGTCGCCCCGGTCTTGAACGCCAGCGACAACGATCTGCGCCGGCGTCTGCCCGACGAAGCGCCGCAGCGACCGGGTCAGGTGGGGCTGGTCGGCGTAGCCCGCCCGCCGGGCCGCCTGCGACGCCGGCACACCCCGGGACAGCAGCGAGACCGCCGCCTCGGCCCGCCGGATCCGCCCCACCGCCCCCCGGCTGAGCCCGGTCGCCCGGGCCACCCGCCGCTCCAGCGAACGGGTGGAGAAGCCGGCGACGTCGCCCTCGAGGGCCTCGGCCACGACCGGGTCGTGCACCAGCAGCCCCGCCCGCACCAGCCGGTCGACGAAGGCGTCAGCGGTGTCCGGTCCGGGCAGCTCCCAGGCCGTGCCGGCGAGCCAGAAGCCGGCCGCCGAGGCGGGCAGGTCCACCGCCCGGTCCACCAGCGGCCCCGGGGGCAGGCCCGGCATGAACGTGCCGGCGCTGAACCGGATGCCGAAGAACTCGGCGTCCCGGGGGATCGGCACGATCGTCGCCCGCGTCTCCGGCCCCCGCACGGTCAGCCTGACCCGGCCCGGCTGCCGGGTGACGACCAGCTGCCAGTGGGACGCCGCCACCGAGATGAACGCCGGCGCCGGCGCGCTGCGGGCAAGGAAGGTCTCCTCGACCAGCGCCGAGCGCGACGACCGGGCCTCCAGGGCGAACAGCTCGACCGCGCGCTTCACGGCCGGTACGACGGGCGGCGGACGGGGACCTCATCGGTGCCCCGGGACGTCACTTTCAGTGCAGACACCAATTCCCCCCGTAGACAACGCCCGCCCCTCCGTCTTACCCTCGGCCCATGCCGGGGCGAGGTCGGCGGCTTGCCTGACGATCGGGCGACCGCGCGCGGCCCGGTACGGGCGCCCTGGCCGACCTCGGCGATCGTGTCCGTGGCCCTGTGCGCGGTGGTGATCGCGCTGCTCGCCATCCTCAACCTGCTCGGCGTCCAGGTCGGGTCCGGCAGCTACCGGGCCGAGGTCGGCGGCACCGCCGCCGAGTGGTTCAGCGGCGTCGCCACGCTCGTGGCCCTGCCGGCGGCCGTCGTCGTCGGGCTGCGCCAGGCCCGGGCCCAGAGCGAGGCGACGGCCTTCGAGCGCCGGCGGGCGCACGCCGAGCGGGCCGCGGCCGAGCGGCTGGCCGCCGACGCGGTCGACCTCGACGTGGGGGTGGCCAACCTCGTCGACGAGCCGGGACTGGCCAGCGAGGCGGAGAGCGCGGCCGCCGCCCGCTGGCGCGACGAGGTGCGCCAGCGGGGCTGGGTGCCCGTCGACCCTGCGGGCGACGACGCCGCCGACCACCCCGGCACCCCGTGGGCGCAGTGGCGCCGCGACGGGCGCAGCCTGAGCGCGGCCGAGCTACTGGCGGTCGAGCGCAGCCCGATCCTGCCCCGGCCGTTCACGCTGGTGGCCCGGTGCCGCAACGGCACCGGCAGCACGGTGGTCGTCGAGCGCTGGACCGTCCGGCTCGGCGGCCGGGAGGCGGTCGACGACCGGCCCCAGGCCATCCGCCGGGGCGAGGCCGTGGTCCGCCGGCTCAACGTGGCCGGCGGCGGGTCGTGCCTCTACGCCACGGCGTCGGCGGCCGCCCGGGCGGCGGCCGAGGCGCGGGTGGTGGTCGAGGGCGCCGACGTGTTCGGCCGGACGCTGCGCATCGAGCACCCCCACGCCCGCCCGGGGGAGCCCGCCGATGCTGGCTGACGCCGACCTCGACCTGCTGCGCCGGGTCATCACCCCGCAGCAGCCGTGCGGTCCGCCCGACGCCGCCCAGTTCACCGGCAGCGTCGCCCTGCTGCGCCTGCTCTACGACCCGACCAACCGCATCCACCGCCACGCCGAGGGCACCGGGGCCCCGTACGTCATCGGCCGCAAGGGGGCGGGCAAGACCGCCTTCGTCACCGCGCCCCGCCTGCACGACGAGGTCGTCGCCGTCGAGCTGCCCACCGCCGACATCTACCAGGGCGTGTTCGGGATCGTGACCAGCCTCATGCGCCGGGAGCTGCACCTCTACCCCGAGCACACGGCCCGGCTGTGGCGCCACGTCGCCTGGTCGGCGGTGCTGGCGGCCATCGCCCAGGGTCCCCAGGAGCGCCGGGCCGCCTACCGCCGGGTCCGCGACTTCGCCCAGTCGCTCGGCAACGGCAGCGCCCCGCCGCCCGACGCCGGCGCGGCCGTGTCGCAGTACCTCCGCCGGCTGCGGGTGCTGATCGACTCGCTCGACCACCTCGGCGGCGTCGGCGAGCTGCTCAACTCCGTCGAGGCCAACGGGCTGACCATGGCCGAGGCCATCGAGGCCGGCAGCGCCGTGCTGGCCGAGCGGCCCGAGCGCTACGTCGTGATCGTCGACTCGCTGGAGCGCTACTCGGGCGAGCTGCCCACCACCGAGTACCAGCAGGTGGAGCGCATCTCGTTCGAGGGCCTGTTCCGCTTCATCGGCGGCGACGGCACGCTGCCCACCCGGGCCTTCGACATCCGCTTCGCCTTCCCGGCCGAGATGTGGCAGGTGCTGGCCCGGGTGTCGTCCAACCCGGTCAAGGACTTCCACAGCACGGTCATCGCCCACTGGAGCTCGCGGGAGCTGATCACGCTGGTCGGCACCCGGCTGGCCATCTACTGCCACCTGCACCAGCCCGACCTGCTCGAGGAGCTCGAGCTGCCCGAGGACCCCGCCGAGATGTCCTACGTGGAGGGCCGCCAGCTGATCGACGCCGTGCTGCCGGCCGAGGTGATCAACGCCTTCGGGGGGCGGGAGGACGCGGTGGCGTTCCTGCTGCGGCACACCCAGCTGCTGCCCCGCCACCTCATCGCCCTGCTGAACCAGGTGTTCGAGGCCCACGCCGTCGACCCCCGGGCCCCGTTCCCGGTGTCGCGCCTCGCCGTGCTGGAGGGCGTGCGCCGGCCCAGTCGGCGATCGTCGGCGACATCATCGCCGCCTACGGCCGGGTCCACCCCCACGCCGACGAGTGCTGCGCCCGCATCCTGCCCAACGTGGGGCTGGTGGTGGACGAGTCCCAGCTGCACCGGCTGTACAACCAGCGCGGGATCCGCAAGGCGACCGGCCTCGACTACCAGGACATGCGGCGGGTGCTCATCGAGATCGGGTGCCTGGGCCGGGTGGTCGAGCTCGACAGCACCGCCCGCTACGTCGTCGGCGAGTTCGAGTACACCCGGCCGGGCAGCATGCACGTGGCCGAGTCGGAGCCGCTGTGCGTCCACCCGCTGTTCGGCGAGGTCTACAGCTGCCGCCATTCGTCCGGCCGCCGGTCGCAGCTGACCCCGGCGGAGCGCCGGGCGGTGCGGCCGGTCTACCCGGTCGGCTCCGACCCCGACGCCGCCCGCGACTACCGGGACGACCTCTAGCGCGGGCCGTGTCGGCCGCCGGGTAGGGTGCTCGCGGCGAGGGCGAGGTGGCCGTGGCGGACAGCTTGCTTGGACGATCCGAGACGACGGTGCGTGCATCGCTCGCGATCGGAACGCTGGTCGCCGGCATCGTCTACGGACTCGCCTACGTGGGGGCGACCGCCTTCTACTCCCGGTTCCGGCTCCGTCCCGAGGATGTCGGCCTCAACCAGGGGTCGATCCTCCCACGTGCGCTCGCCGTCCTGGGGTTCTTCTTGCTGCTGAGCGCGGCGCTGACCCTCGGCGGGGCACTGGGTTGGCTCTTCGCAGGGTCGATCAACGCCCGGATCGCCGCCCCCCTCCACCAGGCGGCGAGCTGGCTCCTCCAGGACCTCCCATCGCTGCGGGAGAGGCTGCTGCGCCAAGACCGTCGTCTCGGGTGGGTCGCGGCCGTGGCCCTATCCATCGCCCTGCTTGCCGCCACCACGGCGGTCGACCAGGCCCTCGGCCGGGGCGTGCTGGTCCTGTTGCCGATCGTGGCCGTGCCGCTGGGAGCCGCGGTCCGCAACAGCGTCGAGCACGCCGGCAAGGAGCGGAGGGCCGTCCTGTCGGTGGTGGGCCTGCTCGTGATCGTGTGCGTCTCGTTCGGCGCGTATTACGCCATCACGGACGGTGTGAACCGGCTCAGCGAGTCGTTGATCACGAGCGGGCACTTCGAGACGGACCACCGCTTCGACCGCTTCCTCTCCTCCGTCCTGGGGCTACGCCCCGCGCTGGTGCAAGCCCGCGGGCTCGAGTGTGCCGTGCTGCTGGGCACCGATGGCGACCGCGTCTGGGTCCTCGAGCAGGTCCCGACCACACGGGGGAGGACGACGACCGTCGTGCGCAGCGTCGACGCCGAGGCATCACGGATCTGGCCCCTGCCGCATGGGGAGCCACCCACCTGCTGGACCTAGCGGGCAAGCTGGGCGGCATGGACGAGCGGGTGCCGGAGTGGGCGGAGGAGACCGTGCCGATCCTGCGGGTCGCGGACGCCGGGGTCGCCGTGCGGTGGTACCGGCGGCTCGGGTTCGTGGAGGAGTGGACGCACCGGTTCGGTGACGGCATGCCGGCGTTCGTGTCGGTGCGGCGGGGCTCGCCGGGTGCGGGGGTGCGCATCTTCCTGTCCGAGCACACCGGCGACGCCCGGCCCGACGGGCTGATCTACCTGCGGGTGGGTGACATCGGGCCCGTGGCCGCCGAGTTCGGGGCGGAGGTCCACGACTCCGGCGCCCGCCACGAGGTCTCCCTGGTCGACCCCGACGGGAACCGGGTGCGGGTCGGGGCGCCGACCGGGCGGACCGAGCCGGGGTACACGTACCCGTCGTGACGGCTACCGCCGGTCGCGTATGACGCCGGGAACCCCGGACCCCGGGCGCGGCGTCGAAGCTCCCATGCGTGTGATCGCGGCGCTGGCCGCCAGCGTGTTCGTGGTGGCCGTGGCCGTGGCCGCCGTTGCGGCCGTGGGGCCCGGCGACCCGGCCCGTCCGAGGACGACGACCACGACCACGACGGCGACGACGGCGCCGCCGGGGACGACCGGGTCCCCCACCACCGCCCCGAGCGAGCCACCCGTGGCCGGCGACGGGCGGGTGCCGGCGGCGGTCCTCGACTTCGTGCCCGGCTACGGAGGGCCGAGCCGGCTGGCCGTCATGGGCACCGCCCCCGTCGACCCCGACGACCCCGCCCACCGGGGCGACCGGCCCGCCACGCCCGGCCTCACCTACGTCGCCGCCACCGGCCTCACCGGCTGCCGCGTCCCCGTCCGCGCCGAGCTGTGGCGGGCCGGCGCCACCGTCTACGTCCGCTTCGTCGGCGGCGTCGACCGCCCGGAGTGCTACCGGGCGGTGACACCGTTCGCCCAGTTCGCGGTCGACGCCCGCCGGCTGCGGGGCGTGACGACCGTCGTCAACAACTAGCAACCATATGGTTGCGCGTGGTACACCGAGGCCATGACGACGGACACCGCCTACGACCGCATCGCCGACTGGTACGACGGCTGGATCGACGGCTGGCGGCTGGTGTGCGGGGACCTCCTGCCCGAGCGGCTGGCCGGGCAGCGGGTGCTCGACGCCTGCTGCGGCCAGGGCCGCGCCACCCGGGAGCTGGCCCGCCGGGGCGCGACCGTCGTCGGCGTGGACCTGTCGGCCCGGCTGGTGGCCCGGGCCGAGGCTGCCGACGCCGACGACCCGCTCGGCGCCCGCTACGTCGTGGCCGACATCACCGACCCGGCGGCCTGGTGGGACGGCGTGCCGTTCGACGGCGTGGTGTGCGAGATGGCGCTCATGGACCTCGCCGACCTGGACGGGGCCCTGGCCGCCGTCACCCGCGTCCTGGCCCCCGGCGGGTGGTTCGTCGGCTCGCTGGTCCACCCCTGCCTCCCGGGGCAGGCGGGGGGCCTGCCCAGTTGGCCACCGGACCGGGGCTACGCGGCCGAGGGCTGGTGGACGTCCGCGGACCACAAGCCCGACGGCGCCCGCATCCGCGTCGGCGCCCACCACCGCACGCTGGCGACCTACCTCGATGCGCTGATCCGGACCGGCCTGGTCATCGAGCGGGTCGACGAGCCGCCACCCGACCTGGTCCCGACGTTCCTCGCGCTCGCCTGCCGCCGCCCGCCGGCCGCCTAGCGATCGGCCGGGCGGCCGGCGCCCACGAACGCCGGGTCGACGGCGCCGGGGCCGGCCTCGACGTGGACGTCGCGCCCCAGGCGCTCGCCGCAGGCCGAGCAGTGCGGCACCGGCCGGGCCGCGTGCCCGCAGGCGTCGTGGACCAGCACCGTCGTCGGCCCGTCGGGCGTCGGCGCGTAGTGGTCACCCCAGGACCGCAGCGCCTGGAGCACCGGCGCCAGGTCGCGCCCCTTGTCGGTGAGCAGGTACTCGTGGCGGGGTGGGTTGTCCTGGTAGCGCCGGCGCTCGAACACGCCCTCCTCGACCAGCCGGTCGAGCCGGGCGGCCAGGACGTTGCGGGCGATGCCGAGCCGCCGCTGCCAGTCGTCGAACCGGGTCACCCCGAGGAAGGCGTCGCGCACGATGAGCAGCGACCACCACTCGCCAACCACCTCGAGGGTGCGGGCGATGGCGCACGGCATGTCGGCGAAGGAGGTGCGGCGCACGCCCACAAGATAACAGTTGCTTGATGCAACTCACAAGCGTACGGTGCGTTGCATGAACGAACCGACTCCGCCGGCCGCCCTCGCCCCCGCCCACCGCTGGTGGACCCTGGCCGTGCTGTGCACCTCGGTGATCGTCATCACCGTCGACACGACCATCCTCAACGTCGCCCTCCCCACCCTCGGGCGCACGGTGGCCGACAGCACCGGCGAGCTGCAGTGGATCGTCGACGCCTACACGGTCGTGTTCGCCGGCCTGCTGCTCACCTGCGGCAGCATCGGCGACCGCTCGGGCCGGCGCCGGGCCCTCACCGCCGGCCTGCTGGTCTTCGCCGCCGGCTGCCTCGGCTCGGCCGCGGTCGACACCGCCGGCGCCCTCATCGCCATGCGGGCCGTGACCGGCGTGGGCGCCGCCCTCATCTTCCCGGCGACGCTGTCGATCATCACCAACGCCTTCCCCGACCCCGGCGAGCGCCAGCGGGCCATCGCCGTGTGGGCGGGCACCGGCGGCCTCGGCGTCGCCCTCGGCCCGCTGGCCGGCGGCCTCCTGCTCGAGCACTTCTACTGGGGCTCGGTCTTCCTGGTGAACATCCCCGTCATCGCCCTGGCGCTGGTGGGCGTGTGGCTGGCCGTGCCCGAGTCCCGCGACCCGGTGCACCGCCGGCTCGACCCGATCGGCGCCGCCCTGTCGATCGCCGGCCTCGGCACGTTCGTCTACGGCGTCATCCGGGGCGGCAGCGACGGCTGGCTCGACCCGCTCACGCTGGCCTCGCTCGGCACCGGACTCGCCCTGATCGGGCTGTTCGCCTGGCACGAGGTGCGCTCGCCCGCCCCCATGCTCGACGTGCGCATCTTCCGGAACCCCCGCTTCAGCGGGGCGAGCCTGGCCGTGTCGGCCGTCTACTTCTGCCTGTTCGGCACGATCTTCCTCGTCACCCAGCACATGCAGGTGCTGCTGGGCTACAGCACGCTGGCCGCCGGCATCCGCACCGCCCCCTTCGCCGTCGTGCTGCTGGTGGTGGCCAACCTGACGCCCCGCATCGTGGGCCGGTTCGGATCGCGGGCGCCGATCGTGGCCGGGCTGGTCGTCGCCTCGCTGTCCCAGGTCGTGCGGGCGGCGTCGACGCCCCACACCGGCTACGACCTGATCTTCGCCGGCCAGGTGCTCCTGGCGCTGGGCATGGGGCTCATCATCGCCCCCGCCACCGCGTCGATCATGGGCTCGGTGCCGCCCAGCCGGGCCGGCGTCGGCTCGGCCATGAACGACACCACCCGCCAGGTCGGCGGAGCCCTGGGCGTGGCCGTGATGGGCAGCGTCAGCGCCGCCGCCTACCGGGCCGAGCTGGACCAGCGGCTGGCCGGCACCGCCCTGCCGGGGCGGGCGCTGGCCGGCGCCCGCCAGTCGCTGGGCTCGGCGCTGCAGATCGCGGCCGGCGGCGGCGGGGGACGGCCGTCGGCGGCGCTGGCCGACGCCGCCCGGGCCTCGTTCATCACCGGCCTGCGGTGGGCGTCGCTCATCGCCGGCCTCATCGCCGCCGTGGGGGCGGTCGCCGCCTGGCGGCTGCTGCCCGCCGGCGCCGGCGTCAGCGCGCCGGCCGACGCGACCGACACCGGCGACGCCGCCGAGGTGGCGACCGCCCCCGCGGCGGCCTGACACGCGTGTCGGGGAATCGTCCCGGGCCCGCGCCGGTTCATCCCGGTATGGCCACCGAACAGCGAGGACGGGTCCGGGTCGAGCCCGGCGCCAAGCGGGTCCGGGCGTTCCTGGGAGGCGAGGTGGTGGTCGACACGACCGCCCCCCTGCTGGTCTGGGAGATCCCCTACTACCCCACCTACTACCTGCCGGTCGCCGACGTGCGGGCCGAGCTCGTGCCCACCGGCGAGACCGACCACTCCCCCAGCCGGGGCGACGGCGAGATCCTCACCGTGCGCACCGAGGGCCACGAGGCCGCGGGCGCCGCCGTGCGCTACGCCGACAGCCCGATCGAGGCCGTGCGCGACCACGTCAAGCTCGACTGGGGCGCCATGGACGCCTGGTTCGAGGAGGACGAGCAGGTCTACGTGCACGTCCGCAGCCCCTACACCCGGGTCGACATCCTCCCCACCTCCCGGGAGGTCGTCGTCAGCCGGGACGGCGTCGAGCTGGCCCGCACCACCCGGGCCCACGCCCTGTACGAGACCGGGCTGCCGGTCCGCTGGTACCTGCCCCGCACCGACGTGCGCATGGACCTGCTGGCCCCGTCGGACACGGTGACGCAGTGCCCGTACAAGGGCGAGACCGTCCACCTCTCGCTCCGCCCGCTGCACGACGGCGCCGAGGAGGTGGCCGACGTGGCCTGGTCGTACCCGACGCCGCTGCCCGAGAGCGAGCGCATCGCCGGACTGGTGTCGTTCTACGACGACCGGGTCACGGTCACCGTCGACGGCGTGCTCCAGGGCAAGGGCGAGCCGGCCGACGCCGACGCCGGCTGAGCCGCCCCCGACGGGGGCTTGACTTTCCCACCGGGAAAGTTCATCATTCACTTTCCCGACTGGAAAGTGGAGATGGAGCATGCCCGGCGACACCGACATCAACGAGAGCGACGCACGGCTGGCCCTCGGCAGCGTCGAGCAGCGGCGCCGGGAGGTCATCGCCGAGATCGACATGCCCCGCTGGTACTGGTGGGGCGTCGCGCTCGGGTGGCTGGCGCTCGGGGCGATCACCGACTACGCCGCCGCCTGGCTCGCGGCGGCCGCCACCCTGGTGTTCGGGGCCGTGCACTCGGCGGTCGCCCAGCGGGTGCTGTCCGGGCGCCACGGCTCGCGCCGGCTGAGCGTGCGGGCCGAGGTGGCCGGCCGGCACATCCCGGCGCTCGTCATCGGGTTCCTGCTGGCCATGGTGGCCGCCACCGTGGTGCTGGCGCTGGTGGCGTCGGCCGACGGCGCCCGGCACCCGGTGACGCTGGCCGGCGCGACGGTGGCGGCGGCGGTCCTCGCCGGCGGGCCCCGGATCATGGCCGCGGCCCGCCGGCGCCTGGCGGATCCCCCTCAGCCGTGACCGCCGCCGAGGCCCGCTTCGACGAGTTGATCCACCCGGCCACCCGGCTGTCGATCGTGGCCCTGCTGGCCTCGGCCGACTGGATCGACTTCGCCTTCGTCCGCGACCGCCTCGGGCTGTCGGACTCGGCGCTGTCGAAGCAGTTCGCGACGCTCGAGGCGGCCGGCTACATCGCCGTCGACCGCCCGGTCAGCAACCGGCGCCGCCGGGTGCACGTGCGCCTGACCGCGGCGGGACGGGCCGCGTTCGACAGCCACGTCGCCGCGCTCCGGGCGGTGATCGCCACGTCCGAGGGTTAGGCCGGCACCAGGTCGGCGAACAGGACGAACCCGCTGCCGACCCGGCTGATCTCCACCAGCGACAGGTTGAGCCCGGCGAACTGCGGCAGCGGGAAGCTGGGCAGCACGTCCTGGACCGACGCGAACACCTGCGGCGACAGCTGCTGGAACACCTGCTGCACCAGCGCGTCCGGCAGGTTGTTCGGGTTCTGGGTGATGGTGGCGGTGAGGTCGCCGGCCGCCGGCGGGGCGAACGTGAACGCCAGCCCGCCGTTCTGCAGCACCATCCCGACGCCGGTGCGGAAGTCGAGCACCAGCTCGAGGAACACCTTGTTGTCGTCGGTGCTGCGGATGGTGGCCCGGTAGCCGGACAGCTTCATCTCGCCCAGCGCGCCGTCGGGGCCCGGCCCCGTGGTGACGATGGGCGCCACCTCGGGCCGCAGGCTGATGGCCAGCGGGTGGTCCTGGGTGACCAGGCCGCCCGCGCCGATGAGGTCGTAGAGGCCCTTCAGCGTGAGCGGTGCGCCACCCAGGCTTGTCACGTCCACATTGAGCAGGCCCCGCTCGGTCTCGCCGGCCAGCAGCTGGTTGAAGCCGGACGCCGAGGCGCCCACGGCCACGTCGAACGCCTTGCCGCCGGGCGACGTGCCGGGCAGGGCGCCCAGGCTCTCGCCGGGGAAGGCGACCGAGCCGGGCAGGTCGGGCGCCTCGGGCGCCACGCCGCTGGCGCTGAACGCCGCGGTGGCCCGCAGGCCGATGCCGCTCGGGTCGGGGCTGGCCGACTGGAGCTTGGAGTCGAGCGTCAGGCCCAGCGCCGTGCCGATGTCGCCGGCGATGTTGAGCTTGGCCAGCGCGGCCTCGACCGCGTCGGCCACCGGCGAGTCGGCCGGCCCGGCGCCGTCGGGGTCGCCGAGCAGGACGGTCAGCTTGTCGTGCATGAGCGTCTGCACGTCGGGCAGGAACAGGTTGACGATCTGCTCGATGCCCGGGATCGAGCAGATGCCGCCCACGAAGTCGTGGCTGACCCCGTTCAGGGTCACCGTGGGCGAGGCGCCCACGAGGTTGACGTCGAGGAACTTCGGGTCGGCCGGGTTGGGCCGCAAGGTGTAGTTGCCGTCGATCGTGATCGAGTTGGCGTCGACGTTCATCGAGCAGTTGGCCGGGATCCCGGCGATGCGGGCGGCCACGTTGACCGGCACGTGCAGGCCCTGGAGGGTGACGACCGCGTTGACGTTGCCCTGGTTGCTGTCCAGGGCGACCGTGAAGTCGCGGATCGTCGGCGCCGCCGCGGTGGTGGCCTTGGCCGACAGCGTGCACACGATGATCTGGGTGATGCACTCGTCGAGGAACACCGTGCCCGCCGGGGCGATGCTGGCCGTGTCGATCGTGGTCAGGTTCTTGACCACCGGGCCGAGCTTGGTGAACGACCGCTCGTTGATGCGCAGCCCCACGGCGTCGTCGATCGTCGCCCCGGGCGGGAGGACCACCGCGTGGTTGCCGTCGCCGTAGACGACCGTGCGCCGCTCGCGCAGCACGGCCCCCGACGTGTAGGTGGCCACGATCGTGACCGGGTTGAGGATGGCGGCGCCGTCCACCGGGATCTCGGCGGTGAAGTCCCCGCCGTTGACGGTGGCGTCGACGCCGTTGACCTTGAGCGACGCCAGCGAGTCGCCGTCGGCCACCGAGACCTTGCCCGTGAACGTGGTGGTCGGCGAGGACGTGTACACGCCCCGCTGGTCGACCGTGAGCCCGTTGCACGCCATGGCCACGACGGCCAGCAGTGCGACCGCGCCGAGGCGCAGCTTCCTTCCCCCAAGCACCAGCCTTCCCCTCCCCGTAGTGCACCGACGCTCCGCCGCCGGCGCGCCGGGGCAATCTACCGCGCGGAAACTTAGGCCGGGGCCGCGATGTGGACGGTCAGGCAAGTCCAGGCGCCGACGAGCACGCGGTCGCCGTCGGCCAGCACGTGGTCCTCACCGGCGGCCAGGGGGGCGTCGGCCTCGTTGACCCAGGTGCCGTTGGCGCTGTCGGTGTCGCGCACCGACCAGGTGCCGTCGGAGGCCCGCACGAACGCGCACTGGTGGTGGCTGACCGCGGGGTCGTCCGCCAGGGTCAGGTCGACGTCGGGCGCCTGCCCGGACCGGACCCGACCGAGCGTGGCCCGGTCGCCCGTCAGCGTCAGGGTGGCGGCGGGCGGGTCGTCGGGGAACGCC
>DATFRN010000288.1:0-9826 GCA_035263165.1 Acidimicrobiales bacterium | reverse complement strand
CGGCGTGGCCCAGAACCTCGTCCACCAGCTCCAGGCCGCGCTCAAGGCCAAGGAGCTGTTCAAGCGGGACAAGGACTACGTGGTCGCGGGCGGCGAGGTGAAGATCGTCGACGAGTTCACGGGCCGCATCCTCGAGGGCCGACGCTGGTCCGAGGGCCTCCACCAGGCCGTCGAGGCCAAGGAGGGCGTCCGCATCAAGGAAGAGAACCAGACGCTGGCCACGGTCACGCTGCAGAACTACTTCCGCATGTACGAGAAGCTGGCCGGCATGACCGGCACGGCGCAGAGCGACGCCGCCGAGCTGGCCAGCACCTACGAGCTCCAGGTCGTGCCCATCCCGACCAACCGGCCGATGATCCGCGACGACCAGGCCGACCTCATCTACAAGAGCGAGGACGCCAAGTTCGGGGCGGTGGCCGACGACATCGGCGAGCGCTACAACGCCGGCCAGCCCGTGCTGGTGGGCACGATCTCGGTGGAGAAGTCCGAGAAGCTCTCCCGCCTGCTCGACAAGCAGGGCATCCCCCACGAGGTGCTGAACGCCAAGGTCGGCCAGCACTTCCGGGAGGCCGAGATCGTCGCCCAGGCCGGCCGGCTCCACGCGATCACCGTCGCCACCAACATGGCCGGCCGCGGCGTCGACATCATCCTCGGCGGCAACGCCGAGGGCATGGCCAAGCGCGACGTGCGCGGCGAGGGCCTCGACCCCGACTCCGAGGACGCCCAGGCCCGCATCGCCGAGCTGACCGCCAGCCACGAGGTCCAGACCAAGGCCGAGGGCGACAAGGTGCGCGAGCTCGGCGGCCTCTACGTGCTCGGCACCGAGCGCCACGACTCCCGGCGCATCGACAACCAGCTCCGGGGCCGGTCGGGCCGCCAGGGCGACCCCGGCGAAAGCCGCTTCTACCTCAGCCTCGACGACGACCTCATGCGCCTGTTCGCCACCGGCGCGGTCAACTGGGTCATGGGCAAGACCCTGCCCGACGACGTGCCGCTCGAGGCCAAGATGGTCACCAAGGCCATCGAGCGGGCGCAGACGACGGTCGAGCAGCGCAACGCCGAGATCCGCAAGAACGTCCTCAAGTACGACGAGGTCATGAACGAGCAGCGCAAGGTCATCTACGCGCTGCGCGACCAGGTGCTCGACCAGGTCGACCTGCGCGAGCGCATCGTCGAGGAGGCGCTCCCCGACACGATCAGCACGCTGGTCGAGACCTACTGCGTCAGCGAGTACTCCGAGGAGTGGGACCTCGACGGCCTCCTCGCCGAGGCCAACGGCTTCTGGCCGACCAAGCTCACCGACGAGCAGCTGCGCTCGGCCACCTCCACCAACGAGCTCTACGAGATGCTCACCGACGAGGCGCTCGGCCACTACGAGGCCCGCGAGGCCGAGCTGACGCCCGACCTCATGCGCCAGGTCGAGCTGTGGGCGATGCTCCAGGTCATCGACACCCGCTGGCGGTCCCACCTCTACGAGATGGACTACCTGCGGGAGGGCATCGGCCTGCGCGGCCTCGGCCAGCGCGACCCCCTCGTCGAGTGGCAGCGCGAGGGCTACGAGATGTTCGGCCAGATGATGCACGGCATCTGGCGCGACTTCATCCAATACGTCATGCACGCCACGGTCACGGCCCAGCCCGCCGACGCGCCGGCCGACGAGGTGCCGGCCCGGGCGGCCGCGGCCCGCGAGGCCGAGGTGCGCGACGTGACCTACTCGTCGCCCGAGGACCCGTCCAGCTCGGGCGGCGCCGCCAGTATGGCCGCCGCGGCCCGGGCCGAGGCCGCCGCCGCCGGCTCCAACGGGGGCGACGGCGCCACCGCGACCGCCACCGCCGAGGCCCCGGTGGCCAACACGCCCAAGGTGCGCAGCGAGTGGGAGAAGACGGGCCGCAACGACCCGTGCCCGTGCGGGTCGGGCAAGAAGTACAAGCAGTGCCACGGCAGGTAGCCCGGCGAGGCCGCTGCCATGCGTGACCTGAGCGACGAGCTGAAGGCGCTGGGGGCCCGGGTGTCCGAGGCCGAGACCTACCTCGGCATCGACGAGCTGCGGGCCAAGCGGCCCCAGCTGGAGGCCGAGGCGTCGCGCCCCGACCTGTGGGACGACGCCGACCGGGCCCGCCGGGTGACGGCCGAGCTGGCCGGCGTGATCGACGACATCGACCAGTACGAGGATCTGGCCGGCCGCATCGACGACGCCGAGACCCTCCACGAGCTGGCCCGCGACGAGGGCGACGAGGAGTCGCTGGCCGAGGTCGAGCGGTCGCTCGGCGCCCTCGACCGCGACCTGCGCCGGGTCGAGCTGCGCTCGATGTTCTCGGGCGACCACGACGAGCACGACGCCCTCGTCACCATCCAGGCCGGCGAGGGCGGCGCCGACGCCCAGGACTGGGCCGAGATGCTGCTGCGCATGTACACCCGCTGGGCCGAGCGGCGGGGCTACGAGGTCACCGTCGACGAGTTCACCGAGGGGTCCGAGGCCGGGCTGTCGTCGGTCGAGTTCGAGGTCAAGGGCCGCTACGCCTACGGCTACCTGCAGGCCGAGCGGGGCGTGCACCGGCTGGTGCGCATGAGCCCGTTCAACGCCCAGGGCAAGCGGCAGACCGCCTTCGCCGCCCTCCAGGTGGTGCCGATGCTGCACGACGGCGACGCCTCGGTCGACGTCGACGAGAAGGACATCAAGATGGACGTGTTCCGGGCGTCGGGCGCCGGCGGGCAGCACGTCAACAAGACGTCCTCGGCCGTCCGGCTCACCCACGTCCCGACCGGCATCGTGGTGTCCTGCCAGGTCGAGCGCAGCCAGTTCCAGAACCGGGACCGGGCCATGGTGATGCTGAAGGCCAAGCTGGCCGACCTCGAGCGCTCGCGTCGGGAGGCCGAGCTGGACGAGATCCGGGGCGACCAGCAGCGGGTGGGCTTCGGCAGCCAGATCCGCAGCTACGTGCTCCAGCCGTACCAGATGGTCAAGGACCTCCGGTCCGAGTACGAGACCGGCAACGTGAACGCGGTGCTGGACGGCGACCTCGATCCGTTCATGGAGGCGTACCTCCAGTGGCGCCGGGGCGGGGCCGCGGGCCCGTGAGCATCCGTCCGATGAGGCCGGGGACGCAGTACCGTCGCGACGCGATGCCACGTGTATCGCGCGCGTTCTGTAACCTGATCGCAATCGCTGGGGACGCAAGCCGCTGCCGTTCCCGCGCGACCTAGCAGGCCGAGGGTCATGATCACGTTCGAGAACGTCAGCAAGATCTACAAGGGCAACGTCGAGGCGCTGCACGGCGCCACCGCCGACATCGAGAAGGGCGAGTTCGTCTTCCTCGTCGGCCCCTCGGGATCGGGCAAGTCGACGATGCTGCGCCTGATCAACCGGGAGGAGACGGCCGACAAGGGCCGGATCTTCGTGGCCGGCAAGGACATCGCCCGGCTGTCGACCTGGCGGGTGCCCTACCTGCGCCGCAACATCGGCTGCATCTTCCAGGACTACAAGCTGCTGACCAACAAGACCGTCTACGAGAACGTGGCGTTCGCCCTCGAGGTCATCGGCCGGCCCCGCCACGTGGTCAAGGCCCAGGTCCCGGCCATCCTCGAACTGGTCGGCCTCGAGACCAAGACCTCCAACCTGCCCGAGGAGCTCTCGGGCGGCGAGCAGCAGCGGGTGTCGATCGCACGGGCGTTCGTCAACCGGCCGCTGATCCTGCTGGCCGACGAGCCCACCGGCAACCTCGACCCGGCCACCTCGGTGGGCATCATGCGGCTGCTCGACCGCATCAACCGCACCGGCACCACCGTCGTGATGGCGACCCACGACCGCTCGATCGTCGACACCATGCAGCGCCGCGTGATCGAGCTGGACAGCGGCGGGATCGTCCGCGACCAGGCCCGAGGGGTGTACCAGTGAAGATCGACTACGTCCTGCGGGAGACGGCGATCAACCTGCGCCGCAACATCACGCTGACCATCTCGGCCATCGTGACCGTCTCGGTGTCGCTGGCGCTGTTCGGTTCGACGCTGCTGCTGCGCCAGGGCGTCGACAACGTGTCCCAGCTGTGGACCGACGGCATCGAGGTCATCGCCTTCCTCAAGAGCGACGTGACCCCGGCCCAGCGCCAGGCGATCCAGGAGTTCATCGACTCCAACCCCGACGTGGGCAAGTCGCGCTACGTCGACCTGAAGGAGTCGAGGGACGAGGCGCTGCGGCTGTTCCGGGCCAACGACGCCATGCGCACCAAGGTCGAGCAGGGCACCCGCATCCCCGACTCGTACCGGCTGGTGCCCAAGTCCAAGGACATCAACCTGATGAAGAGCCTGGGCAAGCAGCTGGCGGCCCAGCCCGGCGTCTTCCAGGTGGTCGACGAGACCGACGGCATCAAGACCGTGACCGGCGTCTCCGCGTTCGCCCAGCGGGCGATGCTGGTGATCGGCACCGGCCTGCTGGTGGCGGCGCTGCTGCTGATCCTCAACGCAATCCGCATGGCGATGTACGCCCGACGGCGGGAGATCGAGGTGATGAAGCTGGTCGGCGCGACCAACTGGTTCATCCGCGTCCCGTTCATGCTGGAGGGCGTGTTCCAGGGACTGGTGGGCTCGGCGTTCGCGCTGGGCGCGGTGGCGGCGCTGGACAAGGCGATGAACCGCGCCGCGGCCAACCGCGACTACCACACCATCCTCGAGGGCTTCGTGGCCTCCCCGGGCGAGTTCCGCCTCACGATGGTGATCGTGATCATCCTCGGCATCACCATCGGCGCCGCCGGGTCGGTCTGGGGCCTCAGCCGCTTCCTCAAGGTGTAGCCGGGGCGGCCGCGGTGCCCGCCGCCGACGTCACCGTGCTGCCGGCCACGCCGGAGCGGTGGGACGACGTCGTGGCGGTGGCGGGGGAGCGCGGGTTCACGTCCGGGTGCTGGTGCACCTGGTGGCGGCTGTCGGCCCGGGAGTGGGACGAGCGGCCCGCGGCCGAGCGGCGGGCGCTGCTGGCCGGGCTGGTGGCCGACGGCTGCGTGCCCGGGCTGCTGGCCTACGTCGGCGGCATCCCGGTCGGCTGGGCCGCGGTGGCGCCCCGGGAGGAGTATCCCCGGCTCCAGCGCTCGCCCAAGCTCAAGCCGGTCGACGACACGCCGGTGTGGGCGCTGACCTGCTTCACCGTCGACCGCCGTCACCGCGGCCGGGGGGTGGCCGAGGCGTTGCTGGCCGCGGCGGTGGACCACGCCGCCGCCCGCGGGGCGACCGTGGTCGAGGCCTACCCGATCGACACCGCCGGTGGCCGACGGGCCGGCGCCGACCTGTTCACCGGCACCCTCGGCATGTTCGAGCGGGCCGGGTTCCGCGAGGTGGCCCGCCGGGGCGGGCGGCCGGTCGTCCGCCGCGAGGTCGGCGCCGTCAGCCCGCCAGCGTGACCGGCAGGTTGTCGAGGCCCCGCAGCACGACCCGCCCGTTCCACGCCGGCTCGTCGGTGGCCAGCTCCAGGTCGGGGAACCGCCGCACCAGCGCGGGGATGGCCTCGCCGCCCTCCAGCCGGGCCAGCGCCGCGCCGAGGCAGTGGTGGATGCCGCTGCCGAAGGACAGGTGGGTGTTGGCGCCCTCGCGGCCCAGGTCGAGCCGGTCGGCGGTGGGCCCCCAGCGGTCCTCGTCCCGGTTGGCCGACGCCAGCAGCGTCAGCACCAGGTCACCCGCCGACGCCGGGGTGCCGCCGAGGTCCATGTCGGTCAGGACGATCCGCCGGGAGAACTGCACCGGCGTGTCGTAGCGCAGCAGCTCGTCGGCCACGCCGTCGTCGAGCGACGGGTCGCCCACCAGCCGCTCGAGCTGGTCCCGGTTGCGCAGCAGGGCCAGGGTGCCGTTGCCGATGAGGTTGACGGTGGTCTCGTGGCCGGCCAGGTAGAGCAGCAGCGTCTGCTGCACCAGCTCCTCGTGGGTGAGGCGGTCGCCGCCCTCCTCGGCCGCGATCAGGTCGCTCAGCAGGTCGTCGGCCGGGTTGGCCCGCTTCCACTCGATGGCGTCGGCCAGGTGGGCGAGCATGTTGTCGGCGGCGGCCACCGTGCGCCGCATCGTGTCCTCGTCGACGAGGGGCTCCAGCGACCGGGTCATCTCGTGCGACCACGCCCGCAGCTGGAGCCGGTCGCCCTCGGGCATGCCCAGCAGCTCGCTGATCACGATGAAGGGCAGCGGGAAGGCGTAGTCGGCGACCAGGTCGACGGGCTCGCCGCCGGCGCCGGCGGCGGCCACGTCGTCGAGCAGCGACGCCACCAGCGCCTGGACCCGGGGCCGCAGGCGCTCGACCCGCCGCACCGTGAAGGCGCTGGAGACCAGGCGGCGCAGCCGGGTGTGGTCGGGCGGGTCCATGCTGAGGATCGACCGCTGGCTGTCCCGCCGGCGCTCCTCCAGGTCGGGGGGCAGCGGCAGGTCGGGCATGGCCGTGGCGTTGCGCTCGTCGACGCTGGTTCCCGGCTGGCGCAGCAGGGCGAAGCAGTCGTCGTAGTGGGACAGGATGAGCGCGCCGAAGGCGGTGCGGTGGGGCCGGGGGTTGGCCCGGATGGTGGCGTAGCGCGGGTAGGGGTTCTCGGCGAACCCGGGCTCGAAGGGGTTGAACTCGGCCGGGCCGGGGGCGGCCGCGGCCGTTCCGCTCGCGTCGACATCCACCGGCTCAGGTTTTCGCACTTGGCGTGCAATGGCAAGGGCCATCGCGGGCCGGTCGGGGCCGGCGTGCCAGGCTGCTCCCATGTCCCGGCCGCCCGCCGCCGACCTGGCGCTCCTGGGCGTGGCGGTGGTCGCCGTGTCGACCTCGGCGCCGCTGGTCCGGGTGGCCGACGCCCCCACGCTGGCCGTCGCGTTCTGGCGCAACGCCCTCGCCCTGCCCGTGCTGGTGGCCGTCGCGGCGTGGCGCTCGCCCGGCCGGCTGCGCACGCTGACCCCCGAGGAGCGGCGCCTGGCCGTGGTGGCGGGGGCGTTCCTGGCCGCCCACTTCGCCACCTGGATCCCGAGCCTGTCGTTCACCACTGTGGCCTCGTCGGTCGCCCTGGTGGCGACGCAGCCGGTGTGGGCGGCGCTGATCGCCCGGTGGCGGGGCGAGGCGGTCACCGGCCAGGCCTGGGCCGGCATCGCCGTCGCCCTGGCGGGGACGCTGCTGCTCAGCGGCATCGACCTCGACGTGGGCCCCCGGGCCCTGTTCGGCGACATGCTGGCCCTGGCCGGCGGGCTGCTGGCCGCCGCCTACGTGACCGTCGGCGCCGACGCGCGGCGCACGGTCCCCACCAGCGTGTACGCCGCGGTCTGCTACGGCGTGGCCGCCGCCGCCCTGGCCGGGGTGTGCCTGGCCGGCCGTCAGCCGCTGGCCGGCTACGACGCCCACACCTGGGCGGTGCTGCTGGCCATCATGGTCGGGCCCCAGCTGCTCGGGCACACGCTGATCAACCGGGTCCTGCGCACGACGAGCACGACGGTCGTGTCGGTGGCGATCCTGTTCGAGATCGTCGGGGCCGCCGTCATCGCCTGGCTGGCGTTCGACGAGGTGCCCCCGGCGTCGGCCGTGCCGGCGGGGGCGCTCATCGCCGCCGGGGTCGTCCTGGTGGTCCGGGCCAGCGCCGGCGAGCCGGCCGTGAGCGGTGCACCGGCGGTGGAGTGAACGCGGTACCGTCACCCGCCGTGCGCGCCCGGGCCCTGTGGATCGTCGTGTCCGTCTTCCTCGTCGTGGCGCTGGGCGCCTGGGCGACGACCTGCACCGGGCCCCGGCCCCACCCGACCGGCGAGACCGTTCCGCCGACCGTCACCCAGGGCTCGGCGCCGACGTCGTTCCCCAACACGACGACCACGGTGCTCAACGCGCCCTGACCGGCGCATCTCCCTAGCCGACGCTGATCCCGTAGGCCTCGGTGAACGCCTCCTTGGCGTAGGCGTTGCTGGCGTAGCCGAAGCCGTTGTCGCCCCACTGCGTCGCGCCCCAGCTGTTGCGGACGATGAAGTGCTCGGGCGTGTAGCCGACCAGCGCGACCGCGTGACCGCCGTGGGCCGTCTTCTCGTCGTAGGCCTGGAGCACGCCGGCGGTGGCGCCCGCCCGCATCCAGGTGTCGTCGCACACCAGCCGGGTGAGCACGGGGCCCTGGGTGGCGATCCACCGGCGCCAGGCCTTGGCGTCCCGGCCGAGGTTGACGTAGGCGGCGATGCGCAGCTTGGCGGCCAGCAGGTAGAAGGCCTTGGCGTCGCCGGGGAACAGCCGGGGCCGGGCGAAGGGCAGGTCGGCGTCGCGCACCGCGCCGTACTTGCGGGCCACGTCGAGCGCCGCCTTGAGCGTGGTGCCCTCGGGCTCGATGAACGTGGTCGGCCGGTCGTTCAGGCTGTCGGTCTCCTTGGCCGCCATCCAGATGAAGCGGGGCGACAGCGGGGCGTCCTCGGGCAGGCGGCCGGCCTTCACCAGGTGGTAACGCACCAGGCCCTCGGCGGTGGCCCAGCCGACGCACGACCCGGTGGCGCCCTGGTCGCCGATCGTCCACCACGGCTCCCGCAGGTCGCGCGCGGCCGGCACCGGCGCCCGCCGGGCCGTGAGCCCGGCCGCGTCGGCGGTCGCCAGATCCCAGTCCTCGTGCTGGTCGGGCGAGGGGAGGCAGTTGAGGATGCGGGCGGTCCTGCCGGCCCGCCGGGTCACGATCGCGCTCGGCGCCATGGCCCACAGACGCGCGGGGAGCCCGGCCGATACACGCTCGTCGGCGCCGCAGCGGCACTCGGGCACGACGTAACGTACCGGGCGACGATCGACAGCCGCGCGGGCGGCGGAACCGGGATGGTGAGCGCTGATGGAACGACGGCAGGTGCTGCGCACGGCGGTGGGGATGGCCGGCATGGCCGGCCTGGCCGGGGCGGGGGCGCTGGGCATGGCCTCGCCGGCCGGCGCGGCCGCGAGCGGCCAGGGGCAGGGCAACGGGAACGGCAACGGGAACGGGCAGGGGGGCGGCAACGTGCTGGCGAAGCTCGGCCTGGTGTTCCTGTCCCACGTCAACGATCCCGCGGTGACCAACCTGTTCCCCGGCGACCCCGAGTTCACGCTGGAGGTGATCAACACCATCCCCGAGGACGGCTTCTACATGCAGTATGTCCGGGAGGGCGAGCACACCGGCACGCACTGGGGGGCGCCGGCCCACTTCCAGGAGGGCGGGCTCACCGCCGACCAGCTCGACCCGGGCGACCTGTTCCTGCCGGCGGTCAAGATCGACATCCGGGCCAAGGCCGCGGCCAACGACGACTACGCCCTGACCGTCGCCGACCTGAAGGACTTCGAGCGCCGCAACGGCCCGATCCCCAAGCAGTCCGCCATCGTGCTGTGGACCGGGTGGGAGGACCGCTGGGGCACCCCCGCCTACCCCAACCTCGACGCCGACGGCGTGATCCACCAGCCCGGGTTCGGCCTGGAGGCGGCGCAGTGGCTGGTCGACCACGGCAAGCTCGGCAGGCGGGGCTCGCTCGGCACCGACACGTTCGGCGCCGACCTCGGGATCGACGACACGTTCGCGGTCACGACCCTGCTGTTCGACCGCCACCGCATCAGCCTGGAGAACATGGCCAACCTGGCGGCGCTGCCCACCACCGGGGCCTGGGTCCTGGTGGCCGGACCGCGCAACGCCGCCGGCTCGGGCTCGACGGCCACGATCTACGGCGTGCTGCCGCCGCGGGGGTGAGCGCGGTCTACGGGGTGCTGCCGCCGCGGGGGTGACCGCGGTCTACGGGGTGCTGCCGCCGCGGGGGTGACCGCGGTCTACGGCGTGCTGCCGCCCCGGGGGTGACCGCGGTCTACGGGGCGCTGCCGCCCCGGGGGTGACCGCGGTCTACGGGGTGCTGCCGCCCCGGG
>DATFRN010000287.1:0-9117 GCA_035263165.1 Acidimicrobiales bacterium | reverse complement strand
GCGCCGTTGCCGCCGACGAGGGCGACGACCTCACCGGGATAGAGGTCGATGCTCACGCCGTTCACCGCGCGGAGCCCGCCGAAGGCGACGTGGATGTCCCGCATCTCGACGAGCGGCGTGAGCCCCGAGTCGGACGGTTTGGTGGCGGGCTGGGCGTCGGTCATCGTGCCGTCCCCCGCGCTCAGGGCCGACCCGTCTGGATGACGATGCCGGCCAGGGCCAGCCCGACGGCGAGTGCGGGCAACACCATCCGGCGGCGGCCGCCCCGCAGCGCCGAGTCGATGGCGACCGCGGCGACGAGCACCACGCCCACCACGATGTCCTGCGACGGCGAGTCGATCCGCAGGAGCACCATGCCGGAGCGGAGCGACTGCATCACGATCGCGCCGAGGACGGCGCCGGGGATCGTTCCGATCCCGCCCGAGAACGACGTGCCGCCGATGACGGCGGCCGCGATGACGTCGAGCTCGTTCTGGACGCCGAGGTTCGTCACCGCCGCGTTGAGCCGCGCCGTCTGGATCGCCGCGCTCACGGCGACGAGGACTCCCATGAGGGAGTACGTGAGCATGACCGTGCGGCGGGTGTTGATGCCGCTCAGCTCCGCAGCATCCGGGTTGCCGCCGTACGCGAACACATAGCGGCCGAAGCGACGTCGCTTGGCGAGGTAGGTCATCAACAGCGTCACGACGACCAGGATGACCACGGGGTAGGCGACCCCTGTGGCCTTCCCGGTGACCGGCGAGTCGTAGGAGTTGGCGATCAGGCCGACACCCGCGATGACGGCTGCGCAGCCGGCGACGCCCAGTCCGACGTCGACCCACATCGGGCGGACGGCGAGGTCGTAGCGCTTGCGGCCGCGGCGGGCGAGGTAGATGCTGACCGCCACGCCGGCGCAGCCCAACAGCGCGAATCCCCAGCTCCGCCACTCACCGAGCGAGCCGCTGGCTCCGCCGCCGATGCGCTGGAACGTCTTCTGCAGGGGTGCGAGCGTCTGCCCCTGCTTGCCTCCGGTCCGGAAGATCATGCCCCGCCAGACGAGGAAGCCGCCCAGCGTGACGATGAACGAGGGAACCCCGCCGTAAGCCACGATGTAGCCGGTCGCCGCGCCGACGAGGGCGCCGAGCAGGACACCCACGAGCAGCGCGACCACCCAGGCGTACGACTTGCCCTGGAGCCCGCCGATCGTGAAGTCGAGGCCGAAGAAGGCGAGGACGCCGTCGGTCTGGACCAGGGCCATCGTGTAGCCGAGGAACCCGAGCAGCGACCCGACCGACAGGTCGATGTTGCGCGACACGATGATCAGGACCATCCCCGTGGCCATGATCGCGATCGACGTGCTCTGGACCGAGAGGTTCCAGAGGTTCCGTGCGGTGAGGAAGTCCCCGTTCGACAGGACGTTGAACGCGATCCAGATGACCGCGAGGGCGACGACCATGCCGAGCAGACGGGTGTCCAGCTCGGTCGCGACCAGCAACGAGCGCCAGCGGCGTTCGCGTGGTGGGGTGGGGGTGACGGCGGGGCTCGGGCTGGTCCCGAGCCCCGCTGGAGCCTCAGTCTCCGTCAACGTCCACGCTCGTGGGGTCGATCAGCAGCTCGGTACCGAGCCGGCCTTCACGCCCTTGCACACGTTCTCCTTGGTCGTCCAGCCGGCATCGATGACGACGTCGAGGTTGTCCTTGGTGATCGGCTGCGGCTTGAGGAGGATCGAGCTGACGTCGTTGCCACCCGGCGTCTTGAACGCGGCCGTGCCCTTCACCTTGCTCACGTCCTTGTCCTTGCACAGCGCGACCGCGGACTCGCCGGCGGTCTTGCCCAGCAGGCGAGCGTCCTTCCAGACGCTGACGGTCTGCGTGCCGAGCGCGACCCGGTTGAGGGCCGCCTGGTCACCGTCCTGACCGGACACCGGCACCTTGCCGTCGAGGCCCTGGGCCTGCAGCGCAGCGACGACGCCACCGGCCATCCCGTCGTTCTCCGACAGGACCGCCTGCACGTCGTTGTTGGCCGAGGTGAGGAACTGCTCGGTCTCGGTCTGGGCCTTGGACGGATCCCAGTTGTCGGTGTAGGTCTCGCCGACGATCTTGATGTCGCCGGAGTCCACGGCGTCCTTGATCACCTTGTCGTAGCCGGAGCGCAGGAAGTCGGCGTTGGCGTCGGCCTTGTTGCCCTTGATGACGATGTAGTTGCCGCTGGGGACGGCCTTGAAGATCTCCTCGGCCTGGAGTCGCCCGACCTCGACGTTGTCGAAGGTGATGTAGAGAGCGCCGGGATCCTCGATGAGGCGGTCGTACGCGATGACCGGCACGCCGTCCGAGAGCGCGCTCGACACCGACGGCTTGATGGCCGTCCCGTCCTGGGCGAGGATGATCAGCACGTCGGCGCCCTGTGAGATCAGGTTCTCGACGTTGCTGGCCTGGGTCTCGGCCGACGACTTGGCGTCGTTCGAGATGTACTTGCCGCCTCCGGCCTCGACGGCGTCCTTGATGGCCGGCTCGTCGAACTTGGCCCAGCGCTCTTCCTGGTAGTTGTTCCAGGAGACGCCGACGGTGCAGTTGCCGCCGCCGCTGTTGCCACCGCTGCTGGCGTTGTCGCTGCCGCCGTTGTCGTCGCTGCCGCAGGCTGTCACCGCCGCGAGTAGCCCGACACCCAACGTCACCGCAATCAACCCACGTACACGCATCCGAGAGCCCTCCCTCTCCCTACCTGCTGCCGGGGCGGTCCGTCGCCTCGAAGGGCCTTACTCTTACCACACCGTCTCCCGCGCGACACCGATGTTGTCCTGCGCCGGCAGCGGTTCCGTTCAGCGATCGGCCCCGGGTGGCAGCTCCGCGACGTTGAGCCAGCGTGCACCGGTCGCCCGGCGGACGACGAACATCGTCGCGAACGGGGACGAGACCCGCGATCGGAGATGTCCCGCGGCGTCGTAGGTCTCGCGTGTGCTCGTGCCCCGGGATTCGAGCCCGAGGCTCAGGCCGTCCTGCCGGCCGAACGGGACGAGCAACCTGACGTGCACGTCGTCGATGCTGTAGTGCTCGACGGTGGCGGTTCCGCTCGACACGGCGGCGTCGAGGCGGCCTCGCATCTCGTCGAGCCGGTCGCCGTGGTCCACGGCGGTCAGCATCGACTCGTCCGATCGGCGCAGCGCCTGGTTCTCGAGCTCGAGGTTCTCGACCAGGGTGAGGACGATCTCCTGCGCGCCGCGACCGGAGATCTCGTGGTTCCAGTCGAGGACGTCCTGGTCCACGGAGATGTCGGGCAGGGTTGCCGGGTCGACGTCGTGGGGGACCCGGTTCAGGACGTCGGCCGCGGCCGGCACGACGACGCCGCGGGCAGGCGACCCGGCGGCGGCGATGCCGGCGGCGAGGCCGAGCAACACGGCCGCGATCAGCGACAGCCGCAGGGCGCCGCCGACCACCCGCCCGCCGGGCCCGCAGGGGACGATCAGCCTGGACGCGGCCCGGCGAAGGTCGTCGGCCGCCGATCGCGGCTCGGGTACGAGCCGATCGACGAGGGGACGGGCCGCGCACACGAGCACCAGGCCCCCGAGGAGGGCGACCTTGGTCCCGAACTCCTGGCTCTGGGTCGCCATCAGCAGGGTGCTGGAGATCGCGACGAGGAATGCGAAGACGACGCGCCCGACCCGTCCGGTGGGCACCGTCTTCGGGTCCGTGAGCATGAAGAAGAGGAAGATCAGCACCTCGGGCGAGGTGACGATCACCCGCCAGTAGTCGAACCCGCACACGGGCGCGAACGCCCACCGGGCGGTCATGCAGTGCCCGGAGGCGGCCAGGACCCCGATCCCCGCGGCGAGGGCGGTCCAGAACGTGACCGCCGCGGCGAGCAGGTGCAGGCGAGCGGTGATCAGCAGCCCGCCGACGAGGATGACGGCGTAGGCCAGGATCATCCAGCGCGCCCACGGGGCCCACCAGAAGTCCAGCGGCTCGACCCGCGTGCTGCCGAGCAGGAGGAACGCGACGACCAGGCCGATGTTGGACGGGTTGAAGACATGGGACCCGCGGTACCGGACGGCGTACTTGGTCAGCAGCGAGAACGCGGCGACGCCGGCGAACACGTACCACTTGTAGGTGGTCCAGTGATCGCCGGGGGGCGTTCCGGGCACCCGGAGGATGAGCGCCACCCCGCTGCCGGTCAGCATGGCGCTGGCGGGCCACACGAACGCCTTCCGTGCCCGGAAGGTCAGGGCGATCTCGATGACCGCGCACGTGACGATGGCGGACAGGATCTGCGGCACGCTGACCTGGAACCGCAGCCCGACCTGTCCGAGGACGTGGATCGTGATGATGACGGCGGCCACGTGCATGCGTGGATCGCGCGGGCTCGGCCGGATCACGGGATAGCTGCGCGTGCCGAGCGTCAGCGTCCCGCTCATCACACCCTCTCCACTGACGGATGCCTGGTCAGACAGGGGACTATAGGTCCCTGTGGTTCAATCCATGGGTGCGACGTCGGTGGATGCTCGTGGTCGCCGCGCTGGTCGTGGGGGCGGGTGGCGCGGTCGTGGCGTCGGCTCGCGCCCGTGACGGGGCCGGGACGCCGGAGGCGCCGCACTACGTGGACGAGACCAGGGCCGCGGGCATCGTCCACCGGTACGACGGCGGCTCGGACTACTTCGTCGGTGGCGGCGTCGCGGCCTTCGACTGCGACGACGACGGGCGCGACGACCTCTACTTCGCGGGGGGCTCGCAGCCCGCGGCGCTGTACCGCAACGAGAGCCCGGTGGGTGGCGCGCTGCGCTTCCGCCGCCAGCCGTCGCCCGTCACCGACCTCGGGTCGGTCACCGGTGCGTATCCCCTCGACGTCGACGGCGACGGCCACTCGGATCTGGCCGTCCTCCGCCGGGGCGGCAACGTCGTCCTCCGCGGGCTCGGGGACTGCCGGTTCGAGCCCGCCAACGGCCGCTTCGGGATCGACGGCGGTCATGCGTGGACCGTCGGGTTCAGCGCGACGTGGGAGGGCGCCAACGCGCTGCCCACGCTGGCGTTCGGGAACTACCTGGTGCCCGGCACCTACGACTGTGACACGAGCGAGCTCCTGCGGCCCGGGCCCACGGCGAGGCGCTACGCACCGCCCCTCCCGCTCCGACCCGGCTACTGCGCGCTGTCCGCGCTGTTCAGCGACTGGGACCACTCGGGTGAACGCGACCTGCGCCTGGCCAACGACCGCAACTACTACCGCGACGGATCCGAGCAGCTGTGGCGTGTCGCTCCCGGTGAAGCGCCCGCCCTCTACACCGAGAGGGACGGTTGGCGTCCGCTGCAGATCTGGGGGATGGGCATCGCCAGCCAGGACCTCACCGGCGACGGCCGGCCCGAGCTGTTCCTCACCAGCCAGGGGGACAACAAGCTCCAGACGCTGGCCGGCGGGGGCGCACGACCGACGTACCACGACATCGCCCTCGAACGGGGCGTGACGGCCCAACGGCCGTACGCGGGTGGCGACGTGCGGCCGTCGACCGCGTGGCACCCCGAGTTCGAGGACGTCAACAACGACGGCGTCGTCGACCTGTTCGTGACCAAGGGGAACGTCGAGGCCCAGCTCGACTACGCCAGGCGCGATCCGAACGATCTCCTGCTGGGCCGCAGCGACGGCACCTTCGTCGAGGGTGCGCAGGACGCGGGCATCGTCGGGTTCGACCGGGGTCGTGGCGCAGCGCTCGTCGACCTGAACCTCGACGGCATGCTCGACCTCGTCGTGGTGAACCGGCGCGAGAACGTCAGGGTGTGGCGCAACGTCGGTCGGGGTGACGCCGAGCGCCCGCGTCCCCAGGGCCACTGGATCGCGCTGCGGCTCCGGCAGCCGGGGCCGAACCGGGACGCCATCGGTGCGTGGGTGGAGGTGATGCTCGGCGATCGGCGCGTCGAGCGCGAGGTCACCGTCGGCGGCGGCCATGCCGGCGGCCAGCTCGGCTGGATCCACGTCGGGCTCGGCGATCGCGGCGCCGCCCGGGTCCGCGTCCAGTGGCCCGACGGCGAGACCGGGCCGTGGATGGACGCGCGCCGCGACGGGTTCGTGACGATCGAGCGAGGTGCGCCCGCCCCCGAGCGGTGGGATCCGGAGGTTCCGCAACGATGACGACGACGGCCACCGCCCGGCTCGCCGAGATCGTGCTGCCCGAGTTCGGCATGCCCACCACCGAGCCTCGCGTCCCTGCGGCGACCTACGCGGACCGGATGCGACGACTCCGCACGGCGATGGACGCCCGCGGCTACGACCATCTCGTCGTGTGGGCCGACCGGGAGCACAGCGCCAACATCGCCTACCTCACCGGGTTCGACCCGCGCTTCGAGGAGGCGGTGCTCCTGGTCGGTGCCGAGGACGAGCCGACCGTCCTCGTCGGCAACGAGTGCCTCGGCATGGCGGGCGCGGCGCCGCTGCCGATGCGCGTGGTCCTGCACCAGGACCTCAGCCTGCCGGGGCAACCGAGAGACGAGTCGAGGCCGCTGATCGACACGCTGCGGGGCGAGCGCATCGCGCCGGGGAGCCGGGTCGGTGTCGTCGGCTGGAAGACGTACGCCAGCCGTGACGTGATCGAGGTTCCCGCATTCCTCGCCGACGCGCTCCGGCGGGCCGCCGGGTCCACCGGCGTCGTGGAGAACGCCACCGACCTCCTCATCGACCCCGCCGTGGGCCTGCGCGTCGTCAACGAGGTCGACCAGCTCGCCGCCTTCGAGTGGGCCGCGTGCCAGACGTCGCAGGGTGTGCGGCGCGTGCTCGCCGGACTGCGGCCGGGCATGACCGAACGTGACGCCGCCCGCCTGCTCGAGTGGGGCGGCACGCCGCTGTCGTGCCATCTCATGCTCACGGCCGGGCCGCGCGCGTCGTTCGGCCTGCTCAGCCCGGGCGACCGGCACATCGAGCGCGGCGACCCCTTCACGCTGGCGTACGGCATCTGGGGCGCGCTCAACTGCCGGGCCGGCTTCGTCGTGGAGGACGCGTCGCAGCTGCCCGGCGACGTCCGGGACTACGTTCCCCGGCTCGTCGGTCCGTACTTCGAGGCCGTCGCCGAGTGGTACGCGGCGCTGCACGTCGGTCAGGTGGGCGGGGCGCTCCAGGAGATCATCGACCGGCGTCTGGGCGACAGCTTCTTCGGCGTGCACCTCAATCCCGGTCACCAGCTCCACCTGGACGAGTGGGTGAACTCACCGATCTCCCGTGGGTCGCAGGTCGAGCTCGGCTCCGGGATGGCGCTCCAGTGCGACATCATCCCCGCCACCGGCACCCCCTACTTCACGACGAACATCGAGGACGGCGTGGCGCTGGCGGACGAGACGCTCCGGGTCGAGCTGGCGGCTGCGTTCCCGGAGGCGTGGGACCGGATCCAGGCACGGCGGCGGTTCATGACCGAGGCCCTCGGCATCGATCTGCATCCCGACGTGCTCCCGTTCTCGAACCTCGCCGCCTGCCTGCCGCCGTTCCTGCTGGCCCCGGATCGCGCGATGACGATGGCGGCCTGACGGCGGTCACGAGCGGCCGGCGGCGAGCACGCGCTCGATCACCAGCATGTTGCCGATCGCGTCGTCGGGCGGGATCGGCACCGGTGTGCCGAGGCGCACCGCGGTCGAGAACTCGTCGAGCTGGACGGCGTAGGGGTCGGCCGGGGGAACCTCGATCACCTCGACGTCCGGAGCGACGGGCGGGTCGCCGCCGGCCGCGCGCACGATGCGCGTCGGGCGATCGGGCGGGATGTTGAACGGGATCTCGACGAGGAGCCGGCCCTCCGTGCCGACAAGGTGCACCCGCTGGTCGTCCTCGATCTGCGTCGAGCACGTGAACGAGCCCTGGCGCCCGCCGAAGTCGAGCACCGCGGAGGTGAGGACGTCGGTCCCGAAGACCGGATCACGCCGCACCGTCGCCACCACGTCGTCGGGCTCGGCGTCGAACAGCCAGCGGGCCACGTTGATCGGGTAGCAGCCGATGTCCATCAGCGCGCCGCCGCCGTAGGAGGCGATGTTGCGGATGTCGGCCGGGTCGACGTTGCGGTAGGAGAAGAACGACTGGATCGACAGCAGCTCGCCCACCGCGCCGGCGTCGACGAGCTCACGGACCTTCCGCCACATCGGGTGGACGCGGTACATGAAGGCCTCCATCAGCATCACCCCGGCGCCCGAACAGCACTCGGCCATGTCCCTGGCCTCGGCCGCGGTCAGCGCCAGTGGCTTCTCGCACAGCACGTGCTTGCCGGCCTCGGCGGCCCGGCACGTCCACTCGGCGTGCAGGTGGTTGGGGAGCGGGATGTACACGCACTCGACGTCGGCATCGGCGAGCAGCTCGTCGTAGGAGCCGTACGCGCGGGGGATGCCCAGCTCACCGGCGGCGCGCGCGGCACGGCCGCCGTCCCGCGAGGCGATGGCGACGACGTCGGAGCGCGCCGACGAACGCACCGCCGGCACGACCTTGCGGGTGGCGATCGACGCGCACCCGAGCACGCCCCACCGCACCGGCGCCGGCACGTCCGTCACCGGTCCCGGAGCGCGGCATAGGCACCGCGCACATCGGCGCTCGCGGTCGAGCCCGGGCCGGGCTCGACGATGTCTCCCTCACCGACCCGCCAGCGCGCCGCCACGTCGGACGGGTCGGCGCCGGCTGTCGCCACCGCCGCCTGCACGCAGGCCCCCGTGGCGACCTGTTCGCGACTGTGCGGCACGAGCACCGCCCGTGCGCCGAGGTCGGCCAGGACCTGGCGGTAGGCCCGCGACCGGGCGCCGCCGCCGACCAGGACGAGCCGCCCGTCGGCGGGGGCGAACGCGCGGAGGGCGTCGAGGCCGTCCAGCAGCCCGCACACCACGCCCTCCACCGCGGCCCGGGCGAGCTGCTCACGCGTGACGTCGCTGCGGAGCCCGGCCAGCAGCCCGGTCGCGTCCGGCCGGTCGGGCGTCCGCTCGCCATCGAGGTAGGGGAGCAGCGTCAGCCCGCCGGCACCCGGCGGGGCGGCGAGGGCGAGCTCGTCGAACGTGTCGTGGTCGACGCCCAGCAGGCGGCGGACCGCCTCGGTGACCTTCGTCGCGTTCAGCGTGCAGACCAGGGGGAGGTGGCGACCCGTGGCGTCGGCGAACCCGGCCACCGTGCCGGAGGCGTCGGCGGTCGCACGGTCGCTGACCG
>DATFRN010000286.1:0-3648 GCA_035263165.1 Acidimicrobiales bacterium | reverse complement strand
CCGCCCTTGTGGGCGAAGGCCGACGACCCGACGTAGGGGTCGGCGGCATGGGGCGGCAGGTTGACCAGCTCGGCCACGTGCCGGCTCACCGCGGTCAGCCGGTCGATGCGGCCCTCGGGCAGGCAGGTGATGCCCATCTTGAGCTGGAGGTCGGGGATGACCGTCATCAGGTTGGCGTTGCCGGTGCGCTCGCCGTAGCCGTTGACCGTCCCCTGGATGTGGCTGGCCCCGGCCACCACGGCGGCCACGGTGTTGCCCACGGCGCAGCCGGTGTCGTTCTGCGTGTGGATGCCGATCTGCTGGTCGGGCCCGAAGTAGGCCGCGACCTCGCCCACGATGCGCTCGACCTCGTGCGGCAGCGAACCGCCGTTGGTGTCGCACAGCACGAGCACCTCGGCGCCCTCGGTGGCGGCGGCCTCCAGCACCCGGAGGGCGAACTCGGGGTTGGCCTTGTAGCCGTCGAAGAAGTGCTCGGCGTCGAAGAACACCCGCTGGCCCTCGGCCCGCAGGAACCGCACCGAGTCGCCGACCATGGCCACGCCCTCGTCGAGGGTGGTGCGCAGGGCCTCGATGACGTGGAAGTCCCAGCTCTTGCCCACGATGCAGGAGGTGGTGCAGCCGGCCTGGACCAGGGCGGCCAGCGTCGGGTCGACGTCGACCTTGCCGAGCGGCTTGCGGGTCGAGCCGAAGGCCACCAGCGTGGCCGTCTCCAGCCGCAGGTCGCCGGCCGCGGCCCGGGCGAAGAACTCGGCGTCGCGGGGGTTGGCCTGGGGGTAGCCGCCCTCGATCCAGCGCACGCCCAGCCAGTCCAGCTGCTCGGCCACCCGCAGCTTGTCGTCCACGGTGAGCGAGATGCCCTCGAACTGGGCCCCGTCCCGCAGGGTGGTGTCGAAGACGTCGACGGCGGTGGGGGTGCGCTCACCGGACATGTTCGACCCAGTCCTTGTACTGGTCGACCTGGCCGCGCACGGCCCGGCCGTACTCCTCGCCGATGGCCAGCGTCATCGGGCCGGGGCAGGCGGGGATCTCACGGTCGTCGACGGACCGCACCGAGGACACCTCGGCCGCGGTGCCGCACACGAACATCTCCTCGGCGATGTACAGGTCGCTGCGCGACAGGTCGCCCAGCGTGACCTCGAAGCCGAGGTCGCGGGCGATCGTGAACACGGTGTCCTGGGTGATGCCCTCGAGCGCGCCCGCGGACAGCGGCGGGCTGATCAGGCGGCCCTTGCGGGCCACGAAGATGTTCTCGCCCGTGCACTCGGCCACGAAGCCGGCCCGGTTGAGCAGGATGGCCTCGTCGTAGCCGGCCTTGAGCGCCTCGACCTTGGCCAGCGAGCTGTTGACGTAGTTGCCGGTCGTCTTGGAGGCCGGCGGCATGATGTTGTGGTCGTGGCGGGCCCAGGACGAGATCTTCATGCGCACGCCCGTGGTCAGGGAGTCGTCGCCCAGGTAGGCGCCCCACGGCCAGCAGGCCACGGCCACGTCGACCTCGCAGGAGAGCGTGTTGAGGCCCATCTCGCCGTAGCCGTAGTAGGCGATCGGGCGGATGTAGCAGCTGGGCAGCCCCGTCGACGCCACGGTGTCCTTGACGGCCTGCACCAGCTCCTCGACCGAGTAGGGCAGCGGCATGCCCATGATCTGGGCGGACTGGGCCATGCGCCGCATGTGGTCGGTGAGGCGGAACACGCCGGGCCCGTCGTCGGTCTCGTAGGCGCGGATGCCCTCGAACACGCCCATGCCGTAGTGGAGCGAGTGCGTCAGGATGTGGATGCGCGCCTCGTCCCACGGAATCAGCTCGCCGTTGAACCAGATCTTCTCGGTGGGCGTGATGGGCATGACGGTGTGATCCCCTTCGTGTCAGACCCGGGCGGCGAGGGCGTCGCCGATCTCGGGCGTGGAACCGGACTGGGCCGACGGGTCGGCGCAGGCCTTGCGGATGCGGGCGGCGGCGTCGGCCTCGCCCAGGAAGTCGAGCATCATGGCCGCCGACAAGACGGCGGCGGTGGGGTTGGCCTTGGCCTGGCCGGCGATGTCGGGCGCCGAGCCGTGCACCGGCTCGAACATCGAGGGCCCGGTGCGGGCCGGGTTGAGGTTGCCGGAGCTGGCGAAGCCGATGCCCCCGGACACGGCCCCGCCCAGGTCGGTCAGGATGTCGCCGAACAGGTTGTCGGTGACGACCACGTCGTAGCGCCGGGGGTCGCTCACGAAGTAGATGCAGGCGGCGTCCACGTGGTTGTAGGCGGTGCCGACGTCGGGGTGGCCGGCGCCGACCTCGTCGAACGTGCGCTGCCACAGGTCGCCGGCGAAGGTGAGGACGTTGGTCTTGTGGACCAGCGTGAGGTGCTTGCGGCTGCGGGCCTCGGCCAGCTCGAAGGCGTAGCGGACGCAACGCTCGACGCCCATGCGGGTGTTGACCGAGCCCTGGGTGGCGACCTCGTGGGGCGTGCCCTTGCGGAGGACGCCGCCCTCGCCGACGTAGGGGCCCTCGGTGTTCTCCCGGATGACGACCATGTCGATGCCGCTGTCGGCGTCGAGGAACGGCCGCTGGTTGATGTAGAGGTCGAGGTCGAAGCGCATCTTGAGCAGCAGGCCCCGCTCGATGACGCCGGGCCTGACGTCGGGCGTGCCGACGGCCCCGAGGAGCAGGGCGTCGAGGCCCCGCCACTCGTCGAGCACGCTGTCGGGCAGGATCGTGCCGTCGCGCAGGTAGCGGGCGCCGCCGAGGTCGTAGTCGACCGTGTCCAGGTCGACGCCGGCGGCGCGGCAGACCTTGAGGGCCTCCGCGATGACCTCGGGGCCGATGCCGTCCCCGCCGATCACTCCGATTCTGTGGCTCACTGCCGCTCCGTTGCCCGAGAAACAAGAAACCGCCCACCCGGAGGCGGACGGTCGAACAGCGCACGTCGGTTGCCGACGTGCGCTAGGTGATGATGATTACCGAAGTAGATGGGCGGATCATCGACGGCAAGTGTTCACCCTGGCCCGCCGTGGCGTCAACTGCCCTACGCTGGACGCCCTATGGCACAGACCCAGCACCTCTCTCAGGCCGCGTTCGACCGGCTCCAGGCCGAACACGACGACCTGACGACGCGCGGCCGGGTCGAGATCGCCCGCAAGATCGAAGCGGCCCGCGAGCTGGGCGACCTCTCCGAGAACGGCGACTACCACGCCGCCAAGGAGGAGCAGGGGAAGATGGAGGGCCGCATCCGCCAGCTCGCCTACATGCTGGAGAACGCCGAGATCGTCGCCGAGGCCGCCGGCGGCACGGTGGCGCACGGCTCGGTGGTCGGCGTCCGCTACGAGGGCGACGACGAGGTCGAGCGCTTCCTGGTGGGGTCGATCGAGGAGCGCCACGACGACCTCGACGTGATCAGCCCGTCGTCGCCGCTGGGCGAGGCGCTGCTCGGGTCGGGCCCGGGCGACACGGTGACGTTCACCGCCCCGACGGGCGCGGAGCTGTCGGTCGAGGTGGTCACGGTCGACTGACCGTGCCGGCGGCGTCGGCCCTCAGGGGGCCGAGGTGGTCGTGGCGCCGCCGCTCATCACCCTGATGCACTCGGCGATGTAGTCGTCCTTGGACTGGCCGCTGGCCTGGGCCTGGTCCTTGCCGCCGTCGTCCCAGGCGAGCTGGCACATCTGCTCGTG
>DATFRN010000285.1:0-3196 GCA_035263165.1 Acidimicrobiales bacterium | reverse complement strand
GTCGTCGACGACGAGTCGCCGCCGATGTCCACGGAGTCGGTGTTCGCCCGGCTGCGCCAGATCCGGACGCTGCGCACCACGATGCTCGCCTTCGCCGCCATCGGCTTCGGGCTGTTCACGACCCCGGTGCTGGCCAACCTCTACATCGAGGAGCGCTTCGGCCTCGACGCGCTGGAGCGCGGCCTCGTCGGCAGCCTCGGCGGCCTCGCCGTCGTGGTCGTGCTGCCGTTCGCGGCCCGGGGCTACGACCAGCGGTTCCGGGAGGACCCCGAGCGGGCGCTGCGCCTGATCGGGTTGCTGATCCTGCCCGTCGCGCTCGCGGTCCCGCTCCAGTACGTGATGCCCACGGCGCTGGCCTTCGCGGTCGCCGGGGTGCTGCCGCAGGTGTGCCTCCTGACCGCCTTCACGATGGTGGGGCCGGTCCTCCAGTCGGTGACGCCGTACCGCCTGCGGGGGATGGGCAACGCGCTGGGGGCGATCTACGTCTTCTTCGTGGGCGCCACCGGGGGCGCGCTGCTGGCCGCGTTCTTCACCGACGCCATCGGCCCGCGGGCCGCGGTGCTGGTCCTGGTGGTCCCGTCGTCGCTGATCGGCGGGTGGCTGGTGCTGCGCAGCGCCCGCTACATCCGCAACGACCTCTCGCTGGTGGTCGAGGAGCTCCGCGAGGAGATGGACGAGCACCGGCGCCGCCAGGCGGATCCCGAGACGGTCCCGGTGTTGCAGGTCGCCGGGATCGACTACGCCTACGGCCACGTCCAGGTCCTCTTCGACGTGGGCTTCGAGGTGCGCCGGGGCGAGGTGCTGGCGCTCCTCGGCACCAACGGCGCCGGCAAGTCGACGATCCTGCGCGTGATCGCCGGGCTCGGGACCCCGTCCCGCGGCGTCGTCCGCCTCGACGGGCAGACGGTGACCTATGTGGCCCCCGAGCGGCGGGGGAGCCTGGGCATCCGCCTCCTGCCGGGGGGCCGGGGCGTGTTCCCGCAGATGACCGTGCGGGAGAACCTCGAGATGGCCGGCTTCGTCTACCGCCACGACCGGGCCGACCAGGAGCGCCGGATCGACCGGGCCCTCGGGCTGTTCCCCGGCCTGGCCGGCCGGCAGGGCCAGGCCGCCGGGTCGCTGTCCGGCGGCGAGCAGCAGATGCTGGCCCTCGCCTGCACCCTGCTGCACGAGCCCGAGGTCCTGCTGATCGACGAGCTGTCGCTCGGGCTGTCGCCGATCATGGTCGGGCAGCTCCTGGAGGCCGTCGCCCGGCTCAAGGCCGAGGGCGCCACGATCGTCATCGTCGAGCAGTCGCTCAACGTCGCCCTGGCCGTGGCCGACCGGGCCGTGTTCCTCGAGAAGGGGCAGGTGCGGTTCGCGGGGCCGGCCGCCGAGCTGGCCGAGCGCGACGACCTCGCCCGGGCGGTGTTCCTGGGCCGGGACGGCGGCTGACGCCCGTGGTCGCCACCCTGTTCACCCGGCAGCTCGTCTTCGACGGGGTGGTGTCGGGCATGGTCTTCGGGCTCATCGCCATGGGCATCGTGCTCGTGTACCGGTCGACCCGGGTGATCAACTTCGCGGTCGCCAACCTCGGGCTGCTCGGCGCGGGCCTGTTCGCCCTGCTGGCGGCCCAGTACGGCGTGCCGTTCTGGCTCGCCGCGGTCGCCGGCCTCGTCGTCGGCACCGCCTACGGCGCGGTCGTCGAGCTGGCCGTGATCCGGCGCCTGTTCGAGGCCCCGCGGGTGATCGTGTTCGTCGCCACGATCGGCATCGCCCAGCTGTCGCTGGCGCTGCTGCTGGCGCTGCCCGACATCGACGCGGACGGCGCCCGCTTCCCGGTCCCGATCGGGAGCACCCGGGAGGTGGCCGGCATCCGCATCACGGGGCCGGCCCTGGCGATCGTCCTCGTCGTCCCGCTGGTGGCGGTGGCGCTCGGGTGGCTGCTCAACCGGACGGCGGTCGGCAAGGCGGTGAAGGCGTCGGCCGACAACCCCGACCTCGCCCGGCTCGACGGCATCAGCCCCAAGCTGGTGTCCACGCTGGTGTGGGCCATCGCCGGGGGACTGGCCGCGCTGTCGCTGTCGCTGCTCGCCGGCGAGTCCGGATCGGTCCAGGACCTCGACACCCTCGGCCAGAGCACGCTGGTGCGGGCGCTGGCGGCGGCCGTCATCGCCGGGATGGTGTCGTTCCCCCGGGCCTTCGGCGCCGGGATCGCGATCGGCGTCGTCCAGGCCCTGGTCAGCTTCAACGTCCTCGACCAGCCCGGGCTGATGGACTTCCTGCTGTTCCTGGCCGTGCTCGTGGCCGTCTGGCGCCAGGGCCAGCGGGGCCCGCGGGAGACCCAGACCTTCTCCTTCGCCGCCAAGGTCCGCCCCATCCCCGAGCGCCTGCGGGGGATCTGGTGGCTGCGCAACCTCGACCGCGTGGGCCTGGCGGCGCTCGCCCTGGTGGCCGTCGTCCTCCCGCTGGTCGTGACCGCCCCGTCGCGGCACCTGCTCTACACGTCGATCCTGGGGTTCGCACTGTGCGCGCTGTCGCTGACCGTGCTGACCGGGTGGGCCGGCCAGCTCTCGCTGGGCCAGATGGCGTTCGCGGGGATCGGCGCCTCCCTGACCGCGGCGCTGATGCGGGGCGTGAACGTCGACATCGGCTGGGGCGGCGCCCGCCTGCTGCGGGCGGGGGTGGTCCCGCTGCGCTTCGGGCCGGCGCTGGTCGTCGCCGTCCTGATCACCGCGGCGCTGGCTGCGCTGATCGGCGTGGCGGCCCTGCGGGTGAGCGGCCTCTACCTGGCCGTGGTGACCTTCGCCTTCGGCCTGGCGGCGAGCCAGTACCTCTACGACCGGCCGCTGCTGAGCGGCGGCTTCACCGAGTCGGTGCCGCTCGTCCGCTCGGACGTCCTCGGGATCGACGTGAGCACGCAGCGGGCCTTCTACTACGTCGTCCTCGGCGTCCTGATCGTGGCGGTGGCGATGGTGGCCCGCCTGCGGCGCACCGGGATCGGGCGGGGGACGATCGCGGTCCGCGACAACCCGGACGGGGCGTCCGCCTACAGCGTGTCGACGACCATGACCCGGCTGCGGGCCTTCGCCCTGTCCGGCGGGATGGCGGCGCTGGGCGGCACGCTGCTGGCCGCCAACGTCCAGGCGATCCCGAGCGACCGCCTGTTCACGGTGGGCGACTCGCTGCTGCTGGTGTCGATCGTGGTGATCGGCGG
>DATFRN010000284.1:0-3797 GCA_035263165.1 Acidimicrobiales bacterium | reverse complement strand
GCCAGGTCGTCCCGTGCGACGGCGGTCTGTCCCGCCACAGCCCGATCGACCCGCCCGCCCGCCCGTGACCCAGCTGGAGGCGCACCGTCACCGGTGGCCGACGACGCCCTGGGGGCGATACGGGGTCTCCAGGCGGGCGATCTCGTCGTCGGTCAGGGCGAGCTCGGAGGCGGCGACGGCGTGGTCGAGGTGCCTGGTCGTGGTCGTGCCGACGAATGGGGGCGACGATCGGCTTGTGCGGCAGCCAGGCGAGGGCGACCTGGGCCGGCGGCGCGCTGCGGGCGTCGGCGACCTCGGCCAACCCGGCGAGGACGCCGGGCCAGCAGGCCGCGAGCCAAGGGGCTCCACGGGAGGATGGCCGCCGCCGTCTGCTGCGCCTTGGCGAACTGCCAGGCGAACATGGACGAGGCCCCGATGTAGCGACGGGGTCGACGCCCAGCCGGCGCAGCGACCCGTCGATCGAGTCGAGGATGTGGCCTCGTGACAGACCCCGGTCGTCGGGTCCGTCGCCGGCGGGCAGGCAGACCTTCGTCGCGAGCACGTAGTCCTCGCGCCGGGGGAGGACCCGGCCGAGGAGCCGCCCCGTGATCTCCTCGCTGGAGCCGCCGCTGTAGACGTCGGCCGTGTCGAAGAACGTGATCCCGGCGTCGGCGGCCTTGCGGTACCGTCCCCCGACCCGGCGCAGACCCCGTCGCCGGGAGGAGCGCCCGACCGGCTAGGGGATGCCGGCGCCGGGGACGTCGACCGCGACCGTCTCGATGGCGCCCGTGCGCTTGCGCATGGCCTCGCCGCTGAAGCCCTCGCCGGTGAGGAGGAACAGCGTGCGGCGGTCGTCGCCGCCGAGGGCGCAGGCGAAGCAGCCCCGGCCGGTGTCGACCACGTCGGTGATCTCGCCGCCCTCGCGGACCCGCACGCACGCCGAGCCGTTGGCGTCGGCGAACCAGACCGCGCCCTCGGCGTCGAGGGCGATGCCGTCGGGGGCCCGGCGGGGGACCGCGGCAAAGAGCCGGCGGTCGGTGAGCGTGCCGTCGTCGGCGATGGTCCAGGCCGTGAGGCGGGCAGCCATCGTCTCGCCCACGATGAGCGTGCGGCCGTCGGGCGTGACCGCCGGGCCGTTGGGGAAGCGCACCTCCCTGTCCACCACCTCGGCCGACCCGTCGGGCCGCACCAGCACCAGCTCGGCCGCCGGCAGCGGCGACGGCGGGTTGCGCATGTCGTAGCCCGGGTTGCCCACGTAGGCGTTGCCCCGCCCGTCGACCACCATGTCGTTGCACGGCGCCGAGGCCAGGCCCGAGATGTCGGCGTGGGTCACCAGCGTGCCGTCGGGCTCGCGGCGCAGCACCGAGCGGTCGTTCATCGACACGACCAGCATCCGGCCGTCGGGCAACCACCCGATCCCCGACGGCCGCTGGTCGACGACGCACACCTCCTCGACGGTCCCCTCCGGGTCGACGGTCAGGACCTGCCGCGACCCGATGTCGGAGAACCACAACCGCCCGTCGCGCCACCTCGGCCCCTCGACGAACCCGAACCCCCCGGCCAGCATCGTGCGTTCCACGGCTGGAACGATACGGCCCATGGCCCGCACCGACCTCGACCTCATCACCTACACCAGCGGCCGCTTGATCGGGCGGCTGGAGGGTCTCAGCGACGACGAGTACCTGTGGGAGCCCGTCGCCGACTGCTGGAGCGTCCGGCCCGACGGCGGCGGCGGCTGGCACGCCGACCTCGGCCCCGGCGGCGGCACCGACACGCCCCGGACGCCCGCGCCGTTCACCACCATCGCCTGGCGGCTGTGGCACCTCGGCGCCTCGCCCCGCCCGACCTGGCCGCCCACCGGCGACCTCCGGGGCCGCGAGTTCGTGCTCGCCTACTTCGGCCAGCCCCGGGCGGACGCCGCGCCCGCGGTGGGCACGGCCGACGAGGCACGGGCGCTGATCGCCGCCCACTGGGATCGGCTCGCGGCGACGGTCGCCGCCTTCACGGACGACGAGCTGGACGCCAAGATCGGCCAGGGCCCGTACGCCGAGGCCACGACCGAGGCCCTGATCCTCCACATCGCCGACGAGCTCATCCACCACGGCGCCGAGGTCGGCGTCCTGCGCGACCTCTACGCCCACCAGCCGGCCTAGGGCGTCAGCGCCGGCGCGGCGGCGGGGAAGCGCCAGCGGGTCTGGGAGAACTCGGCGCCCTTGGCGAAGCCGAACACGGTCACCGGGCGCACCTCGAACACCGGCACGTCGCCGCGGTGGTCGCGGAAGGCGCCGTCGTGGACCTCGAAGCGCCAGCCGTCGCCGTACTTGGTCACCCACGCGGCGGCCAGGGCGTGGAGCCGGGCGGTGTCGGTCACCAGCAGGGCCTCGCCCTCCACCACCACGTCGAGGCCCTGCCCGAGGGCGCTCGACCCGGTGGTGATGACACAGCGGGCCTCGTCGGCCAGGTTGCGGGCCTTGCGCTCCTCGGCGCCGGTGCAGAAGTGGAGCGCCCCGTCGAACCACACGGTCAGCAGCGGGGTGACGTGGGGCCGGCCGTCGGGCCGCACGGTCGACAGCCACGCCACCTCCGCCTCGGCCAGCCGGTCGCGGGCGGACGCCCAGGGCGTGGGCTCGGCGCCGGGGGAGGAGTAGGCGGGGTCGAGGTCGGTCACGGGCACGCGCGCGTCCATGCCCGTTCGACGTCCGAGGGCGGCGAGACTCATCGCAGGCTCAACCGTGGCCCGGCGGCGGGCCGATGGTGGCGGCTCCCGGCCCGAGGGCGTCGACGTAGCGGGGGTGGACCTCGCGCCAGCGGGTGGTCGAGTCGAACGGCGGGGCGCCGGCCAGGTCGGCGGCCAGCAGGTCGAGGCAGGTGTGCCAGCCGGCCCCGTCGCGGGCGCCCTTGCCCTGCTCGACGAACGTGTTGACGAGCGTGAGCCGGGTGCCGGCGCCGTCGGGGGCCAGCTCGAAGCGCAGCGTGTCCTCGCCCCAGGTGAACTCGACCAGCCGGGGCGGGTCCCAGGCCAGCATCTCGCCCTCCAGGGGCGGCCCGTCGGCGCCGTCGCGGAAATCGAAGCGCAGCTTGGCGCCGGCCTCCCGGTCGCCGTCGATCGAGCTGGGGAACCAGGCGGCCAGGTGCTCGGGCTCGGTCAGGGCGGCGAACACGGTGTCGGGGGGCTGGGGCAGCCGGCGGTCGAACGTGAGCCGCCAGCGGTCGCCCGTGCGGTCGAGGCGTCCGAGGTCGTCGGTCATGTGCTCTCCTCCATGGCGTCGAGGTGGGCCTGGAGGGCGTCGAGCCGCTCGGCCCACAGCCGGCGGTAGGGCGCCAGCCAGTCGTCGATGTCCCGGAGCGGCTCGGGCCGCACCCGGTAGAGCCGGCGCTGGGCCACGGCCCGCACCTCGACCAGCCCCGCCTCCCGCAGCACGCGCAGGTGCTTGGACACGGCCGGCTGGCTGAGGGCGAGGTCGGCCACCAGGTCGCCGACCGGCCGCTCCTGCACCAGCAGGAGGTCGAGGATCCGGCGGCGGTGGGGCTCGGCCAGGACCATGAACGCCGTGCTCATGGGCCAAGCATAACTAGTTGGTTATATTCCCCACAAGGAATTCATTGTCCGGCGGGCGAGCGCCCCCGGTCGAGGCCGGCCACGTACTGGGTGATCACCCGGAACACGTCGTCGTCGGCCGGGGCGGGGGGCGGCGCCGCCGGCGCCGCCGGTGCGGCGCCGCCGGGCGCCGGGTCGGGCGCCCGGCGCAGGCCGTGCAGCGACGTCTGCGGCATCTGGGCGCCGGGGATGCGGCGGGCCAGGCCCGGGGCCATCGGCG
>DATFRN010000283.1:0-7766 GCA_035263165.1 Acidimicrobiales bacterium | reverse complement strand
TGGGCCTGGGCATGCTCGCCATCGGCGGCATCGCCACGGCCATCGCCGCCAAGCGCCGCAAGGCCGCCGCCGCAGCGGCCGAGCCCCTCACCCCGGCTCCGCCGCTGGTCTAGGGCGTCCGCCTCCCCCCTTTCCTTTGGGGTGGGGAGGGACAACGACAGGGCAGCCCCCGCCCCGCAAGGTCACGTAGGTCGTGGGGGCATACCGCCGGCGAGGGCAGTCAAGGGACGGCCCGCAGGGCCGAGGCCGCCCCGGCCTCGTGACGGCGTCGTTGGTCGTTACTCCACCTGCGCCCTGGCCCAGCGGTAGTCGGCCTTGCCGGCCGGGCTGCGCTGGATGGCGTCGAGGAACAGCACGTCCTTCGGCAGCTTGTAGCGGGCGACGTGATCGGCGGCGTGGCCCACGATGGACTCGGCCGTCGCCTTCATGCCCGGGGTCAGCTCGACCAGCGCCACCACCTCCTGGCCCCAGCGCTCGCTCGGCCGGCCGACGACCACCACATCGTGCACCGCCGGGTGGCCGGCGATCGCCCGTTCGACCTCCTCGGCGAAGATCTTCTCGCCGCCCGAGTTGATCGTGACCGAGTCGCGGCCCAGCAGTTCGATCTCCCCGCCGGCCAGGTGCCTCGCCCGGTCGCCCGGCACCGAGTAGCGCACGCCGCCGATCACCGGGAACGTCGCCGCCGTCTTGGCCTCGTCCTTGTAGTACCCGAGCGGCACCCAGCCCTGCTGGGCCAGCCACCCGATCCCGTCGTGGCCCGGCTCCAGCACCTTGTCGAGCTCCTCGCTCACCACCACGGTCCCCGGCCCCGGCGCGAACCGCCCGGTCGACACCTCGCCCCCGGCGCTCGACAGGTGGCTCATCTGCGCCCCCGTCTCGGACGACCCCACCGAGTCGGTCAGCAGGATGTGGGGCAGGCACGCCAGGAGCCGCTGCTTGATCGTCGGCGTCAGCGGCGCACCCCCGTTGCCCACGCTGAGCAGCGACGACATGTCGTACTCCCCCGCCTCCAACTCCTCGACCAGCGGCCGGGCCATGGCGTCGCCGACGACCGTGAGCGTCGTGCACCGCTCGCGCTCGATCGTGCGCCACGTCTGCGCCGGGTCGAGCCGGGTGGTGTCCGGCGGCAGCACCACCGTGTGCCCGCTGTTGAGGGCGATGAACGACACCCACTGCGCCGCCCCGTGCATCAGCGGCGGCAGGATCATGAACCGCAGCGGCTCGGCGAACGCCCGGGCCATGGTGGCCACGGCCTCGTAGTCGTCGACCGTCTCCTGGGTCAGGATGTTCCGCCCGCCCATGGCCGACAGGTAGATGTCGTGCTCCCGCCACAGCACGCCCTTGGGCATCCCGGTCGTGCCGCCGGTGTAGAGGACGTAGAGGTCGTCGGCCTCGGGCCTCACCTCCGCCAGCGGCCCGGTGTCGGCCCCGGCCAGCGCCGCCTCGTAGTCGACGGCCCCCGGCAGCAGGTCGTGGCCCCACCCGTCGGCCACCTGGAGCAGCACCTCGAGCCGGGGCAGCCGGTCGAGGATGCCGGCCAGCGTCGGCGCGAACCGCTCGTGGTAGACGAGCGCCCGGCAGTCGGCGTTGTCGAGCAGGTACACCAGCTCGTCGGCCACATAGCGGTAGTTGACGTTGAACGGCGCCACCCGCGCCCGCCACGCCCCGAGCATCGACTCGAGGTACTCGTTGCCGTTGTAGAGGTAGCTGCCCAGGTGGTCCTGGCCGCTCTCGTGGCCGGCCAGCCCCGCCCGGTCGGCGACCGAGCCCAGGCCCCGGGACTGCAGGTAGGCGGCGAGTCGCCGGCTCCGGTCCGCCATCTCGGCGAAGGTCCACCGCCGATCGCCCCACACCAGGCAGGGCCGATCGGGGTGGACCCCGGCGACGACGTCGAAGACGTCGGGCAGGTTGAACTGCGTCGACGTGCCGTTTCCGGGGGTGCTCACCGCGCGTCCTCCTCGGTCCTGACGGAGTGTCAGGTGACGCTAGCGGTCCCCGGTCGGCGATGCCTCAGCGGCGGGCGCCGCCCACCGGCTGGCTGAGGAACTGCCCGGCGATGAGCCCGGCGTAGCCGAGCAGCCCGACGAACGCACCGAGGGCCGGCGAGGCGTCGACACCCTTCGGCGACGAGAACATGGCCGCCAGGCTCCACAGCGCGAAGAGTCCGGCCACGCCGGCGGCGATCATCGGCAACGCCTCCACCTGGGCGATGACCTTGAAGATGGCCAGGCCGGCGAGGACGATGACCAGCAGCGCCAGCAGCCGGCCGAAGCCGGCGTAGGTGTTGAGCGCGGCGGGCAGGAAGTCGCCGGGGACCTTGTCGATGTCGCTCAGGCTGCCGCCCGTGCCCTGGACCTTGAGGAAGTCGAGGGAGAACAGCGACAGCAGGAGCAGCAGCGCGCCCACGCCGGCCACGATGTGCCCGACCGTGAGCTGGAAGCCGCCACCCGTGGCGGGGGCGCCGTAGCCGTAGCCGGGCTGGCCGTAGCCCTGGCCGGACTGCGGCGGGCCGTAGCCCTGCTGCCCGAAGCCCTGCTGGCCGTAGCCCTGCTGGCCGGGCTGCTCGTAGCCCTGCTGGCCGTAGCCCTGCGGGGGCTGGGGCGTCGCATAGCCGGGCTGCTGGCCGTAGCCCTGCCCGCTCGTCGGCTGCTGCGGCTGCTGCCCGTACCCCCCGGACGGCGCGCCGTACTCGGGGCCGGCCTGCTGCTGCTGGCCGTAGCCCTGGCCGGAGCTGTAGCCCTGCTGGCCACCGCCGGCCCCGGCCCCGTAGGACCCGGCCGCGGGCGCACCCGGCTGGTCTGGGTTGTCGATGCTGCGGCTACCGCTGGCGTCCGCCACGTGCTCGGTCCAGCGGGTGCCGTCGTGGTAGCGCTGGGCGAAGCGTCCGGATGGATCCGGATACCAGCCGGGACTGACCTGGGACATCGGGGGTGTCTCCTGTTGATCGTTTGTTTCCGCCGATGGCCGAGACGCTAGCTTTCCCGCGGCCCCCGGCAGGGCCGCGCCCGCGATCAGACCCAGATGAGGCCGGACTCGTCGTCGCCGGCGGCCGCCGGGACCGGCGCGCGGGCCGGCTCGTCGACCACCTCGTCGCACGTCGGGCAGAACCAGCGGACGTCGAGCCCGGTGCCGCAGCGGGCGTGGGCGGGGCCGCCGTGGGCCCGGGCGCCCCACGCCGCCAGCAGCCGCAGCGCACCCCCCAGGTCGGCGCCCCGCTCGGTCAGGCGGTAGGCGTGGCGGACCGGGCGCCGGGTGTAGGGCTCGCCCACGACCAGGCCCTCGGCCTCCAGCCGGTCCAGCCGCTTGGCCAGGATGTTGGGGGCCAGACCGTCGAGCTCGTCGAGCAGCTCGCCGAAGCGCCGCGGCCCCTCCAGCAGGCGGGCCACGACGAGCAACGACCACCGGTCGCCCACCGCGCCGGCCGCGGTGGCCAGGGGCTCTTGCGCAGACATGACGCCAGGCTACACTCGCTTGCAGTTTGCAAGTGACAAGGAAGGTGCCCGCCATGCCCCCCACCGCCTCCGCCGAACCGCAGGCCACCATCCAGCGGGTGGCCGACGCCGTGTCCCCCTCGGTCGTGCGCATCGGGCGCCACGGCGGGCGGGGGTGCGGCGTGGTCGTCGCCGACGGCCTCGTCGTGACCAACGCCCACAACCTGCGCGACCGCACCACGCAGGTGACCTTCGCCGACGGCCGGGCGGTGCAGGCCCGGGCCACCGGCATCGACCGGGACGGCGACCTGACCGTGCTGGCCGTCGACACCGAGGGGACGCCGTCCCTGGCCTGGAGCGACGACGAGCCGGGGCTGGGCCTGCCCGTGTACGCCGTGGCGCTGCTGCCCGGTGGGCGGCGGGTGACCGCAGGGGCGGTGTCGTCGGTCGACCGGGCGTTCCGGGGGCCGCGGGGCCGCCTGGTGACGGGGGCGATCGAGCACACCGCGCCGCTGGCCCGGGGCACGTCGGGCAGCCCGGTGGTCGACGGCGACGGGCGGCTGGTGGGGATCACCACGCTGCGGCTGGGGGACGGGTTCTCGATCGCCCAGCCGGCAGGCCCGGGCCTGCGGTCCCGGGTCGACGACCTGGCCGCGGGGCGCGAGCCCGCCCGGGTGCTGCTGGGCGTGGGCGTGGCGCCGGCGCACGTGGCTCAGCGGCTGCGGTCGGCGGTGGGCCTGCGCGACCGGGCCGGTGCGCTGGTGCGCAGCGTGGCGGATGCCAGCCCGGCGGCGGCCGCCGGCATCGCCCGGGGCGACCTGATCGTGGCGATCGGCGACCACGAGGTGACCGACCCGGCGGCGCTGGAGGCGGCGCTGGCCACGGTCCAGCCCGGCGACGAGATGGCGGTGGCGCTGGTTCGGGGCAGCGACGAGATGACGGTCACGGTGACCTTCCCCGCCGCCCCCGCCGACGCCGAGCCCGGCGACGCGCCGAGCGACGCCCCGACCGACGAGGGCACCGAGGGCTGACCCCGCCCGCGGGGGCGGAGGAAAACCGCCGGCGGGCGCCCGCCGAATACCCGGCGTGCGCCCGGCTGGCGGCGCATCCGCCGAGCGGGCGGAACCCGCTCCTCGCCCCCGAGGGGAGCCCTCCCATGTTCAAGCGTCTGACCGCGGCCGCCCTGGTGGCCGCCGCGGCCGCCGCCCTGGCGGTCGCACCCGAGAGCGCCGGCGCGTCCCGGCGCTACGACGACTGCGCCTCCGGCCACGCCACCCGGCGCAGCGTCGACGTCGTCGGCCTCACCCGCGACCGCCACCTCCTCTGCTTCCGGTCCAACCATCCCGAGTGGGCCCGGGACCAGGGCAGGGTCCGCGGCCTCACCACCGACCAGTCGCTGGTCGGCATCGACGTCCGCCCCGCCACCGGCGACCTCTACGGTCTCGGCGACAAGGGCGGCGTCTACACCATCGACCCCGACCGCACCCGCGCCACCCTCGTGTCCCGGGCCAACGTGGCGCTGCGGGGCACCAACTTCGGCGTCGACTTCAACCCCGTCGCCGATCGCCTGCGGGTCGTGAGCGACGCCGGCCAGAGCCTGCGCATCAACGTGGCCGACGGCACCACCACGGCCGACACCGACGTGGCCTACACGCCCGGCACCCCGGCGACCGGCGTCGTCGGCTCGATGTACACCAACAACGACGCCGACCCCAACACCGGCACCACCCTGTTCGACGTCGACTCGATGCTCGACCAGCTCGCGATCCAGTCGCCGCCCAACAACGGCAACCTCGTCGCCACGGGCAAGCTGGGCGCCGACACCGGCCCCGAGGTGGGCGCCGACATCTTCAGCCGCCTCGAGGACGGCACGACCGTCTCGAACTGGGCGTTCGTGTCGCTGAGCGACAACCTGGGCTCGCACTTCGCCCGGGTCGACCTGCTCACCGGCCGGGCCACCCCGGTGGACGACTTCTCCTGGCGCTACGACGTCACCGGCATCGCCGTCGTGCCCCCGACGGACTGACCTCCCCGGTCAGAAGGTCGCTGCGGGCTCGACCGTGAGCGTTCCCTCCTCGGCATCGAGGTGCGCCTTGGTGCCGAGGAGGGTCGCGTCCGGGTCGCGGCCGTGGCCGACCTCGAGCCCGGGCGGGCGTTCGGTCTCGAGCAGGAGGACACCGCTGGCCCGCCCGCCGGTCGACAGCGCCGCCGTGTCGCCGCGGTCGTCCCGGCGCAGGACCGCTCGCTCGCCGGTCATCAGCAGTCGGCGGATCGTGGACGCGGCCCGGGGCCCGGCGATGCCGCCGTGGATGCCGGGCATCCGGGCCCGCACCCAGAGGGCCGGGTCGACGATGCGGTAGGCGCCGGCGCCGCCCCGGGTGGTCACGATGGCCCGGACGTCCGGGTCGCGGTAGGCGGGATCGAGGTCGGCCAGCCGGTCCCGGTCGCGGCCGGCCATGTAGCCCCACTCGTCGAGGGCGTGCCGGCCAACGCTTCCACAGGCGCACCGCCGCGGTTGTCGGCCATAGTGGCGGTCCGAGACCCCGGAACGCGGAGAGTGCGATTGCTGCTGCCCATGAAGGCCACCACCGGGACACTGCCCACCGGCGCCGGCTGGATCTACGAGACCAAGTGGGACGGCATGCGGGTGCTGACCCGGGTCGGGCCGGACGGCGTGCGGGCCTGGAGCGCCAACGGGAAGGACGCCACCGTCACCTTCCCCGAGCTGGAGGCGCTGGGCCCGGCGCTGGCCCCGGTCGAGGCGCTGCTGGACGGCGAGGTGGTGGCGCTGGACGCCGAGGGCCGGCCGAGCTTCGAGCGGCTCCAGCAGCGGATGCACGTCAGCCAGCCCGTCGAGGCGCGGCGGCGGGCGGCGGAGGTGCCGGTCGGCTACGTCATCTTCGACCTGCTGGCGCTCGGGGGGCACGACATCACCGGGCAGCCGTGGCGGGACCGGCGCCGGCTGCTCGACCAGCTGGCCGACGACCTGCCCCCGGGGATCTCGCTGGCCACGGTGTTCGAGGACGGCGACGGCCTGCTCAACGCGGTCCGCGAGCAGGGCCTCGAGGGCGTGGTGGCCAAGCGGGCCGACTCCGCCTACCTGCCGGGGCGGCGCAGCCCGTCGTGGCTGAAGGTGAAGGTGCGGCACCACGACGAGCTGGTCGTGGGCGGGTGGAGCGGCGGGCTCGGCAACCGGGAGGGGCGGCTGGGGTCGCTGCTGGTCGGCTACCACCCGGCACCCGGGGCGGCGGCGCTGCGCTATGCGGGGCGGGTGGGGTCGGGGTTCACGTCGGCCGAGCTCGACCGGGTGGGGGCGCTGCTGTCGGGCCTCGGCATCGACGAGTGCCCGTTCGACCCGCCGCCGCCCGCGCCCCAGGCCCGGGGCGCCCACTGGGTGCGGCCGGAGCTGGTCGTGGAGGTCTCCTACGGGGAGTGGACCGACGACGGGCGGCTGCGGCACCCCGTCTACCTGGGACAACGCGAGGACAAGGCGGCGGCCGACGTGGTGCGGCCGGGCACGGAGGGACGGATGTGACCGTCCCCGGCGTGCGTCCCTAGGCTCCTGGCCTGCGTGGAGTCGACTGACACCGAGAGCATCCGGCTGACCGTGCCGGCGACCTCGGCGGCCGTGCGGATCACCCGTGCCGGGGCCGCGGCCCTGGCCACCCGGGCCGGGTTCACCTACCGCGAGGTGGAGCAGTTGCGCCTGGCCGTGGGCGAGGCGGCGGCGCTGCTGGCGCCGGACACCGAGGGCGAGGGGCAGCTGGCGGTGACCTACGACCTGGGCGCGGGCGGGCTGCTGATCGACCTCCACCTGACCGCCCCGGGGGGACCTGCGGGCGTGGCCGCGGTCCCGGCGGTGGCGGCCGCCGTGCTCGACAACAGCGTCGACGAGTGGCGCCTCGGCGACGGCGGCCGGCAGCTGGTCCTGGTCAAGCGCCGCTCGGGTGACGACGACACGGACGACGACTGACCGCTCCCCCGCCGGCGCCGCGGTCAGCGACCGCTGTGGCCGAAGCCGCCCTGTCCCCGGTCGGTCTCGTCGAGGGACGGGACCGCGGCGAACTCGGCCTGCTCGACCCGCTGGATGACCAGCTGGGCGATGCGGTCGCCCCGGTGGACCTGGTAGTCCTCGTCGGGGTCCGTGTTGACCAGCACCACCTTGAGCTCGGCGCGGTAGCCGGCATCGATGAGGCCCGGGCTGTTCAGGCAGGTCACCCCGTGGCGCAGGGCGAGGCCGCTGCGGGGCTGGACGAAGCCGGCGTAGCCCGGGGGGATAGCCAGGGCGATGCCCGTCGGCACGAGCGCCCGGCCGCCGGCCCGGCGCAGCAGCAC
>DATFRN010000282.1:0-2946 GCA_035263165.1 Acidimicrobiales bacterium | reverse complement strand
GGCGGTGTCGACGGTGAGGACCAGCGCCTCGTAGCCGGCCGCCGCCGCCCGGTCGACCATCTCCTTGACCAGCCCCCGGTCCCGCCAGGCGTAGACCTGGAACCACAGCCGCCCGCCGCTGACCGCCCGCACCTCCTCGATCGAGCGGGTGCTGAGCGTCGACAGCGTGTACGGCAGCCCGGCCCGGTCGGCGGCCCGGGCCACGGCCAGCTCGCCCTCGGGGTCGGCGATGCGGGTGAAGCCGGTCGGCGCCAGCACCAGCGGGTAGGGGAGCGGCCGGCCGAGCAGCGTCGCCGCCGGGTCGACCCGCTCGACGCCCCGCAGCACCCGGGGCCGGAAGGTGGTGGCGGCGAAGGCGGCCCGGTTGGCGGCCAGGGTGCGCTCGTCCTCGGCGCCGCCGTCGATGTAGTCGAACACGCCGCCCGGCAGGCGCCGGCGGGCGATGCGGCGCAGGTCGTCGACCGAGGCGGCCCGGGCCAGCCGCCGCGCCACCGGGTCGAGCTCGACGGCCCGGAACCGCAGCACCGACCGCAGCGTGGCGACGGCCTGCGCCAGCCCGCCGCCCCGGCGACGGCTCAGCGGATCGGCCACTGGTCGCGGTAGGGGTCGAGCCGGGGGTCGGCGGGGTCGAGCTCGGTCACCAGCAGGTCGATCCGCTCGGGCGCCAGGCCCCGCGCGGGCGCCCGCTGGCCCAGCTTGGACGAGTCGACCGCCACCACCACCTCGGCGGCCACGTCGGCCAGCGCCAGCTTGACCTCGGCCTCCTCCAGCGTCGCCTCCGACGACCCGTGCCGGGGGTCGAGGGCGGCGGCCGACACGAACAGCCGGCGCAGCAGCACCTCCCGCGCGGCCCGGGTGGCCAGCGGCCCGACCAGGCTGCCCGTGCGGGGGTCGCGCTGGCCGCCGGTCAGCAGGGCGGTCACCCCGGGCACGTCCTGGAGGGCCTGGAACGTGTCCTGCCCGTTGGTCACCACGGTCAGCTCCCGGGGCCGGCCGAGCGCCCCGGCCAGCCGCTGGAGCGTGGACGAGGCGTCGACCCCGATGGCGCCGCCGTCGCCCACCAGGTCGGCCAGCTTGGCGGCGATGCGGTCCTTGGCCCGGGCCTGGCGGCTGAACCGCTGGGCGAACGGCTGGGGCCCGACCGCCAGCGCGCCGCCCCGGATGCGCTGGACCATGCCCTGCTCGGCCAGGACGTCGAGGTCGCGGCGGATGGTCATCTCGCTGACCGCCAGCTCGACGGCCAGCTCGGTCACCTTGACCCGGCCGGCGGTGCGCACCCGCTGCTCGATCTGGGCGAGCCGGTCGACGGCCTCGATGCTCACCGTTCCCCCGCGGCGACGGCGGCCGGCGCCAGGTGGGCGCGGGCGTCGGCCAGGTCGGCGTAGCGGCCGAGGGCGATCCCCTGCACCAGGGCGTTGCCCAGCGCCGCGGCCTCGACCGGGCCCTGCGCCACCGGGACGCCCGCCCGGGCCGCCAGCGCCTCGCGGTAGAGCGCCGAGCGCCCCCCGCCCCCGAACACGGCCACGTCGGTCACGCCGCCCAGCCGGTCCAGCACCGCGGCGGTGCCGGCCGCCTGGGACGCCACGATGGCCGCCACCACCAGGGGCGGCGCCGCATCGACTCGGAGCCCGAGTGCCGCCGTCACCTCCGCCAGCATGTCCGACGGGTGGAGGAAGCGCCCGTCGGCCACGTCGAGCAGCGGCGGGTCGCCCGCCCAGCCGGCGGCCGCGGCCATCAGGTCGTCGACCGGCGGGTCGCCCCACGCCGCCCGGCAGCCCTCGATCAGCCAGGCCCCGGCCAGGTTCGTGAGGAACCGCACGCCGCCCAGCGCCCCGATCTCGTTGCCGAAGTCGGCGGCCCGGGCGCCCTCGCTCAGGTCGGGCCCGGGCTGCTCCCGGCCGACCAGCAGCCAGGTCCCGGCCGACACGAAGGCGGCCCCCGGCCCCGGCGCCGCCCCCATGGCCACGACGGCCGAGGCGGTGTCGTGCCCGCCGACCAGGTGGACCGGCACGCCGCGCCAGCTGCCCACCCGGGTGCCCGCCGGCTTGAGCAAGGGCAGCCGCGTGGGGTCGATCCCTGCCACCGCGGCCAGGTCGTCCGACCACCGGCCGGTGGAGATGTCGACCAGCCCGGACGTGCCCGCGCTGGTGGGCTCGCCCACGACGGCGCCGGTCAGGTGGTGCACGACCAGTTCGGGCAGCATCAGCAGGTACCGGGCCCGGGCCAGCTCGTCCCGGTCGTGGGCCGCCACCTGGAACAGCGTGTTGATCGGCAGGAGCTGCACGCCGGTGGCGGCGTAGAGGGCCGCCGCCCCGCCGGCCGCCTCGACCACGGCCGCGTACCCGGCCGTGCGGTCGTCCCGGTAGGAGAACGGCGGGGCCACGAGGTCGCCCCGGGCGTCGAGCAGCCCATAGTCGACGCCCCAGGTGTCGACGCCGATCGACGCCAGCGGACCTGCCGCCAGCGCGGCGTCGAGTCCCCGCTCGGCCTCGGTCACCAGCCGGTCCCAGTCCCAGCGCAGCCGGCCCCGCCCGTCGGCCACCGGTGCGTGGGCGTGGCGGTGCACGACCTCGAGGGCCGGGGGCCTGGTCCCGAGGTCGACCCGGCAGACCCGGATCGACGACGCGCCGAAGTCGACCGCCGCCACCACGGGTCCGGCCGGGGCGGGCACGGGGTCAGAGGCCGGTGGCCACCGCGTCGGCGCCGCGCGCCGTCACGGTCGCGGCCCGGTAGCCGACGGCCCGGTAGGTGGCCAGCGGGTCGAGGGCGGCGCCGTTGCGCCGCCGGGCCTCGGCCACCAGCGGCCGGACGTCGGTGCGGAAGCCCCGGTGCAGCACCTCGGCCGCCCGAGCCGGGTCGTTGGCGCCCTGGACGTCGGCCAGGTCGGACCGGTTGACGCACAGCGCCTCGGCCAGCGCCACCTGGAGGGCGTCGGTGGCCTGGATC
>DATFRN010000281.1:0-19964 GCA_035263165.1 Acidimicrobiales bacterium | reverse complement strand
ACCCCGCACTCGAGAGCGCGTACAGCGAGGGCGCCGAGGAGCCGCGCCAGCTCCTCCAGGAAGGCCTCAAGCACCACCGGGCCATCTACGAGGCGCTCCGCTCCGGGGACGAGCGCGCCGCGGAGGACCTCGCCCGGCGGCACATCAACACGACGATGAAGTCGGGGCTGATCGAAGCGAGCGTCGACGCCGCCGCTCGCCACATCCCGGCCTGACGCCGTCAGCCCCAGGAGGTCACGGCGACTCGCCGTCACGCGCCAGCGTGACCAGCGGCTGGTGGGCCTCCACCCGGTCGCCCACCGCGACGAGGACCGCGGTCACGCGCGCGTCCGCGTCGGCGACGATGCGGTGCTCCATCTTCATCGCCTCCACCACCAGCAACAGGCCACCCGCGCGGACCTCTTGGCCCGGCTCCACCTCGATGGCCACGATCGTCCCGGGGAGCGGGGCCTCGAGGCCGGCCGCACCCGCGTCGGTGCTGTGGTCGGCGAAGCGCGGGTGCTCGACCAGGCGGACGTGCCACTCGTCGCCGGCGATCCAGTGGGTCTCGCCGTCGGACGTGACCGTGAACCGGCGCCGCAGCCCGTCGACGACCGTGGTCGCGCCGCCATCGTCCACGGCGTCCGTGCTGAGCCCGACGGGCTCGCCGGCGACGGCGACCGTCCCCGATGCCGCGCCGCCGGGCGGGAGCTCGACGGTGAGGTCGGTCCCGTCGAACGACGAGAACCGCCGCGCCGCCGCCACGCTCGGGACGTTGCGCCAGCCGACGGGCGCCACCCCGGCGAGCGGGCCCACCGGGCGGTCCCGATGGCGCAGCACCAGCGCGGCCGCGACGGCGGCGTGGCGCACCACGTCGGGCGGCGGCGCCGCGTCGAGGACCGCAGGGTTCGCATCGAAGAAACCGGTCGACACCGCGCCGTCGAGGAACGCCGCGCTCTCCAGCGTGGCGACGAGCGCGTCGCGATTGGTGTCGACGCCGGCGACGACGAGCCCGCGCAGCGCCCGCGCCAGCCGCCGCGCGGCCTCCGTGCGCGTCGGGGCGTGGGCGATGACCTTGGCGAGCATCGGGTCGTAGTGCGGCGTCACCGTCGAGCCCCGCTCGACGCCGGTGTCCCACCGGATGCCGGGGGTGGCGCCCGGACGGAACTCGACGAGCGTCCCGACCGACGGGAGGAAGTCGCGGCGGGGGTCCTCCGCGTAGAGGCGCACCTCGACGGCGTGGCCGTCGGACCGGACGTCCTCCTGCGAGAAGGGCAGCCGGCCGCCGTCGGCGATCAGCAGCTGCAGGCGCACGATGTCGAGGCCGAGGATCGCCTCCGTCACGGGGTGCTCCACCTGGAGCCGGGTGTTCATCTCCAGGAAGAACAGGTCGTCGCCCGCGACGAGGAACTCGATCGTCCCCGCGTTCTCGTAGGCGATCGCCCGGGTGAGCGCGATCGCGGCGTCGTGGAGTCGCCGCCGGAGGTCGTCCCCGAGCCCGGGCGCCGGGGCCTCCTCGACCACCTTCTGGTGGCGGCGCTGCACGGAGCAGTCGCGCTCGCACAGGTGCACGACGTTGCCGTGGCGATCGGCGAGCACCTGCACCTCGACGTGGTGGGGCGAGTCCAGGTACCGCTCGATGAACACCGTCGGGTCGCCGAAGGACGATGCGGCTTCGCGCCGTCCGGCCCTGACCGCATCCGCGAGGCCGGCGACGTCGTCGACCCGCCGCATGCCCTTGCCGCCGCCGCCGGACGACGCCTTCACCAGCAGGGGGTAGCCGACGCCGGCCGCGGCCTCGACCCAGGCGGCCTCGTCGTCGCCCGCGACCGTGGCGCTCGGCAGGAGCGGGACCCCGGCGGCGGCCGCGAGGTCCTTGGCCTCCACCTTGCGCGCCATGGCCCGGATCGCCGGCGGCGGCGGTCCGATCCACACCAGGCCGGCGTCGACGCACGCCTGCGCGAACTCGGCGTTCTCGGCGAGGAACCCGTAGCCGGGGTGGACGGCGTCGGCGCCGGCCCGGGCCGCGGCGGCGAGGACCTTGTAGACGTCGAGGTAGGACTCGGCCGACGAGGTGCCGCCGAGCGGCACCGCGACGTCGGCGTCGGCGACGTACGGCGAGGACCGGTCGGGATCGGAGTACACGGCGACCGTCGAGATCCCGAGCTCCGCGCAGGTCCGGAACACCCGGCGGGCGACCTCACCCCGGTTGGCGACGAGCACCCGCCGGATCACATCCGCCACACGCCGAAGTTCGACGTGCCCTCCACCGGCGCGGAGTGGACGGCGGAGAGCGCCACCGCCAGCACCGTCCTCGTCTGCCGGGGGTCGATGATCCCGTCGTCCCACAACTGCCCGGTGGCGAACAGGGCGGTCGACTCCTCCTCGACCTGCGCCTCCAGGGCGGCGACCCCCTCCGGGTCGCGGCCCCGCGTCACGATGTCCATGACGCCGGCCAGCTGCTTCGGTCCCATGACGGCGATGCGGTGGTTGGGCCAGCTGAACACGAACCGCGGGTCGTAGGCCCGGCCCGACATTCCGTAGTTGCCCGCCCCGTAGCTGGCGCCGACCATGAGGGTGAGGTGCGGGACGGCCGAATTGGACACCGCATTGATGAGCTTGGCACCGTCCTTGATGATCCCGCCCTGCTCGTAGCGGGTGCCGACCATGAACCCCGTGATGTTCTGCACGAACAGCAGCGGCACGCCGATCCGGTTGCAGAGCTGGATGAACTGCGCACCCTTCTGCGACTCCTCCGAGAACAGGATCCCGTTGTTGGCCAGGACCCCGATCGGGAACCCGGCGATCGACGCCCAGCCACACACGAGCGTCGTGCCGTACAGCGGCTTGAACTCCTCGAACTCGGAGCCGTCGACCACGCGGGCCAGGATCTCCCGCACGTCGAACGGCACCCGGATGTCGGCCGACGCCGCGCCCAGCAGCTCGTCGGCGTCGTAGCGGGGCTCGTGGGGGACCGCGGTGGGACCGGGCCCGGCCTTGCGCCAGCCGAGGTGGGCCACGATCTCGCGGCCGATGCGGATGGCGTCGCTCTCGTCCTCGGCGAGGTAGTCGGCGAGGCCCGACGTGCGGGCGTGCATGTCGGCGCCGCCCAGCTCCTCCTCGTCGGCGTCCTCGTCGATCGCCATCTTGACCAGGGGCGGGCCGCCCAGGAACACCTTGGCCGCGTTGCGCTGGAGCACGGTGTAGTCGCTCATGCCCGGCATGTAGGCGCCGCCCGCGGTCGAGTTGCCGAACACCAGCGTGGTCACCGGGATCCCGGCGGCCGACAGTCGCGTCAGGTTCTTGAAGCTCGCCCCGCCGGGCACGAAGATCTCGGCCTGCTTCGGCAGGTCGGCCCCGCCGGACTCGGTGAGGTTGACCAGCGGCAGCCGGTTCACCCGGCTGACCTCCATCGCCCGCAGCTGCTTGCGGACGGACGTGGCGGTCAGGGAGCCGCCCCGCACGGTCGGGTCGTTGGCGATGACCATGCACTCGACGCCCGAGACCACGCCGACGCCGGTGACCAGCCCACCACCGACCGGATCGCCGGTGCCCCACCCGGCGAGGGGCGAGAGCTCGAGGAACCAGGCGCCCGGGTCGACCAGCAGGTCGACCCGCTCCCGCACGAGCAACTTGCCCCGCTCGCGGTGGCGGGCGACATACTTCTCCCCGCCTCCGGCCAGCGCCTCGTCCTGGGCCGCGACGACGTCGGCCAGCAGCGCCGCCATCGCGGCGCGGTTGGCCCGGTGTGCGTCCGAGCGCAGGTCGAGGCGGCTCCGGAGGGGTGTCATCGGCCTCGTGACCCTAGCCGCTGGGCTGCATCCGGGGTCCAGGAAGAATAGGGTGCGGACATGGACGACTACGCGGGGCGCATCAGGTCGCCGCACACGACGATGGCGAGCGGCCGCTCCGTGGGGTGGCTCCTCGACCTGCGGGCCGAGCAGCGCGGCGACCACCCGTTCGTGGTCTGGGAGCCGTTCGTCGGGGCCGCGCGCACGTGGACGTACCGCGAGTTCTCGCACCGCACGCGCGAGCTGGCCGCCGGGCTGCAGCACCGCGGCGTCCGCGCCGGCGATCGGGTGATCCTCCACATGGACAACTCGCCCGAGTTCCTCCTCACCTGGTTCGCCTGCACCCGTGCCGGCGTGGTCCCAGTCTGCACCAACACCCGTTCGGTGAGGGACGAGCTGAGCTACTACACCGAGCACTCGGGGGCCGTCGCCGCGCTGACGCAGCCGCAGTACGCCGCGCTGGTCGGTGAGGCCGCGCCCCACGTGAAGTGGCTGGCGGTCACCGAGACCGACGGGACCGAGGCGGGTGCGGGCGCGCCGGCACCGTCGTCCGGGGACCGCTTCGAGTCGCTCTTCCGCGACGCCGGGGACTTCGCGGCGCCCGAGCTGACGGCGTTCGCCCCGGCCAGCATCCAGTACACGTCCGGCACGACGGCCCGCCCCAAGGCGGTGGTCTGGACCCACGCCAACTGCCTGTGGGGCGGCAAGGTCAGCGCCAGCCACGAGACCCTGACCCCGCGGGACGTGCACCTGGTGCACCTGCCGATGTTCCACACCAATGCCCAGTCGTACTCGGTGCTCGCCTCGCTGTGGGCGGGGGCGACGATGGTGGTCCAGCCGAGGTTCTCGGCGTCGCGATTCTGGGACGTGTCGCTGCGGCACCGGTGCACCTGGACGTCCGTCGTGCACTTCTGCGTGCGGGCGCTGGAGTCCCTCGACGTGCCGGACCGGCACCACTACCGGCTGTGGGGCAACGGGGTGGGCTCCCCGCCCCAGGACGAGAAGTTCCGCGTGCCGACGATCGGCTGGTGGGGGATGACCGAGACCGTCACCCATGGGATCGTGGACGACGTGTACAACCCTGCTCGCTCGATGGGCTGCGGCCGGCCCGCGCCGGAGTACGAGGTGGCGGTGCTGCGGGCCGACGGGACGCCGGTCGAGCCGGGGGAGTCGGGCGCCCTGTTCGTGCGGGGGGTTCCGGGTGTGTCGCTGTTCGCCGGCTACCTCCACGACGAGGCGGCGACGCGCGACACGGTCGATGACCAGGGCTGGCTCACCACCGGCGACCTCGTGACCGTCCACCCGGACGGCGCGATCTCCTTCGCCGACCGGGCGAAGGACATGCTGAAGGTCGGCGGCGAGAACGTCGCCGCGTCCGAGATCGAGGTGTCGGCCTTCGCCGTCCCCGGCGTCGTGGAGGTGGCCGTCGTCGGTCGCCGCGACGAGATGCTGGGCGAGGTGCCCGTGGCGTTCGTCGTCGCATCGGACGACCGGCCGACGCTCGCCGACGAGGTGCTCGCCGCCTGCCGCGAGCGGCTGGCCGACTTCAAGGTGCCCCGCGAGGTCCGGGTCGTCCCCGACCTGCCGCGCTCGACGCTGAACAAGATCGCCAAGGCCGAGCTCCGCAAGGGCCTCGCGGCCGAGGCCGGCGGCGCGTGACACCCATGGCCGCCAGGCCCGTGCGCATCGCCAACTGCAGCGGGTTCTTCGGCGACCGCCGGGCCGCCGCCCGGGAGATGGTGGCGGGGGGCCCGATCGACGTCCTGACGGGCGATTGGCTGGCCGAGCTGACCATGCTGATCCTCGCCCGCCAGCGGGCCAGGCGACCGGAGGCGGGGTTCGCCCGGACGTTCGTCGACCAGATGCGCGATGTCCTCGGCGACTGCCTGTCGAAGGGCATCCGCGTGGTCGCCAACGCGGGCGGGGTCAACCCCGAGGGATGTGCCGACGCGGTGCGGGCCGTGGCGGCCGAGCTCGGCCTCGAGGCGCGGGTCGCGGTCGTCCTCGGCGACGACCTGCTGCCCCGCCTCGTCGACCTCCAGCGGACCGGCGAGCGGTTCGCGCACCTCGAGACGGGGCAGGCGCTGGCCGACGCCGGCGTCACCCCGGTCAGCGCCAACGCCTACCTGGGCGGGTGGGGGATCGCCGCCGCGCTCGACGCGGGCGCCGATGTCGTGGTCACCGGGCGCGTGACCGACGCGGCGCTCGCCGTGGGGCCGGCCGCATGGTGGCACGGCTGGCGACGTGACGACTGGGACGCGCTGGCGGGGGCCGTGGTCGCCGGTCACGTGATCGAGTGCGGGGCCCAGACGACCGGGGGGAACTTCTCCTTCTTCCAGGAGGTCCCCGGGCTCGAGCACGCCGGTTTCCCGGTCGCCGAGGTCGCCGCCGACGGCTCGTCCGTCATCACCAAGCACGAGGGCACCGGCGGGGCGGTCACGGTCGAGACCGTCACCGCCCAGCTCCTCTACGAGGTCGCGGGCGCCCAGTACCCGAACCCCGACGTCGTCGCGCGATTCGACACGATCGTCCTCGCGCCGGACGGCCCCGACCGGGTGCGGATCTCGGGGGTGCGGGGCGAGCCGGCGCCGCCGACGACCAAGGTCTGCGTCAACTACCTCGGCGGGTTCCGCAACACGGTGACGCTCGCCCTGGTCGGGCTCGACATCGAGGCCAAGGCCGCTCTGGCCGAGCGCACGCTGTGGGGCGCCATCGCCGGGGGACGCGAGTCGTTCGAGGACGCCGCCGCCGAGCTGGTGACGGGGGACGGGGACGGGTTCGGCCTCCTCCACGTGACCGTCGTCGACCAGGACCGTGACAAGGTGGGCCGGGCGTTCTCGAACGTCGCCACCGAGATGGGCCTGGCCACATACCCGGGCTACTTCGGCCTCGGCCCGCCGGGCGACGCCCGCGAGTTCGGCGTGTACTGGCCGGCGCTGGTCGACTCGGGCGTCATCGACCAGCGCGTCCTCGTCGACGGTCGCGCCATCGCCGTGCCACCGAGCGCGACGGCCGCCGTCGTGCCCCCCGATGCGAGCGCGGCGGCGGCCGAGCCGGCGTCGTGGGGGCCGACGGTCGTCGCGCCGCTGGGACGGCTGGTCGGGGCCCGCTCGGGCGACAAGGGCGGCGATGCCAACGTGGGCGTGTGGGCCCGGTCGCCGGAGACCTACCGGTGGCTGGCGGGCTACCTGAGCGCGGAGCGGCTCCAGGCGCTGGTGCCGGAGACCCGGCCCCACCGGGTCGAGCGTCACGACCTCCCCAACATCATCGCCCTCAACTTCGTGGTGAAGGGCCTGCTCGGCCGCGGCGTCGCTGCGTCGACCCGCTTCGACGCCCAGGCGAAGAGCCTCGGTGAGCGCCTCCGGGCCGCCGCCGCGGATGTCCCCGAGAAGCTGCTCGCCGACGGCAGCTAACCGTCGACGACCGTGAAGACGCGCTCCGGGCAGGAGTTCACGCCCCGGCGGGCCTGGTCGTCGAGGCCCTCGGGCACCTCGATGTCGCCGTCGAGCGTCGTGTAGCCGAGGTCGTCGAGCGGGAAGACGCTCGGGGCCGCCGCGTTGCACATCGCGTGGCCCTGGCAGCGAGAGCGATCGGCATGGATCTTCATGCTGGGCGAGGCTACACTCGACTGGATCCAGGATGTAAGTCCAGACATGGGGTGCACGTGCTGACCGACGACACGGCGATCATCTCCGTCGACGACCACGTCGTCGAGCCGCCGTCCGTGTGGGTGGACCGACTGCCCCAGGCGGACATCGAGGCCAGTCCCCACATCGAGGATCGCCCGGATCACACCCAGACCTGGGTCTGGGAGGGCCGCGAGTACCCGATCCACCTCATGGGCAGCCCGAGGACGCGCAACTTCCGTAGCGACGGCACCGGCGAGGACTTCTACGCCCGGCACTTCGACGACATGGTGCCCGGTGCCTACGAGGCGGCGGCGAGGGTCGAGGCGATGGACGCCGACGGGGTGCAGGCCCAGGTCCTGTTCCCGACCTTCCCTCGCTTCGCCGGCACGCGGTTCCTGGAGGGCACCGACAAGGGGCTCGCCCTTCGCTGCGTCCAGGCCTACAACGATTGGATGCTCGAGGACTGGTGCGCCACGGCGCCCGAGCGGTTCATCCCGATGGTCATCACGCCGCTGTGGGATCCCGCCCTGGCCGCGGCCGAGATCGAGCGCTGCGCGGCCAAGGGCGCCAAGGCCATCTCCTTCCCCGAGAACCCGGCTCCCCTCGGCCTGCCGTCGTTCTGGGGCGAGCACTGGGATCCGGTGTTCGCCGCGGCGGCGGACGCCCGCCTCGTGCTGTGCATGCACATCGGCACGTCCGGCGAGCTCGTGCAGCCCGCCCCCGAGTCGTCGGAGGCGGTGGGCATCTCGCTGTGCGGGGTGAACGCCATGAGCGCGTGCACCGACCTCATCTACTCGGGGCTGCTGCCCCGCCATCCGGGGACGCGCATCGCGCTGTCCGAGGGTGGGTCGGGCTGGGTGCCCTACATCATCGAGCGCATGGACTACACGTGGGCCCGGACTCGACTCGGCGTCGACAAGTCGGTCAAGCCGTCCGAGCTGTTCGAGCGCCACTTCTGGACGTGCTTCATCGACGACGAGGCCGCCGTCCGGCAGCGCCACGAGATCGGCGTGCACAAGATGATGTTCGAGACCGACTATCCGCACAACGACTCGAACTGGCCCGACAGCCGCAAGGTGCTGGCCGGAATGCTGGCGGACGTGCCCGACGACGAGGCCCGCCGCATCGCCGAGCTCAACGCCCGCGAGCTGTTCGACTTCTTCTAGGAAACGCGTCGTGAAGGTCACCGTGGACCCCTGGGCGTGCCAGAGCCATCTCCAGTGCGTCGCCATCGCGCCCGGGCTGTTCGAGTACGACGACGACCACAGCTACTCCCGGGCCGTCGAGGGCGACGTCCCGCCCGAGCTGGAGGAGGCCGCCCGCCGCGCCGCCGCCCAGTGCCCGGAGCGCGCCATCACCATCGGAGACTGACGGACCGGGCGGCGCGGAGCCCGACCCGTCTCAGTCCAGATCGATGTCGAGCATGAGGTTCTGGTAGTTCTTGCCGTGCGGGTCGAGCGTCAGGCCGAGACCCACGCCGCCCCGCAGCGCCCTCGTCATCACGAAGTTCAGGGCATGGACGTGGGGCAGCTCGTAGCGGACGATCTCGCCGCCGACCAGCGAGCCGAACTTCTCGCGGACCTTGTCCACCGTGAGCTCCGCACGGAGCCGGGGCCAGTCCTGCTCGTCGTAGGGCCACACCGCGATGTTGCTGGTATCGGTCTTGTCGCCCGATCGTGCCATCGCGATCTCGTACAGCTTCATGCCGGGGTCCCCTCTTCGACGCAACTGAACTAGGATCCTGGGTGCAGCCTACAAGGGAGGACCGCCACGGTGGCCAAGGCGATCTCGATCGGATGCGGCTCTGCCGACGCCGGTGACCGGCTCGACTGGCCGGTGGAGCTGGCCGACAGCGGTCGGTGCAGTTACATGGCCTTCGACTCGCTGGCCGAGCGGACGCTCGCGTTCGCACACGCCGCGAAGATGGAGAACCCGGCGCGCGGCTACAACGGCCGGCTGCCGAAGACCGTCGATGCCTTCGCACCGTTCCTCCGGTCGGGCGGCCGCATCGTCTCCAACCACGGCGCCGCCAACCCCGAGGCGGGCGCGGCCGTCGTCGTGGACCGGATGCGGGCGAACGGGGCGACCGGCAAGAAGGTGGCGGTCATCCACGGCGACGACTGCCTGAAGGCCGTGACCGAGGCCGACCTGGCCCTGGCGGACCTCGGCATGACCGTCAGCGAGATGGGCGACCGGGTCGTCGGCGCGTACGCCTACATCGGCGCCGTCCCTGTGGTCGAGGGCCTCGAGCAGGGTGCCGACTTCGTCATCGGCGGTCGCCTCGCCGACCCGAGCTGCTACGTCGGCCCGATCTGCCACGAGCTGGGCTGGGCGCTCGACGACTGGCAGCGGGTGGGCATCGCGACGATGGCCGGGCACCTGCTCGAGTGCGGCCTCCACGTCACCGGCGGGAACTTCGTCGACCCCGCGACGCCGCGGACGTTCCCGCGCATGGACCATCTCGGGTTCCCATACGCCACGGTCTCCGACGACGGTGCGATCGTCGTCTCCAAGCTGCCCGGGACCGGGGGCGGCGTCACCCGGGACACCGTCATCGCCCAGCTGACGTACGAGGTGCACGACCCGGCCCGCTACCTGACGCCCGACGTGACGGCCAACCTGCGGGACGGGGTCGTCGAGGACCTGGGGGACGACCGGGTACGGGTGACCGGCATCACCGGGGCCGAGTGGCCCGCGACGCTCAAGGTCCTCGTGGGGATCGACTGGGGCTACCGGGTGATCGGCTTCATGTCGGTCGGCGGCCCCGGCGCCCTCGGCAAGGCGCAGTACTGCGAGGAGGTCCTGCGCCAGCGGTTCGAGGCCTTCGCCGACGACGTCTACGACCTGCGTTTCGACTACATCGGCTACAACGCGCTGTTCGGGGACGCGCTGACGACCGAGGCGCCCGCCGAGGTCCAGCTGCGGGGCGCGGCGCTCGTCCGGTCGAAGGAGGCCGCCGACTTCATCGCCGACGAGCTCGGCCACCAGGTCGTGTGGATCTGCCACGGCCAGGGCGGCACCGGGCTGGTGCAGAACTCCCGCCACGTCGCGTCGACCCCCGCCTACCTGCCCCGGGACTGCTTCGACCTGCAGACCGAGCTGGTGGCCGTCTGACCGTGCCGACCGGCGAGGGGGCGACGGTGCGGGTGCTCGACGGCGTCCGGGTGCTGGAGGCGTGCGAGGGGACCGCCGGCCGGGTGGCGGGGCTGTTCCTGGCCGAGCTGGGCGCCGATGTCGTCGCCCTCGAATGGGCGGACCGGGCGCTCTCGCCGGCCGTGGTGACGCTGTTGCGCAGCAAGGCGAGCGTGGCCGTGCCCGGCGGCGATGCCGGGCGCTCGCTGGTGGACGGGCTGCGGGGGCGGGCCGACGTGGTCGTCTGCGACCTGCCCGACGAGCGGCGCGCGGCGCTCGGGCTCGACCCGGACGGCATCCGCAGCGCCAACCCGGCCGCGATCGTCGCCGACGTGACGCCCTACGGGCGCGCCGGCCCGCTGGCCGGGATGCCGGGCGACAGCCAGGTGGCGGCGGCGCTGTCCGGCGCGGTCGGGTCGCAGTGGGCCTACCGCGACGGCGGCACGTGGGTGGTGGCCGACATCGGAGCCCACATGGCGGGCATGCAGACCGCGGCCGGCGTCGTGGCCTCGCTCGTCGGCCAGGCTCGTGACGGCGCCGCCCGTCCTGTGGCCACGTCGCTGCTCGGCGGCTGGCTCGGGCTGCGCGCCGTGCACGCGGTGAACGGCGAGCAGATCGTGCAGATCAGCGTGGCCGATCCCCAGGGCGGCCTGTCGCCGGTGATGCGGCTGTACGAGGCCGGCGACGGGGGCTGGATCATGCTGTCGTGCAGCACGCCGGAGTTCTGGACCAAGCTCTGCGTGGCGCTCGGCCTGGAGGACGTCCTCGTCGACCCGCGCTTCGAGCACGCCCCCCTCGGCATCCCGGCCGAGCACAAGCCGGCCATCGTCGAGCTCCTCAAGGCACGGCTGGCGTCGGACGGCCGTGACGCCTGGCTGGCACAGCTGCGCGCCCACGACGTGCCCTGTGCACCGGCCCAGTCCCCGGACGAGGCGATGCACGACGCCCAGCTGGAGTTCAACCATGGGGTGGTCGACGTCGACCAGCCCGGCCTCGGCCCAACCCGGCAGGTCGCCTTCCCCATCCGGATCGACGGCGTCGACGGCTCGGTGAAGAACCCGGCCCCGGCGTTCGGCGCCGACACCGACGCCGTGGCGGCCCGCTGGTCGGCCCGCCCGGCGACCGCCGGCCACGCCGACGTCGCGCCCGGCCGGCCGCTCGCGGGCGTGCGGGTGCTCGAGATCTGCGACTGGGTCATCGGCCCCTACGCCGGGGCCATCCTGCGCCAGCTCGGCGCCGAGGTGTGGAAGGTCGAGGCGATCGCAGGCGACAGCGCCCAGCTGCTGTCGTTCGTGTACCTGCCGATGAACAGCGGCAAGGACGTGCTGCGGATCGACCTCGGGCGACCCGAGGGCCAGGCCGTGCTGGCCGACCTCATCCGCGGGGCCGACGTGGTGATGCACAACCACCGGCCCAAGGGCGCCAAGCGGTTGGGCTTCGACGCGGACGCCGTCCGGGCCCTGAACCCGCAGGCCGTCTACCACGAGATGGTCTCCTTCGGCCGGGGCGGCCCGCTGGCCGGCGATCCCGCGTTCGACCACCTCGTGGCCGCCCGCGCCGGCTTCCCGTGGATCCAGGGCGGGATGTCGGCCGGCCACCCACCGGTGCTGTTCAACGGGAGCAGCGGCGATCTCCCCGGCGGCATCGTCGCCGTCCTGGCCGTGTGCGCCGGGCTCCTGCGCCGGTCGGGTCGGAGCGGGGTGACAACGTCGTGGAGCGCGCTGTTCGAGTCCGGCTACCTCCTGAACCTGGCCGAGGGCGTGCTGTACGACGGCCGGCCGCCGCGGCCCGAGGGCGGCCCCGATCACCTCGGGCCCGGCGCGCTGCGCCGGCTCTACCGATCCGCCGACGGCTGGCTCCTGCTGTCCGTCACCGAGGCCGGGGTGTGGCGGGACACCGTCGAGCTGCTCGGCCTCGACCCGGTCCCGTTCGCCGATGCCGTCGATGCCGCCGCCGAGGGCGACCTCTCCGGCAAGCTCGCCGCCCGGCTGGCGGAGCGCTCCGGTGCCGACTGGGAGGCGGCTGCGGTCGCGGCCGCAGTGCCGCTCGTCGTGCCCCGGATCGACCGCGAGGTGATCGTCGAACCGCACGTCACGACGAACGGCTACCAGTCGGCCGGCGAGCACCCCGAGCTCGGCGGGTACAGGTATCCCGCCCACCTGGTCCAGGTCGGGGGCCGGCCCGAGGAGCCGACGTTCGCGCCCCCCGACCCGGCGGCGAGCGCGACCCGGGTGCTCGGTGGTCTCGGCTATGCGGCCGAGCGGCTGCGGGCCCTCGCCGCCGACGGCGTCATCGTCGCCTGACGCGTCAGACGACGCCCTCCCAGGCCTTGCGCTGGTCGCGCCACGGATCGTCGAGCACCCGGGGCGAGCGATCGAGCAGCATCGTCGCCCGCCGGTCCGGCTCGTAGCGGGGCCACGCCGGAAGCGACTCGGTCGCCGGGTCACCGGTGCGCACGAACGCCACCCAGGCCGACTGGATCAGGTCCGTCATGGCCGCCACCTCGTCGCCCCCCTCGCCGTAGAGGCGACCGATCTTGCTCTCGCCGGCGGTGTCGAACACCAGCGGCAGCTCCAGGCAGTGGGCAGCGCCGCAGTGACTGGGCGGATCCCAGGTGAACAGGTAGGAGAAGGCCGGCGGGCCGTGGCCGACGGCGGCCTCGAGGAGGCGGATGGCGCTGATGCGGGTCATGCGCTCGCCCTGGAGGAACGGCGTCGGCGGAGGTCCCGGAGGGTCGAGCCCGGCCGTCGCCCGGGGGTTGTAGGCGGCGGCCAGCTGGGCCGCGTGGCTCCGGCCGTCGGTGGAGCCGGGGAACGGCGTCCGCCACGCCTCGGCCAACTCGGCCTCCGTCGGCGCGGGCTCGGGCTCCCCCGCGCCGGTCGCACCGATGCGCAGGACCAGCTCGTCGCGGTTGCTCCCGGCCAGCAGCGGCACCGGGTTGCCGCCGCCCGACGCCAGGACGTCGAGCGGCTGGCGGGCGATCACCCGCCCGTCGACGATCGGGTGGAGCGGGTGGCCGATCGGGCCCCAGTCCGTCTCCTTCTTCAGGCTCGCGACCGCCGCGACGAGGTCTGCGGCCGGCGCCGTGGCGATGTCGCCGCGGTCGACGCCCCGCCCGCTCAGGTGGGCGGCGTACCGCTCGCCGAGTTGCCGGGCAACCTCCCGGTCGAGCAGGCGGGTCGGCGCCGGGCTCTGCGCGATCGCCCCGGCGAACAGCCCGGCGGCCTCGGGCAGGCCGAGGAAGACGCCGACGCTCTGGCCCCCCGACGACTGGCCGGCGACGGTGACCCGCCGAGGATCGCCGCCGAACGCGGCGACGTTGTCCTGCACCCACCGCAGGGCCATGAGCTGGTCGAGCAGCCCGACGTTGGCACTCTCCGCCAACCGCGGATCGCCGAGCTCCTCCAGGAGGACGAACCCGCCGAGCGCGCCGAGCCGGTAGTTGATCGTGACCATCACGCAGTCGCCGCGGGCGGCGAGGTGGCTCCCCCGGAACACGGCCTCGGCGCCGGACCCGCCGCGCAGGCCGCCGCCGTGGATCCACACCAGGACGGGCCGGGCGCCGTCGTCCGGTGCCGGCGTCCAGACGTTGAGGTACAGGCAGTCCTCGTCGATGGGGTCCAGGGGGTCGAAGATGCCGCGCTTCGCCAGCTGGGCCGCCGCCGGCCCGTACCGCTCGGCAGCGCGCACGCCGGACCAGCGGGCCACCGGTACGGGCGGCCGGAACCGTCGTCGCCCGACCGGCGGCTCAGCGAAGGGAACGCCGAGGAAGGCCACGCATCCGCCCTCCTCACACACGCCCCGCAGATCGCCCGCGGTGGTGGCGACGACCGTCATGTGAGCGGCCCGAGGGCGGCGTCCGCCAGCACGGAGTCGTGCGTCGCTCCGCCGGTGAGCTGGAGGATCTCCACCGGCACGCCGTCGGGGTCGGTCGTGTAGAAGCTGCGCATGGTGGCGCCCAGGCGGACGACCTTCGACGTGATCGTGACGTCGCCGCGCGCCGCCAGTTTGGCCCGCTTGGCGTCGGCGTCGTCGAGGTAGAAGGACAGTTGGACAACGCGGGCACCGCCATCGCAGTAGAACGCGACGGATCGCTCGATGTCGGCCACGCACAGTCCGACGTGGAACAGGTCGCTACCCATCTGCCTCGGGTACCGGCGGGACCGGGAGGTCGTCGGTGGTCACGGGCTCGCCGTCGAAGCGGGCGGCGTGGCGGGCCCGGCGAGTGCGACCGAGGACCGGGTCGTCGCCCACCCGGTAGACGGCGTTGTGCCGGACCTGGGGATCGGCGAGGTGGGCATCGACGTCGAACACGGCGCTGGCCGGCACGTCCGCCTCGGCGAACACGTCCTCCCAGTGGGCGGTCGTCCGCGTCGGCAGCACGCGGTCGAGCCGGTCGTGCAGGCCGACGGTCATGTCGGCGGCGTTGCCGTAGGACCGCAGCTCGTCGATCCACTCCGGGTGCCCGACGACCGTGACGGTCGTCGAGAGCTGCCGGCCGCTCACCGGGCTGACCACGATCCAGCCGTCGGCGGTGCGGACCGGCCGCACCGCACCGAGGTGGCGCAGCATGTCGGGGTCGTGCCGTCCCTCGATGGTGTGCCCGGCGAAGATGTCGGGGGAGTCGAAGTAGGCCATGGCGTCGAGCATCGCGACATCGACCACCGACCCCGCGCCCGTCCGGTCGCGCTGCAGCAGGGCGGCGAGGGCGGCCTGGGCGGCGAACGTGCCGGTCACCTTGTCGGCCAGGTAGCCGAGGCCGAGCGCCGCATCACCGTCGGCGCGGGCGGCGTAGCCGGACCGGGCCTGCACGATCGCATCGAACGCCGGCAGGTCGGCCAGCGGGCCGTCCTGCCCGAAGCCGGTCACCCGGACCCACACCAGTCGCGGGTAGCGGGCCCGCACTGCGTCCGCCGAGAACCCGAGCCGCTCGGCGACGGCAGGACGCCAGTTCGACAGGAACACGTCGGCGCCGGCCAGCAGCTCGCCGAGAGCGGCGGCGCCGTCGGCCGACTTGAGGTCGAGGAACACCGACCGCTTGTTGCGGTTGCAGTTGGCGAACGCCAGGCTCGTGCCGTTCACCCGCTGGCCGAAGCGCCGCATCGGGTCGCCGCCCTTCGGCGGTTCGACCTTCACCACCTCGGCGCCGAGGTCGGCCAGCTGCAGCGCGGCGAAGGGCCCGAGCACGTAGCTCGTCGCCTCGACGACGCGGACCCCCAGCAGCGGCCGCCGTGCAGCCTCCTCCTCCATGACACGCGACACGGCAAGATTGTATCCTGGATGTCGTGCTGCTCCCGGATCCGAAGCCCCGCCCCAAGCGTCACCGCATCATCTCCGTCGACGACCACCTGTGTGAGCCGCCCGACATGTTCGAGGGCCGCATGCCCGCCAAGTTCGATGACCAGGCGCCACGCATCGTGGCCACCGACGGCGGTGGCGAGGCGTGGCAGTACGAGGGGCAGCTCATCCCGAACGTCGGACTGAACGCGGTGGTCGGCCGCCCGCGGGAGGAGTGGAACTTCGAGCCGACCCGGTTCGACGAGATGCGCAAGGGCGCCTGGGACGCGGCCGCCCGCGTGGCGGACATGGACATCGCGGGCATCGACGCGTCGCTGTGCTTCCCGTCCCTGCTGTCCGGCTTCGCGGGCACGAAGTTCGCCCGGAGCAAGGACCAGGAGCTGGGCCTCGCCTGCGTCCGGGCCTGGAACGACTGGCACATCGAGGAGTGGTCGGGCGCCTACCCCGACCGCCTGATCCCGCTCCAGATCGCCTGGCTCGGCGACCCGGAGGTCGCGGCCGCCGACGTGCGACGCAACGCCGAGCGGGGCTTCAAGGCGCTGAGCTTCCCCGAGGGCATCGCCCACGTCGGCTTCCCGTCGATCCACACGACGCACTGGGACCCGCTGCTCCGGGCCTGCGAGGAGACCGGCACGGTCCTGTGCCTGCACACCGGGACGGGGGAGTGGCATGCCACGCTCTCGCCGGAGGCGCCGATCCAGCAGGCGACGTCGCTGTTCCCCGTGTGCGGCCTGGCGGCGGCGGCCGACTTCCTCTGGGCCCGCACCCCGCTGCGGTTCCCCGATCTGCGGATCGCCATGTCGGAGGGCGGCATCGGCTGGGTGCCGATGTTCCTCGACCGGCTCGAGTACATGGAGATCTACGAGATGGGCAGCGTCGGATCCGACTGGGACGCCGGCATCAAGCCCAGCGAAGCGCTGCAGCGGAACTTCTGGTTCTGCACCATCGACGACCCGTCCACGATCGGTCTGCGCGACCGGATCGGGATCGATCACATCATGCTCGAGGTCGACTACCCCCACGCCTCCTCGACCTGGCCCGACACCCAGGACTTCGTCGACCACACCATGGCCGACCTGTCGGACGACGAGATCGAGAAGATCACCTGGCGCAACGCCTCCACGCTGTTCCGCCACGAGCTCGCGTAGCTGTCGGAGGTCGAGGGATGACGATCGAAGCGGGCGACGTCGCGGTCGTGACCGGCGCGGCCAGCGGCATCGGCCTGGGCCTGGCGCAGCGACTCGTCGACCGGGGCGTGGCCGTCGTGATGAGCGACATCGAGGCGCCCGCGCTCGCAGCCGCCGTCGCGACCATGGCCGACGTAGATGTGGGCGTGATCGGCGTGGAGTGCGACGTGAGCCGCCGCGACGACGTGTTCGCACTGGCGCAGCGGGCCATCGACGAGTTCGGCCAGGTCAACGCCGTGTTCAACAACGCGGGCATTTTCAGCGGGTTGGGCCCGATGTGGGAGCTCGACCACACCGTGTGGGAGTGGAACATGCGGGTCAATCTGTGGGGCGTCATCCACGGGATCGAGGCCTTTGTGCCCCCGCTCGTCGCCCGCAACCGCGGCCACGTCGTGAACACCGCCTCGCTGGCCGGCGTCGCCACTCCACCGTTCAACGCGCCGTACAACGCCGCGAAGCACGCCGTGGTGGCGCTCTCCGAGACGCTCCGGGCCGAGCTCGACGTGTTCGCCCCCGGCGTGGGGGTGAGCGTCGTCTGTCCCGGGGCGGTAGCCACGCGGGTTCAGGAGTCGGCTCGGAACCGTCCCGACGACCTCGTACCTAGCGATGGCTCGGGCGGGACCGTCCTACTCACCGACGCCGGACTGTCTGACCGCGACCAGAAGATCGTCGCCGCTGCGATGTCCAGTGGCGACGAGGGTCCGCCAGAGGTGTTCGCGCCCTACGACTTCGCCGGTGAGGTCCTCGCAGGGGTCGACGCTGGGACTCTCCACATCGCACCGGGGCGCTCTACGGCACAGGCAGCGCGGCGCCGGGTCGATGCCCTCCTCGCCGACCTTCAGGAGCAAGGCGGCCGGCTCTCGGGATAGTCGCCGGTGATCGGCGCGTGGTCGGGCATGTGGAACATGCACGGCACGTCGAGGGCGTGGCAGGCGCCCAACATGCCGCCGAGCGCCGGCGTCTCCCAGGCGAAGAGGTACATCCACACCGGCGACCCGCCGGACTCGAGCCGCCGCTCGGCGAGCGCGATCGACGGCACCCGCATCATCCAGTCGGTCATGGCTGCCACGAGGAGTTCCTGGTTCGTCGCGCTCGGCCGGCCGGCCCGGTAGGCGGCGAGGAGCGCCGAGGCCCCCTCGCCCACGAACCCGCCGAGCCGCGCCGCCAGGGCGTCGTCGTCCATGGTGAAGAAGGCGGGGTCGGCCATCGCGAACATGCTGGCCTCGTGGGCGGTCGTCCCGACGAGGAGCGGCACGTCGGCGGCGCGCCCGTCACGGACGGCGTCGAACGGCGGCTCGGGCAGGACGGCTCCGTCGACGACGGGTGTCCAGGTGAGGCCGCCGAGCGAGATCGGCGCCGAGCGTCGGGAGGCCACGGCCAGCTCGGCCTCGTGCAGCCGCGCCACGGGGACCGCCTGCAGGGCGGCCGCGTCGGAGGGGTCGAATCCGAGCTCGTCGATCAGGGCACGCGCGGTCTCGGTGGCGGGAACCCGCGTCGGGAGGTCCATGGGGCCCCCGGCGACGCCGCTCATGCAGATCGCCCGGTGGAACAGCCCACGGGCGTCCGGGATCGCCATCAGCGTGTTGGCCTTGCCGCCCCCGCCCGACTCGCCGAAGATCGTGACGTTGCCGGACCCCTCGAACCCGGCACCGGCGAGATCGCCGAGGAACAGGTAGCCGAGCGCACCGAGGCGGTGGTTCACGTTGACCAGGACGACGTCGCCCCGCTGCGCCAGCCGGCGGCCGTCGTAGCCGGGGTGGTTCCCCGACCCCGTCGAGAACCCGCCGCCGTGGAGCCACACCATGACCGGCCGGCGCTCGCCCGGACCGAGGCCGGGCGTCCACACGTTGACCGTCAGGCAGTCCTCGCTCTGCGGCTCCTTGTCGGGATAGCCGAACACGCGGCGGACCTCGTCGGGCACGCCCTCGAGGGCCAGTTGCGGCGCGGAGGGCGCGTTGGCCGTCGCTGCGGACGCCCTCCCAGCGGGCGACCGGTTCGGGCGGTCAGAACCGGTTGGGGCCGGCGGTCGACGCGCCGTACGGCACACCACGGAACACGTGGATGCCGTCGACGGTCTCCCCCCGCACGGTCCCGGCGGTGGTGGTGACGGTGGGGTCGCTCATCGACGTCCCTCGCTCACATGCAGATGGCCGGCCGGGCCAGCCCGCGCTCGTCGAGCCAGCGGGCGGTCGCCTCGTCGAGGTCGTCCTCGCCGCCGGTCACGTCGCTCACCAGCGGCCCGACGCGGTCGGCCGCGGCCTGGAGCTGGGCCCGGTCGAGGCCGTAGCAGCGGATGGCGTTGTCGCCGAGGACGAGGCGCACCTCGGCCTCGGGCACGCCGGCGAAGGCCCGCTTGAGCCACAGCGTGGTGTTGGGCCACGTCGCCTCGAAGTGGGGGTAGTCGGTGCCGAACAGCATCGTCTCGACGCCGATCGCCGCCCGCATCTCGACCTCGGCCCGGGCGATGGACGAGGCACCGACGAAGCACTGGCGGCGCCAGTAGTCGCTCGGCCGGTGGGGCAGCTCGGCCCGCAGGACGTGTCCCCGCTGGTAGTCGTCGTAGTTCTCGTCGAGGAGCGCCAGCTGGTTGGGCACCCAGTCGGCCTGCTGCTCGACGAACACGAGCTTGAGGTCGGGGTGGCGCTCGAACACGCCGGCATAGGTGAGCAGCCACAGGCAGCGGCGGGACAGCCACCGCATCTCGGCCATGACGACGCCCCGTCCGGCCGCCGACATGATCGAGGTGAACGGCAGGTCGTCCACGGCCAGACCGCCCCAGCCGATGTGGGCGTGGAGCGGGAGCCCGCGCTGCTCGGCCGCCTCCCAGATCGGCTCGTAGACCGGGTCGATCAGCGGCGGCATCCCGGCGGCGGGCGTCGGGCAGGTGACGCCGCGCAGGCCGCTGTCCGCCGCCTCGTGCAGCTGGTCGACGGTCGCGGCCACGTCGG
>DATFRN010000280.1:0-3781 GCA_035263165.1 Acidimicrobiales bacterium | reverse complement strand
GATCCCGACACCCCGATCGAGGAGACCATGGAGGCGCTCCACGACGTGGTCCGGTCGGGCAAGGCCCGCTACATCGGGGCCTCGTCCATGTTCGCCTGGCAGTTCGCCAAGGCGCAGCAGACGGCGGCGGCCAACGGTTGGACCCCGTTCGTGTCGATGCAGAACCACTACAACCTCCTGTACCGGGAGGAGGAGCGGGAGATGATCCCGCTCTGCGTGGACCAGGGCGTGGGGATCCTCCCGTGGAGCCCCCTGGCTCGCGGCCTGCTGGCCCGGCCCGGGGCGAGCGGGACGACCGAGACCGTCCGCCGGGCGAGCGATCCGCTGATCGAGGCCTTCTACCCGCATCCCGACGCGGGCGTCCTCGCCGGGTTGGCCGAGGTCGCCGACGCCCGCAGCGCGCCGCCGGCCCAGGTCGCCCTCGCCTGGCTGCTGCACAAGCCGATCGTCGCCCCCATCGTCGGCACGACCACGACCAGGCACCTCGACGACGCCGTCGCCGCCTCCGAGCTCGCCCTGACCGACGACGAGATCGCCCGCCTGGAGACCCCGTACCGCCCCCAGGGCGTCGTCGGCCACCGGTGACGGTGCGCCTCCAGCTGGGTCACGGGCGGGCGGGCGGGTCGATCGGGCTGTGGCGGGACAGACCGCCGTCGCACGGGACGACCTGGCCGGTGACCCAGCCGAGGCCGTGCACGGCCAGGACGACCTCGGCCACGTCGGCCGGCGTGCCCAGGCGCCCGAGCGCGGTGCGGCCGGCCACGCCCTGCAGCCAGGCGCCGTCGCGGGGCGCCGGGCCGAGCATCGGCGTGTCGGTCACGCCGGGGGCGACGCCGTTGACCCGCACGGCCGGCGCCCACTCGACCGCCGCCACCGCGATGACCATGTCGAGCGCCGCCTTGGAGGCGCAGTAGAGCCCCATCGTGCGGTCGGCCAGGCGGGCGCTGACGCTGCTGGTGGCCACGATCGAGCCGCCGGCGCCGGCCAGCATGGGCCGGGCCAGGGCCCGCATCGCCAGCCACGCCCCCTTGGCGTTGGTGCCGACGACCCGGTCCCAGTCGCCGGCCGGGGCGTCGAGCAGCGACCCGGCGTGGCCGACGCCGGCGGTGACGGTGACGAGGTCGGGGGCCCCGATCCGCTCGACCGTCTCGGCGGCGGCCGCGTCGACCTGGTCGGGGTCGCCGACGTCGCAGCGGACGTCGGCGCCGTCGCGGTCGCCGAGATCCCAGACGACGACCTCGTCGCCGCGGGCGCGGTGGGCCGCCGCCACCGCCGCGCCGATGCCGGACGCCCTGCCGACGACCACCGCCGCCGTCACGCCGCCACGCCCCGCAGGACGACGTCGATGACGTCGTCCGCGATCTCCTCGACCGGCCGGGCCGCCGGGCCGGGCGTGATGGCGTTGATGCCGACCGTCGTCACCGCGCCGAGGATGGCGATGGCGGCCAGGCGGGGACGCTCGACCGCCCGGAGGCTCCCGTCGGCGGCCCCCGCCTCCAGCAGCCGCCGGACCGGGCCCCGGAACGCGGCCTCGATCCGCTCGTCGATGTGGGGGATGCGGGCGGCCCGCCCGAGGTCGAACTGGAGCGCCCGGCTGGCCGCGGGGAAGTCCTCGAACACCCGGAGGTGGGCGGCCAGGGCGGCCCGCAGGCGGTCGGCGGCCGTCCCCGCGGTGCTCATGGCGGCGGCGATGGCCCGGGCGACCTCGTCGAGGATCTCGTTGAACAGGAAGGCGAGGATGTCCTCCTTGCCCTCGAAGTAGTAGTAGAGCGTGGCCTTGGGCACGCCGGTGGCGGCGGCGACGTCCTCCATCTTGGTGGCGTCGAGGCCGTGCTCGGCGAACAGCTCGGCGGCGGCCAGGACCTTCTCGCGCATGCCCTCGGGCAGCGGTCGCACCGGATCACCTCCCACCCCCGGCAGCGTTTGGACTCGGAGTCTAAACTCCGCGTTCAGTGCCTGTCATCCACCACTCCGCCATCTGCGTGCGCGACGTCGAGGCCAGCCTGCGGTTCTGGCGCGACGGCCTGGGGTTCGAGGTCCTGATGGACGAGCGCTTCGAGGGCGACTGGCCCACGCTGCTGCGGGCGCCGTCGTCGTCGCTGCGGGCGGTGTTCCTCGGCGACCCGGCGGCCCCGGGGGCGGGGATCGTCGAGCTGGTCGACCTCGGGCCGGTGCCCGCCGGGGGCGGGGGTGGGCCGGCGGTCGCCGGCGTGCTCGTGCTGTCGGTGCTGACCGACCTCGACGCCGCCCTGGGCCGGCTGGCCGCCCTGGGGCTCGGGGGCGTGCCCCGGCGGATCGAGGTGGCCGGCGTGGCCATGGCGGTGGTGGCCGACCCCGACGGCGTGGCCGTCGAGCTGGTCGACACCGCGGCGGCCGCCAACCTGGCCCGGCTGGCCGGCCCCGATGGCCCGGAGGGCGGCGGGTGACGCCGCGGGCCGCGGTCGCCGTGCTGGGGGCCGGGTTCGGGGGCCTGGCGGTGACCCACCGGCTGGCCGAGGCGGGCGTCGACGACGTGGTCGTCTTCGAGCGCCACGACGGCGTGGGCGGGACGTGGCGGGCCAACGCCTACCCGGGGGCGGCGTGCGACGTGCCGTCGCACCTCTACAGCCTGTCGTGGGCCCCCAACCCCTACTGGTCGCGGGCCTACGCCACCCAGCCCGAGATCCTCCGCTACGTCGAGGACTGCTACGACCGGTTCGACGTCCGGCGCAAGGTGCGGCTCGGGACCGAGATCGTGGCGGCCGCCTGGTCGGAGCCCGACGCCTGCTGGCGGCTGCGGGACGGGCGGGGCGGCGCCCACGAGGCGGCGGTGCTGGTGTCGGCGATCGGCCTGTTCCACACGCCGGCGATCCCCCCGCTGGCCGGCCTCGACGACTTCGCCGGGGTGGCGTTCCACTCGGGCCGCTGGCGCCACGACCACGACCTCGCCGGGCGGCGGGTGGCGGTCGTCGGGACGGGGGCCAGCGCCATCCAGGTGGTGCCGGCGATCGCCGACCGCACGGCCCACGTCGACGTCTACCAGCGCACGGCGCCGTGGATCGTGCCCCGCAAGGACCCGCCCTACTCGCCCGAGCAGCAGCGGGTGTTCGCCACCCGGCCCGACGAGGCGGCCCGGCACCGCCAGGGGCTGCACGACATGTTCGAGCAGACGACGGCCTTCATGGCCGGCGACCCGTCGGTGGAGGCGATCGCCGGCCTGGCCCGCAGCTACCTGGCCCACAAGGTGCCCGACCCGGCGCTGCGGGCGAGGCTCACCCCGACCGACCCGTTCGGCTGCAAGCGCACGCTGGTGTCGAGCGACTGGTACCCGGCGGTCCAGCGGGACGACGTCGAGCTGGTCACGGCGGGCATCGCCCGTATCGCCCCCGGGGGGATCGTGGCCGAGGACGGCGTGGAGCGGCCCGCCGACACGATCGTCCTGTGCACCGGCTTCCGGGCGGCGGAGTACCTGCGGGGGATCTCCGTGGAGGGCCGCGGCGGTCTCGGGCTGCACGACCACTGGGCGGGCGTCCCCCGCGCCTACCACGGCCTGGCGGTGCCGGGGTTCCCCAACTTCTTCATGCTGTACGGCCCCAACACCAACCAGGGCGGCAACTCGATCCTCCTGATCCTCGAGGCCCAGGCCCAGTTCGTCGCCAGCGCCCTGGCCGCACTGCGCACGAGCGGGGCCCGCTCCCTGGAGGTCACCCGGGAGGCGATGGCCCGCCACGCCGCCGAGCTGGAGCGCGACCTGACCAGGACGGTCTGGGCCGGCGACTGCACCAGCTACTTCCACAACCCG
>DATFRN010000279.1:0-11342 GCA_035263165.1 Acidimicrobiales bacterium | reverse complement strand
GGTGGCCGCACAGCACGGCCAGGCAGGCCAGGGCCGTGCCGGTGCGGCCGTGGCCACCGAGGCAGCCGATCTCGACCCGCTCCCCCGCCCGGGCCCGGGCCAGCACGTCGCCCAGCCCGGCCGCCAGGTCTGCGGGGTCGGCCGGGACGCCGAAGTCGGGCCAGGCCACCCGGTCGTGGGCCCACGGCGGCTGCCAGCGGCCGTCGAGGTAGAGCCCGTAGTCCGGCGGCCGGTCGCGGGTGTAGGGGTCGGCCTCGTCGTACGACACCGCGGTGAACTCGGTCCCGTCAGGGAGCCGCACCGGGGTCCGGTGGCGGTGCATCTCGTGGCGCCGCCGGCCGTGGTCGGGGTCGGCGCAGGCCGGCTCGCCGCCCTCGGGCCAGAACGTGCGGCACTCGGGGCACACGACCACGACGGTGATGTCGGTCACGGCACCCACGCTAGGCGGGGCCCGACGCCCGCCCGCTCAGTCCAGCAGCACGGACGGGTCGGCCCAGGCGTAGCGGATGTCGCGGACCCGGGCGCCGCCGGGGCTGTCCGACCACTCGTCGCCCGACGGCACCCCGCCCCGGGCGGCGTAGAACCGCTGGGCCGCCACGTTGGCCTCCAGCACCCACAGGTACAGGCCGGTCGGGCGGGGTCGGGCCAGGACCCCCGCCGCAGCCCGGGCCATCAGCGCGGTCCCGATGCCGTCCCCCTTGCGGTCGGCGGTCACGTGGAGGTTGTCGACCAGCGCCCCCCACACGGGGTCGTCGTCGTAGATCGTGTGGACGAAGCCGACGACCTCGCCGCCGTCGACCGCCACGACGGTGGCGGCGCCCGGGTCGGCCGGGCCGGACGCCAGCCGCTCGTCCCACACCGCCCGGCGGTCGGCGTCGGCCTCGCCGTCGAGGTAGGCGTCGGGGAACGAGCCGCGGTAGTGGCGCCGCCAGCTGTCGGCGTGCAGAGCGGCGATGGCCCGGGCGTCGCCGGCTCCCGCCGGGCGGTACTCCATCCGGCCAGGCTAGGCAGCCGGGCAGGACACGCCCATGGCCGGCGTCAGGTGGTCGGCCGGGTCGTCGCCCTCGTCGCGCATCACGCCCGCGATCGAGCAGGTCAGGCCGTCGGCCTGGCGGTCGAGGGCGTCGAGCTCGGCCAGGTCGCCCGCCGCCGACCCCGTCCCGGTCCCGCCGGCGGTGGCGGTCTGCTCGATGTCGCCCAGCACCGCGAAGCGCCGGTCGTACACGTCGAGCAGCCGCGCGTACAGCGGCCCGGACGGGCCCCGCACGCCGGCGATCGCGCCGCGGAGGTCCCCGCCGTTGACGTCGAGCCAGGCCCGGGCGTCGTTGGCTGCGGTGGCCAGCCCGGCGGCGTCGTCGCCGGCGCCCTGGTCGGCCACGTGGAGGTGCTTCGCCTCCCAGCCCTCGGCGATCGGGGCGTAGCGGTCCATGGCCCCCGCGGCCGGGCCCGAGGCCGGCGACCCCGTCCCGGTGCCGCCCCCGGTGCCGGCCAGCAGCCGGCCCACGATCACCCCGGACACCAGCAGCAGCGAGGCGATGACCACGGCGGCGACCAGCAGCCAGGCGGTGGTGTGGGCCGCGACCGCATCGTCGACGGGGGTGACGGGCGCGGTGGGCAACTCGGGCACGACCGGCGGCTCGGTCGGCCGGGGGATGCCGTCGGCCTGGCGGGTGCCGCAGGTGGGGCAGAAGTTGGCGTCGACCGCCATCATGTCCCCGCACGCCGGGCAGCGCCGGAGCGTGGTGAGCGAGCCGGTGAGGGCCACGGTCCAGGCGTGCCCGCTGGGTCATCCGCCCAGACATCCCCCCGACGCCCCGTAGCGGCGGCGCTACTGAGCGACGTCGATGGCGTGGAGCGGCCGAGTGATGTCCTTGGCCTCGGCGGCCGCCGGCGGGATCACGTCGATCGAGTGGTCGCCGTAGTGGGAGAACGTGAACACGCCCTGGATCTTGAACTCGTCGGGCACGTCCTTCTCCCCCACCACCTTGGCGATGTCCTGGAAGGTCGAGCCGGTGTCGACGATGAGCCGGCGGATGTGCCCGTCGCCGTCGATCCACAGCTGGGCCTCGAGCTCGGCGTGGTTGACCACGTTGGCCAGGCCCTTCGGTGTGCTCGGGCTGGCCAGCGCAGAGGTCAGGTCGACGCCCTCGGCCTCCAGCAGGTCGGCGAAGCCGATCTCGGCGGCCAGCCGGTGGACCTTGACGTCGCCCAGCGTCGCCGGGCCCTCGTCATCGACGGTCCGGGCGGTCAGCAGCAGCTGGAGCGCCTGGCGCACGCCGAGGTCGCGGGTGCCGGGCAGCCACTTGCCCACCTCGGCCGGGACCGGGTCGCCGAGGGCGGCCAGGTCGACCTGGGCCCAGGTGTCGCCCAGCCCCCGCAGCACGTCGACGACGGGCGGGACCGGCTGGTCGGGCCGGGCCGCGGCGACGTCCTCGATGAACGGCGCCTTCATGTAGAAGGTGTGGCCGTCGGACACGGTCTCGGTGACCCAGTTGATCTTGGCCGGGTCGAACGGCAGCTTCTCGCCCGACGCCTCGACGAAGCTGCGGCTGTCGGAGCGGGTGTAGGTCCAGCGGCCGTCCGAACGGCCGGTCGTCACCGGGGCGTCGTCGGCGGGCCCGGGCAGGCCCAGCGACAGGCGGGCCTCGAACGTGTGCGGCGTCGCCTTGGACGACGCCACCACCTGGCGCAGGTAGGTCGTCGTCGGGGCGAAGCCCTCGGGCGTGCCGGCGTCGTCCTTGCCCCCGCCGCAGGCGGCGAGCGCCAGCGCCGAGGCGACCAGCAACGCGGTGGCGGTGCGCGTCGCGCGGACCTTGACCATGCGAGCCTCCAGTCGCCCGACCCCCCGGCGCCCGAGTATTCCAGGTCGCTGCCCACCGTCTCCACCCGGATCGTCCCGGGACGCTCACGCGGCGGGCGGATCGGCGCGCAGCGCCCCCTCCCACACGGTGACGGCGTGGCCGGTCAGGAACACCCGCTCGCCCCCGACCCGCATCCCGACCCGGCCGCCCCGGGCCGACGCCTGCTCGCCGGCGAACTCGGTCCGCCCGGTCCGCTCGGCCAGCCAGGGAGCGATGACGCAGTGGGCCGCCCCGGTGACCGGGTCCTCGGGGATGCCGACGTCGGGCGCGAACAGCCGGCACACCGAGTCGAGCCCGGGCCGGTCGCCGGGCGCCGCCACGACCAGCACGTAGCCGCCGAGCGCCTCGATCGCCCCCATGTCGGGCACCAGGCCGCGCACGTCGGCCGGCGTCGCGGCCTCGGCGAGCACCCACCCGCCGTCGCCGCTCCACACGCCGACGATCCCCCCGGGCGGCAGGCCCAGCGCCGGGGCCCAGTCGGGCGGGTCGGCGACCGGCGCCACCCGGGTGGCCGGCAGGTCGAGCACGACGGTGCCGCCCTCCCCCGCGGCGCCGGTCAGCACGCCGCTGCGGGTGTGGAACCGGCGGGACCCGCCCAGCACGTGGGCCGAGGCCAGCGTGGCGTGCCCGCACAGGTCGACCTCGTCGGTCGGCGTGAACCAGCGCAGGTCGTGGTCGCCGTCGTCCCGGGGGACGAGGAAGGCGGTCTCGGACAGGTTCATCTCCGCGGCGACGGCCCGCATCCACGCCTCGGTGGTGGGACGGGCGAGGACGCACACCGCGGCGGGGTTCCCGGAGAACGGGGTGTCGGTGAAGGCGTCGACGACGGTGATCGCTTGACCCATCCCCCGACTCTACGGGCGGGCCCGGCGGGGCCCGCCGCCTCAGACGAGGTGGCCCAGCTCGTTGAACGACCGCAGCGACGGGCCGGCGATGCCCCAGCCGATGCGGGTGACCGACCCGGGCGCCACCCACATGCGCCACGTCACCCCGTCGTCGACGCCCAGCGCCCAGGCGACGGCCGCCTTGATCGGCGACACGTGGGTGGCCACCACCACGTCCCGCTCGCGGGCCTCGGCGGCCAGGTCGTCGCAGGCGGCCCGGACCCGGGCGCCCAGCGCGGCCAGCGACTCGCCGCCCGGCGGCGCCCAGTCGATGTCGGCCCGCCACGCCTCCCACGTGCCGGCGGGCAGGTCGCCGGCGGGGCGGCCGTCGTAGTCGCCGTAGTCGAGCTCGATCCAGCGGTCGTCGGCCACCACGTCGGGCCCGGCGCCGGGGAGGGCGGCGGCGATGGCCTCGGCCGTCTGCCGGCAGCGGGACAGCGGGCTGGTCACCACCCGGGCCACGTCGAGGCCGGCGCAGGCGGCGCCCAGCGCCGCGGCCTGGCGGGTGCCCTCGTCGTCGAGGGGCGGGTCGGCCCGGCCCAGCAGCAGCCCGCGGGCGTTGGCGGCGGTGCGCCCGTGGCGGACGACGACGATCACGGCCGCGACCCGTCACGGCCGCCGGCGACCGTCGCGGCCGCACGCGGGTCCCGGCCGGCGGACGTCACGGCAGCGCCACGTCCCGGTCGATGTGGCCGGTGCGCAGGAAGCGGGCCCGCCGCTCCGGCTCGTCGAGGCGGAAGCGCCGCCAGCACCACCACAGCATCGCCGCCCCCGCCAGCTCGAGCAGCAGGTCCAGCGCGCCACGCGACAGCTCGGGCAGCCGGCTGTCGCTCCAGGCCAGGCCGGCGAACGGCCACCAGAACGCCCGGGTGTCGGTCCACACGCCGTCGAGCAACAGGTGCAGGAACATGCCGATGGGGACGGCCACCAGCCGGCGCTGCACCAGCCGCCGCCGGGGCGTGATCACCATGGCCGCCCCGAGGGCCACCGCGGCGCCGGTGATGCTGTGCAGGACCCGTGGCGAACCGAACGGCAGCTCCGCCAGCGGCAGCAGCGCCCCGAGCACCACGAGCCGGTAGTCGATGGCCGGGCTGCGGAACACCAGGAACACGATCAGCACCGAGCCGCCGGCGAACCACAGCAGCATGGGGCGGGCCCGGTCAGTCGCGCACGAGGAGGCGGCCGCACTCCTCGCAGTGGACGACCTCGTCGAGCGCCAGCTTGCGGATGCGGTCGACCTCCACCGCCGGCAGGGCGAGGTGGCAGCCCTGGCAGGTCGTCCCGACCAGCCGGGCGATGGCGACGCCGCCCAGCTGGGAGCGCAGGGTGTCGTACTCGGACCACAGCGCGGCGTCGACCGCCTCGGCCGCCTTCTCCCGCTCGGCCCGCACCGTCGCCAGCTCGGTGGTGATGTCCGCCTCGGCCTCGGCCAGCTCGGACTCCACCTGGGCCTGCTCGGCGACCAGGCGCTCGCGCTCGGCGCCCAGCTCGGCCAGCTCGGCGTCGACCGGCTCGGACAGCTCGAGGATCTCGAGCTCGTCGTCCTCCAGCTGGCCGATGCGGCGCCGGATCGAGGCGACGTCGTCCTGGAGCGCCTGGAGCTCGCGGGGGTTGCTGACCGCCCCCGAGTACAGCTGTTTCTCGGCCTGGTCGGCCCGCGCGGTCAGCGAGGCGATCTCGTCCTCCAGCCGTTGCTGGCTGCGGGCCAGCTCGCCCCGCCGCTCCTGCACGGTCGCCAGCCGGCGGTCGAGCGCCGCGGTCCGCTCCCCGACCTCGCCCAGCCGGGCGCGCTCGGGCAGGTGCTCGGCCCGGTGGCTGAGCTGGTCGACGCGGGTGTCGTGCTCCTGGACGGCGAGGAGGGGCTCCCAGCGGCTCATCGCCCGGGACCCTACCCGCGACCGGGCGGTCCGCCCCCGTTCCCCTGGTCCTGGGGCCGCGGGATCGTGATGAGCGTGGGTGTCGGGGCGGGGGGCAGCGGCACGGGGAACCCGGGCGGGCGGGGGCCGGGGGGCGGCGCCGGCGGCTTGGGCGCGGGCGCCGGCGTCAGGTCGCGGCCGCCGGGCACCGTGAGCGGCTTGGACCCCGGCTTGACCGGGACCGGCGGGATGAAGCCGCTGATCGGCCGCCCGTTCTGCCAGTTGCGCATGAACGTGCCCCAGATGGGGGCGGCGAAGTGGCCGCCGGTGATCAGCTCGCCGCGGAGGCGGATCGTGTACTCGTGGCCCAGGCCCCCGACCCACACGGCCGTGGTCAGGGCGGGCGTGTAGCCGACGAACCAGCCGTCGCGCGAGGACTGGGCCGTGCCGGTCTTGCCCGCCGCCGGCTGGGCCCCGATCTGGGCCCGGGTGCCGGTGCCGCGCTGGACGTTCTGGTGCAGGATGCTGGTGACCAGCCGGGCCGTCTGCGGCGAGACGCGGCGCTGGGGGTTGGGCTTGTGGGCGAAGATCACCCGGCCGTTGCGGTCGAGGACCTTCTCGATCATGTACGGCGCGTTGTAGACGCCGTCGTTGGCGATGGTCGAGTAGGCCGAGGCCATCTCCAGCGGGGTGAGGGCGCTGGCGCCGAGGGCCATCGACGGGCAGCTGGCGCAGATCGGGCCGCCCTTCTTGTCCTTGGGGATGCCCAGGCGGTAGGCCATGTTGGCCACGTTCTGGCCGCCCGCGATGAGGCCGAGCCGCACGAAGGCGCAGTTGGACGACTTGAGCGTGGCGTCCGTGACCGTCCCGATGCCGCCGCTGCCGTCGGCGAAGTTGTCGGCCTTGTAGGGGTTCGGGGTGCCCCCCGGGTTGGTGAACATGCAGGGGGCGAGGCCGTTGATGATGTCGTTGGGCGAGCGGCCCTGCTCCATGATCGTCGCCAGGATGAACATCTTGAACGACGACCCCACCTGGCGGCGGTTCTGGGTGACCAGGTTGTACTTGTAGTGGTCGAAGCCGGGGCCGCCGACCATCGTCCGCACCGCCCCGGTGTGGGTGTCGATCGACACCACGGCGGCCGAGCCCCGGTTGGGCCGGCCCTTGAGATCGACGCCCGGCTGCGAGAACACGCCGTTGACCAGCGGGAGGTTGGCGTCGCGGGCCTGGGAGGCGTACGCCTGCGCCACCGGGTCGAAGGTCGTGTAGACCTTCAGCCCGCCCTCGAACACGGCCTTGCGCCGCTGGGCCGGCGTGGCGCCGAGCCGCTTGTCCCGCAGCAGCTCCTTCTTCACCGCGTCGGCGAAGTAGTCGTTGGGCTTGGGCAGCACCTGGTGGATCTTGGGCACGGTCGGCGCCTTGTGCCACCACAGCCGCTCGTTCTTGTCGAGGGCGCCCACCGCGTACATGCGGTCGATGGCCACGTCCCGCCGGGCCTGGGCCCGCTTGGGGAAGCGGACCGGGTTGTAGTTGATCGGGTTGCGGATGATCCCGGCCAGCATGGCGGCCTGGCCGACGTCGAGGTCCTTGGCGCCGACGCCGAAGTAGGTCTCGGCCGCCGCCTGGATCCCGTAGGCGTGGTTGCCGAAGTAGACCGTGTTCAGGTAGCGGCTGAGGATCTGCTGCTTGGTCATCTGCTTCTCGAGCCGGCTGGCCAGGACGACCTCCTGGATCTTCCGGTCGACCGTCTGCTTGGACCCGAGGACGTTGAGCTTGACCAGCTGCTGGGTGATGGTCGACCCGCCCTGGCTGATGCCGCCCGAGTCGACGTTGGCCCGGAAGGCCCGGAGCATGCCGCGGATGTTGTAGCCGTCGTGGACGTAGAAGCCGGCGTCCTCCACCGCCAGGACCGCGGCGATGACGTGGGCCGGGATCTTCCGGAGCGGGATCGGCTGGCGGTTCTCCTCGTCCTGCAGGCTGGCCATGAGCTGGCCGTTGGCCGCGTAGACGTAGGACCGCTGGCTGAGCTCGCCGAGCTTGATCGGCGGCGGGGTGCCGGAGCCGAGGTGCTCGAGGTAGCCGGCGGGCACCGCCATGGCGGCCGTCGCGGCGGCCAGGACCATCCCGGTGCCGACGATGACGGCGAAGATCTTGAGGACGAGGTTGCGCATGGGGGTGGCGGGGCCGGGGAGACCTTACCCAGCAGGTCTGGCGAGAACCCGTCGGGCCGGCGTGCTCCCAGGGTATTCGGCGTCAGACCGCGGCACGGGTGCGGGGCGCGCCATCCTCCGGGGTGAGCACGCTCTCGGGCTTGCGCCCGGCGGCCCGCAGGTTGGACACGCGGCCGAGGACGTCGAACCAGAACGGGGCGCCGAAGGTCACGGCGATGCCGGTGAGCACCCAGCCGCCCAGCGCCCCGAGCAGGCCGATCGGCGTGACCTCGGGGCGGTTGCGCTCGGCCCAGCCGACGGGGAAGTCGAGCCGGCGCAGCTGGCCGACCGCGGCGGGCGCCTCGCTGTCCTTCTGGGCGCTCTGGGCCTGGGCCACGAGGCCGTCGCGCACGGCGTCGTCGGTCCACAGCCGCAGCGCGGCCTGGCCGGCGTTGGCGTTGATGACCAGCGCCAGCGCCACGCCGATTCCGAACAGGAGGAACTGGGTGTTGCGCTTGTACCAGCCCGACACCCGGTCCATGCTCCGGTCGTACCACTGCTCGATCGCCATCGGGAACCGGGCCGGGTCGTGGTCGACCGTGCGGGCCAGCGCGGTGAGGACCGTCCGCAGATGGCCGCCCTCGGGCAGCGCGGCCAGCCCGGCGGCCAGGTCGGGGACGCCGCCGGGGCCGCCCGCCCGCACGTCCATGACCCGGGTGGCATCGAGCACCGCGCTGCGGAACGAGGCGGCCGACAGGTAGGACGGCCAGCGCCGGCCTTCGTAGGAGTTGACCAGCGGGTGGTCGCGGATGCGCCAGAACGCCTCGGCATCGCTGGCCGGCGGCTGGTCGGCGGGCCGGGCCTCGCCGTCCGGCGGCTGCACGGGCAGGACCTGGTCGCCGGTGATGAGGTTGGCGATCCCCTGGTGCAGCGTGTTGCCCCGGAGGTTGAAGAGGCCGGAGATCACCTCGCTGAGCGCGGAGGCCACGATGCTCAGCAGGAAGAAGAGGAACGCCAGCCCGATGACGACCTCGACGACGACCGTGCTCACTGCCCCATCTCCGGCTCCCTGGCTCCCGGCCCGGGCGGGGCCAACGGCCGGCGGCCGGCTGGCTCCGGAGCCCGGGGTCACGCCCGCGCGCAGCGTAGCCAGGGCCGCTCGCCGGCCCGCGGATGCCCCGGCGGACCGCACTAGGGTCACCGCCATGCCGCACCCGCGTCGGTTCCGATTCGGTGTCCAGTTCAGCACCGCCGCCAGCTCGGCCGCCTGGGCCGACCTCGCCCGCGAGGCCGAGGATCTCGGCTACTCGACCCTGTTCCTGCCCGACCACTTCGGCGATCAGCTGGCCCCGGCACCGGCCCTGGTGGCCGCGGCCGACGCCACCCGCGAGCTGCGCGTCGGCACGCTGGTGCTCGACAACGACTACAAGCACCCGGTGGTGACGGCCAAGGAGATGGCGTCGGTCGACGTGCTGTCCGACGGGCGGCTCGAGCTCGGGCTGGGCGCCGGCTGGCTGGCCAGCGACTACGAGCAGTCGGGCATCCCCATGGACTCGGCGGCCGAGCGGGTCGACCGGCTGGAGGAGGGCATCGCCGTCATCAAGGGCCTGTTCGCCCCCGGGCCGTTCAGCTTCGCCGGCAAGCACTACCAGGTGGCCGACCTCGACGGGCAGCCGAAGCCGCAGCAGCAGCCGTCCCCGCCGCTGATCATCGGCGGCGGCGGGCCCCGGGTGCTGGCGCTGGCCGGGCGGGAGGCCGACATCGTGGGCATCAACCCGGCCATCCGCTCGGGCCGGATCGACGGCGCCGCCGCCCGGGACGGCGCCGCCGACGTGACCGACCGCAAGGTCGGCTGGGTGCGGGCCGCGGCGGGCGACCGCTACGACGACCTCGAGCTGCAGATGCTGATCTTCCTGTGCGCCGTCACCGACGACCGGGCCGGCACGCTGGCCAACCTGGCGCCGATGTTCGGGCTCGAGCCCGACGCCCTGGCCGCCTACCCGCACGCCTGGGTGGGCAGTGCCGAGCAGATCGCCGAGGACCTGGAGGCCGGGCGCGAGCGGTGGGACGTCTCGTACCTGGTGGTGCAGGGGCCCGACAACATGCGGGCCATGGCCCCCGTCGTCGCCCGCCTGTCGGGTGCCTGACCCGCCGCCGGCGGTGACGTCGTTCGCGTTCGCCGGGGCGGGCTGGGTGACCGCCGTGCACGGCCTGGCCGTCGACGCGCTCGACCACGTGCACGTGGTGCACGTGGCGTCGCGGCGGGGGTTCTCGGCCAGCCGGCGGGCCGAGCAGACCGGGGCCGTGGTGTGCCGCTACGAGGACCTGCCCGGCGGCGCCGACGTCGTGCTGGTGGCCACGCCGCCGCCGGTGCACCGCCAGGAGGCCGAGCGGGCCGTGGCCGGCGGGGCGGCGGCGCTGGTGGAGACGCCGCTGGCCGCCACGCTGGAGGACGCCGACGCCATCGTCGCCCTGGCCGCCGGGGGCGGCACCGTCGCCTACGGCGAGAACCTGGCGTACTCGCCGGCGGTCGCCGAGGCGGTGGCGGCGTGCCGGCGGATGGGTGAGCTGACGCACCTGGAGGTGCGGATGGCCCAGGGCCGGCCCGACTGGGCCGAGCACCGGCTGGTGCCGGAGTGGGGTGGCGGGGCGCTGTTCGACCTGGGGGTGCACGCCGTGGCCCTCGCCCTGCTCGCCGCCGCCCCCGCCCGCCCGGTGGCGGTCGAGGCTCGGGTGTCGGGCGGCCCGGGGATCGAGATCGACGACGACGCCGAGCTCACGCTGGAGTTCGACACGGGCCTGCGGGCCCAGGTCCGGGCGTCGTGGCGGTCGGCGGCCCCCACGTGGGACGCCCAGGCCGCCAGCGCCACGGGAGCGGTGCGGCTGGAGCTGGTCCCCGAGCCGACGGTCGAGCTCAACGGCATGGCCCTGCACCTGCCGGACGCGCCGCCGAAGGCGGCATCGGCCCAGCTGCACTACCTCGGCTACATCGGCCAGCTGGCGACGGTGGCGGCCGACGTCGAGGCCGACCACCCCCCGAGGATGCCGGCGGTCTTCGGCCGCCTGGTCCTGGAGATCGTCTGCGCCGGCTACACGGCGGCCCGCACCGGCAAGGCAGAACCCCTCCCCTACCAGGGCCCCCGCGACCGCACCCCCCACGAACTGTGGGTGGGCGACCCAGAGCCGGCCCCGGGCCCGGACCCGAGCCCCGACGAGCCGCCGACCGACTGACGGCGGGCCCGGCCCGGGCCGGGCGGGGGGCGGGTGCGGCTGAGCGCGCCGCACCGACCCCGGCCCGGGCGACCCGGGCCCGGCCGAGCGCGCCGCACCGACCCACGCCCGGCGGGACCAAGGCCCGGCCGAGCGCGCCGCACCGACCCTCGCCCGGCGGGTCCGAGGATGCAAATGGGGCCCGCCGCCGGCCGGGCGGCGCGGGAGCTGGACGTGGCACGGCGGCGGCGGCAGCCGGCCGTCCGCGCGAGGGGTGCGTGGCGAGCGCGTACGCTGGCTCACCGTGGGCTCGATCGATGACGTGCGGGCGCTCATCGCGCTCGACCACGGGTTGGCCACGATCTCGACTGTGCGTGGCAACGG
>DATFRN010000278.1:0-7522 GCA_035263165.1 Acidimicrobiales bacterium | reverse complement strand
ATGGGCACCAACCAGCGCTCGCTGATCACGATGACCGACGAGGAGATCGCGGCGTTCGTCGACCGCAGCCGCACGGCGACGATCGCCACCAACGGCCCGAAGGGCATGCCCCACGTCGTGGCCATGTGGTACGCGGTGATCGACGGCCACATCTGGTTCGAGACCAAGTCCCGGTCGCAGAAGGCGCAGAACCTGCGGCGCGATCCCCGCATCACCTGCCTCATCGAGGACGGCCTCACCTACGACACGCTCCGCGGCGTGTCGCTCGAGGGCCACGGCGAGATCATCGAGGAGCCCGACACGCTGTGGCGGGTGGGGGTCAACGTGTGGGAGCGCTACACGGGCCCCTACACCGAGGAGGCCCGGCCGCTGGTGGAGATGATGCTGAACAAGCGGGTGGCCGTGCGCGTCGACGTCACCCGCACCCGGTCGTGGGACCATCGCAAGCTGGGCATGCCGCCCCAGCAGATCGGCGGCACCACCGCACCCTGATGGCTGGTCCTCCCCCAGGTTGGGTACAAGGGCGGCGACCTACCTACCTGGTCTGGGGAAAGGAACCGGACACATGTTGCTCGCCGTCACTGCCATGGACCCGACGGTCAAGATGATCCTCTACGCCGCGGCGGTCATCTGCTTCGCCCTCGCGGCGGTGGGATACACCTATGGGAAGGTGTCCCTGATCGGCGCCGGCCTGGCGCTGTTCGCCTTCCCCTTCTTCTGGGACGCGCTGGCCGCCAGCTAGGCCTTGCGCCGGATGCGGTAGCGCAGAACGAGGAACGGCAGGCCGAACACCCAGAAGGCGTGTTCGGCCTGCACCTCGTCGCCGCCGGGAGCCGGGTGGACGTCGAGCTCCTCGGCGAAGCCGGGGACGGCGAGGGCGGTGAGGTCCCGGGTGTCGGGATCGACGTAGGTGAGGTAGTGCCCGGGGTGGGCGAGCGGGCTGCGGGTGGTGAGGCGGAGGCCGCCGTCGGCCCGGGGCTCGGGGGCGAGGGTGGCGGTGAAGTCGGCCTGGGGGAGCGGGAACCCGACGCTCACGTAGCCCCGGCCCTCGTGGCGGTACGTCGTGTAGATGCCGACGTAGATGGGGGCGCCGGTGGCGGCGTAGCTGCGGATCCAGCCCCGGATGTCGGGCCGTCCGTCGCCGTCGGTGTCGATGGTGTCGATGCGGCTGCGGACGCCCCGCTGGGCCTCCCGCTGGTTCATCGGCACGTTGGCCTGGCCGAGCGGGCGGGCCAGGGCCGTGCGGTACAGCAGGTAGCCCGGGCGGACCCAGGTCCGCCACACCGGGGTGATGTCGAGGGCGAACCGGGTGGTGTGCTCGTAGAACTCGCGCACCCCGGGGTCGACCGCGGCGGGGTCGAAGTCGGGCCCCGCCAGCTCGTCTAGCGAGGCGACGATGCCGGCGTCGGCCGCGTCGCGCCGGTACTCGCCACCGGTCACCTCGGCCAGGGCCCGGACGTAGTCGGTGCCGACGTAGCGGGTGCGGGCCTCCAGCGGGACCACGAACGGCAGGTCGGCGGGGGCGGCCCGTTCGGCCAGCAGGCGGACCTGGGGGTCGCGGAACACCGCGGCCGAGGCGACCCGGTAGGCGGCGACGGTGGCGGCCGCCACCGCGGCGGGCCGGACCCCGGGCCGCACCGCGCCGAGGGCGGCCCCGACGCCGGCGCCGAACAGCGGGCCGAGCGCCACCTTCTGGGGCCGCAGCCCGATCAGGCCGGCCGCCGCGCCGGCGGCGGCGCCCAGCGCCACCGGCCGCCGGGCCCAGCGGGCGTGGCCCACGGCCCAGCCCGCCGGGGCGGCCAGCGCCGCGCTGGCCAGGATGCGGTGGGGGAGGCCGGGGATCTCGTTCGGCCGCTGGTTGCGCCGGGCCACGACCTCGGACGCCACCATCAGGCCCGCCCCGGCGGCCGCGGCCGCCGGCCGGCGGCGGGGCCGGCGGGTGAGGGCCAGGCCGGCGGCCACGCCGATCAGCCCGGCCGTGGCCAGGCCGGCGGCGTCGGGTCCCCGCGCCTCCGTCACGCCAGGAAGTCGACCAGGAGGGCGTTCACGGCGTCGGGCGCCTCGAGCTGCATCCAGTGGCCGGCGCCGTCGAGGCGCTCGTAGCGCCAGGGGCCGGTGACGTAGCCGGCCGAGCCGGTCATGCCCTCCTCGACCAGGAACCGGTCGCCCGACGACCACACGCCCAGCGTGGGCGCCGCCACCGGGGGCAGCTCGATGCCGGCGCCGAAGAGCACCTCGGGCGGCACGTTGGCCCGGTACCAGTTGAGGCTGGCGGTCAGCGCCCCGGGGCGGGCCAGCTCCTCGGTCACTGCGTCGGCGTCGGGGTGGGCGAACGTGGCCCGGAAGTTGGCCCAACCGTCGTCGGACAGCCACTGCTCGGCGATCCCGGCGAACTGGAACATGAGCATGTACCAGGACTTCTCCCGCTGGGGCAGCCCGGCGTCCCGGAACGCCATCGTGTGGCCGACCGACAGGGCCGCCAGCTTGTCGACCCGGTCGGGCAGCAGCCCGGCGATCAGCCAGGCCACGGCCGCGCCCCAGTCGTGGCCGACCACGTGGGCCCGCTCGGCGCCGGCCGCGTCGAGCACGACCCCCACGTCGGCCAGCGTGTCCGCCAGCCCGTAGGCGGCGACCTCGTCGGGCCGGTCGGAGGCGCCGAAGCCCCGCAGGTCGGGGGTGATCGTGCGCAGGCCGGCGGCGTGGAGCGCCGGCAGCTGGTGGCGCCACAGCCGGTGCGAGTCCGGCCAGCCGTGGAGCAGCAGCACGGGGTGCCCGTCGTCGGGCCCGTCCACATGGACATCGAGGGCGACGTCGCCCGATTGCACGCGCATGGCTCCCATCCTTTCAGAGCGTTCAGCCGGCGAGGATGCCTTCGAGCTCCCGGCGGTCGGGACCGGGGGCGGGGGGCGGCGGGGTGACCGACGTCGCCCGCTCGGCGATGCCCGGGCGCTCCCACTCGTCGCAGGCCCGGCCCAGCAGCGTGCGGACCATCGAGTAGGCCCGCAGCAGGTCGGCGTCGGCGCCCGCGCCCCGGCGCAGCGCCTCGCTCCGGTGCCAGTCGGGGTCGTCGGTCTCGTAGGGCACGCCCGCGATCTGGTGGTCGATCTGGGCCAGCCGGTGGCGGTCGATCGCGACCGTGTCCCGGTACAGCGGCTCGACGGTCTCGGCCGTGGCCGCGTCCCAGCGGCGGGCGAAGGCGACGGGGTCGGCGGCGGGGACGTCCCGCAGCACGTCCCGCAGGACCTGGCCGTGGCGCAGGGCGATCGACGCGCCCCGGCCCACCGCCGGGTTGGTGCAGGCCCACGCGTCGCCCACCGCGGCGATGCCGGTGGCCACCGGGGCGCCGTAGCCCCAGTAGCGGCGGCGGCGGTCCTCGATCTTGGCCATCACGTCGACGCCGGAGATCGGCTCGCCCTCCAGCCAGTGGGCGACGAGCGGGTAGCTCTTCACCACGCGGGACCAGATGTCCTCGTGGCGGGCGGCCCGCAGGGCGGCGTCCCGGGCGCTGCCGACGACGGCCACGCCCCACGTGCCGTTGTCGGTGGGCAGCATGACCAGCGTGACCGAGTCGTAGGGCTGGGCCGGCGGGCCGAACGCCACCGGCACCGTGCCGTCGGCCGAGCGGAAGTGGCGGGCGTAGTAGATGAAGGCGTTGTCGTCCCGCTCCTCCTGGGGCGGTGCCGCGCCCAGCTCGGCCAGCCAGGCGGGCAGGGGCGAGCGGCGCCCGCCGCAGTCGACCACCAGGCCGGCGGTCAGGCGGCGGCCGTCGTCGGTGGCCACCCCGGCCACGTGGGGGACGCCGGGGAGGTGGGGCCGGTCGGCGGCCACCAGGCCCCGGACGGCGACGCCCCGCTCGACGGTGAGGCCGGGGGTGGCGGCGGCCACCGCGGCCATGGCCGCCTCGGTGACCGGGCGGCGGGCCGTCAGCTGCTCGAACCGCTCGTCGCCGGGCCGGGGCCCGCCCGACACGGCGACGGGGACGTTGGCGACCGGGTTGGTGCGCAGGGCCCCGGCGGCGTCCATGGCCGCGGCGACCTCGGGCAGCTCGGCCTCGACGATCTCCCGCCACAGGGGGAGGAACGAGTGGAGGAGGCGGAACTGGGGAACGCCCCGCCTCTCCCACCCGCGCCACGCGGCGGTCGGGTCGGCCGGGTGCGGGGCGGCGTCCCGCTCCAGCAGCCGCACCCGGTGGCCGTCCCGCGCCAGGAGCAGGGCGGTGCCCAGCCCGCCCACGCCGCCGCCGATCACGATCACGTCCTGCCCGGTGCCCGTCATGCCTGCCGCCTCTCAGATATACATACAGACTGCATGTATGTATAGGATGCTCGTGGCCTTTGTCAATGGGTGTACGTATGCGGACGGGAGGTGGATCAGGTGGCGAGGCGCACGGCCGACGAGGCGGAGCGGACCCGGCAGGACATCGTGGGGGCCGCTCGGGCCCTGTTCACCGCCCACGGCTTCGCCGCCACGTCGACCACCGCCGTCGTCGAGGCCGCCGGGGTGACCCGGGGGGCGCTCTACCACCACTTCGCCGACAAGGCCGCGCTGTTCCGGGAGGTGTTCGCCCAGCTCCTCGACGAGCTCGACCGCACGGTGCGGGAGGCGGCGCTGGCCGAGGCGGGTGCGGTCGACGCCTTCGCCGCCGGCTGCCGGGCGCTGCTCGACTACGTCGTGCGGCCCGACTACCACCGGATCGCCGTGGTCGACGCCCCCTCGGTGCTCGGCGCCGAGACGTGGCACGCCATCGACGCCGGCCTGGGGCTGGCATCGGTCGAGCTGGGGCTCAAGGCCATCGACCAGGAGGGTCGCCTGCGGGTGCCGGCCACGCCGGCGCTGGCGGTGGCGGTCTACGGCGCCCTGACCGAGGCCGGCATCGTCCTCAGCCGGGGCGGGCCCGACGCCCCCTCCCGCGACGACCTGGTCGACGCGGTGCTGGGCCTGCTGGTCGACCCGGCGTCGTAGATCCCGCTCCTGCTGCTGCGCAGCCTCCTAGATTGCGGGCCGTGCTGATCCGGCGGGAGCGTGCCGACGACGCCGAGGCGGTCGACGCGGTCCACCGGAGGGCCTTCGCCGCGGGAGCCGCCCCCGGGACCGAGCCGGTCGAGGTCACCCTGGTCCGGGCGCTGCGGCTCGACCGGGGCTGGGTCCCGGCGCTGTCGCTGGTGGCCGAGGGCGACGGCGGCGCCGTGATCGGTCACGTGGTGGCGACCGAGGGCGCGGTCGAGTCGGTGCCGGTGGTCGGGTTGGGCCCGCTCGGCGTGCTGCCCGAGCGCCAGGGCCGTGGCGTCGGCAGCGCACTCATGCACGCCGCGCTGGCGGCGGCCGACGCCCTCGACTACCCGCTGGTGGTCCTGCTCGGCCACGTCGACTACTACCCCCGGTTCGGCTTCGTCCCCGGAGCGTCGCTGGGGATCGAGGCGCCCGACGCGACGTGGGGCGCCCACTTCCAGGCCCGGCCGCTCGCCGCCCACCACCCCGGGCTGCGAGGGCGGTTCCGCTACGCGGCGCCGTTCTCGGCCCTGTAGCCCTCGGGGTTGTCCGACTGCCAGCGCCAGTGGTCGGCGGCCATGTCGTCGAGGGTGCGGGTGGCCCGCCAGCCCAGCAGGTCGCCGGCCAGGGTGGGGTCGGCATAGCAGGAGGCGATGTCGCCGGGGCGGCGGTCGACCACCTCGTGGGGGATCTCGCGGCCCACGGCGCGGGAGGCGGCGGCCAGCACCTCGAGCACGCTGCTGCCGTCGCCGGTGCCCAGGTTGACCGGCACACAGCCCGCCACGTCGCCCACCGCCCGCAGGGCGGCCAGGTGGCCGAGCGCCAGGTCGACCACGTGCAGGTAGTCGCGGATGCCGGTGCCGTCGCGGGTGGGGTAGTCGTCGCCGAAGACCCGCACGAACGGGTGGCGCCCGGCCGCCACCTGCATGACGTAGGGCATGAGGTTGTTGGGGATGCCCTCGGGGTCCTCGCCCAGGCGGCCGCTCGGGTGGGCGCCGACCGGGTTGAAGTAGCGCAGCGCCAGCATCCGCCAGCGGTCGTCGCTGGTCGCCAGGTCGCCGAGCATCTCCTCGATCATCAGCTTGGTGCGGCCGTAGGGGTTGCTCACGTGCAGGCGGGCCGACTCGACGACCGGCACCTGCTCGGGCTCGCCGTAGACGGTGGCCGACGACGAGAACACCAGCCGGCGCACCCCGGTGGCGTCCATGGCGGTGAGCAGCGAGGCGGTGCCGCCCACGTTGACCCGGTAGTAGCGCACCGGCTGGGCCACCGACTCGCCGACGGCCTTGAGCCCGGCGAAGTGGACGACGGCCTCGACGCCCTCGTCGGCGAGGATCTTGGCCAGCTGCTCGGTGTCGGCGACGTCGAGCCGGTGCCAGCGCAGCTGGCCGTGGCCCTCGCCCCGGCTCACCTCGGCCACCCGGTCGAGCGCGACGGGGCTGGAGTTGGAGAAGTCGTCGACCACCACGACGTCCCAGCCGGCGTTGAGCAGCTCGACCGCGGTGTGGCTGCCGATGTAGCCGGCGCCGCCGGTGAGGAGGACCGTTCCCGATGTCACCGACCTAGCGTGGCACACCGTGACCTCCGCCGATCCCTACGCCGCCTTCCCCCACCTGGGCTTCGACCGCCCGGCCGAGGGGGTGCTGCGCATCACGCTCGACGCCCCCGGGCTCAACGCCGTCGACCACCACGTCCACCGCGAGCTGGCCGACGTGTGGCTGGCCGTCGACCGCGACGCCGACACCCGGGTCGCCCTGTTGCGGGGCGCGGGGAAGGCGTTCTCGGCGGGCGGCAGCTTCGAGCTGATCGAGTCGATGATCGACGACTTCGCCGCCCGCACCCGGGTGCTGCGGGAGGCCCGGGACCTGGTGTTCAACGTCATCGACTGCTCGAAGCCGGTGGTGTCGGCCATGCACGGGCCGGCGGTGGGGGCGGGCCTGGTGGCGGGCCTGCTGGCCGACGTGTCGGTGGTGGGGCGCGGCGCCCGGATCATCGACGGCCACACCCGGCTGGGCGTCACCGCCGGCGACCACGCCGCCATCTGCTGGCCCCTGCTGTGCGGCATGGCCAAGGCCAAGTACTACCTGCTGACCTGCGAGACGCTGACCGGCGAGGAGGCCGAGCGCATCGGGCTCGTGTCCCTGTGCGTCGACGACGAGGCCGTCGGCGACCGGGCGCTGGAGGTGGCGGTCCAGCTGGCGGGCGGGGCCCAGTCGGCCATCCGCTGGACCAAGCACACGCTCAACCACTGGTACCGGGCCCAGGCCGCGGTGTTCGACGCCTCGCTCGCCTACGAGTTCTACGGGTTCGGCGGGCCGGACGTCCGGGAGGGGCTGGCGTCGCACACCGAGAAGCGGGCGCCGGTGTTCGGCGGGCCGACGTCCGAGTGACAGGGTCGTCCGGGCGGTGCCGGCCGGCGTGCCATCGTGGGGCGGTGACGGTGTGGGGAGCGATCACGATCGAGCGGTTCGAGCCGGCGCCGGCGCTGGTGGTGGCGACGGGGCTGGGGGCGTTCTTCGCCGTGGCCCTCGAT
>DATFRN010000277.1:0-9955 GCA_035263165.1 Acidimicrobiales bacterium | reverse complement strand
CGCCGTCGGGGCGCGGCGGCGGTACGCAACGGTCCGAGCTCGATGCCGTCGATCGCTGCCGCCCGCTCGCGGGCCTCGAGAAACGCGCCGATGTCGGTGTTGTCGATGTGGTGGTCCATCGACAGCGCCACGTCGCGGGGGTCACGCCCGACGCAGAGGTACGTGACCGTCGGATCGTTGGGTATCCCGTCGAGCGGCGTGTGGGTCTTGATGAACCGGCGGTGCTGCTGATGATGTCGCCGGGGCGGAGCTCGAAGCCGTGCCAGCGGTCGCTGTCGTAGCCGGTCGCCTGGTAGCGGCGCACGGCCGCCATCCTCGCAGCGGATCCGATCCCGCGAGGCCCAGAAGCTCGACCGCCGCACGACACCCTGTCGAGGCTCGTGCAGGTCTTGACCGTCCACCCAGCGCGGCTGTCCGACCGCGTTCGTACGGTCTTCGATCGGCTCGGGAAGCGCGACTGCGCCAGCGCCGGCGAGTGGGCGGGGTCGACGCGGCCAGCGGACGCCGGCGCTGCCGCCACGGCCACGGTGCACGAGCAGGCCGCTCACCGGGTCGGGCACCGCGTCGAGCGCGGCGCACACGGCCGCGATGGCCAGGAGCCGCTCCCAGGCGAACTCGTCGGGCAGCTCCACCTCGAGGAGCACGCCCCAACGGAACTCATGCCATGTCCACTCGGACATGCCCACGGTGTGCCCCGCGGCGACCACCGCGTCGCCATAGGCGTCCTTCCAGGCGCGTGCCGACGACGATCCGTCGAAGACCTCCATAGAGAACCACTCGGGCACTAGTGCCATGATAGATCGCTCCGTGCCACAAGAGCCATCGAAATTCTGGGCGGCAATGAGGGTGCCCGACCGGTGTCTGGCGGATCTGGGGGAGCGTTGCTGTGGGCAAGTACGCAGGCACAAGTCCCCCGGGTGTCCGGACGGCGGGCCCGCCGGGGTTGCGTGCAAGGATGCCAGCGTGACGCACGAGAACGAGCTGACGGCCGAGGTGGACCTGTGCACGCCCGACGGTGCTCGGCTCAACCCGGCTGCGCTCGGCTGGTCGCGCCGGCCGTTGCACCGGGCGAACCTCGAGGGCCGGTTCGGGACGAACAAGCGGTGGGACTACTGGGCCGTGCTCGCCGGTGACCTCGTGGTGTCCTCCGTCTACGCGGACATCGACCACGTCGCGCTGGCCGACGTGTGGTGGGCCGACCTTGCCCGCGGCGCCACGGGCGGCAACGGCATCATCACGCTGGATCGAGGGGTGCTCGCCCTGCCCGACCGTCCTGGCACGGCGCCGCTCCGGGTCGACCGCGACGGCTTCGTGCTCGACATCGTCGACGACCCCGGGGGCACACGCCTGCGCGGCTCGTGGACCGAACAGGACGGTGCGCCCGGCCGCCTCGACGTCCACGTCGCGCTCCCGGACGGACACGAGTCGCTCAACGTCGTCATCCCGTGGAGCGAGGAGCGGTTCAACTACACCTCCAAGCACCAGGCCCGGCCGGCGACGGGCGCGCTCTCGGTCGGCGACCGCCGCTGGGAGATCGGCGCCGACGGCTCGGCGTGGGGTGTCCTCGACGTCGGACGGGGTCGGTGGCCCGAGGAGATCACGTGGAACTGGGGTGGCGGCGCCGGACGGTGCGGCGATCACGTCGTCGGCCTGCAGTTCGGAGCGAAGTGGACCGAGGGCTCCGGGTACACCGAGAACGGGCTGATCGTCGACGGGCGGCTCACGAAACTGGGTCGTGAGCTCGACTGGTCCTACGACTGGGACGAACCGATGCGCCCGTGGCGGGTCGTCGACCCGGGCGGCCAGCTGGACGTGACGTTGCGCCCTCGCTACGACAAGCACACGACGTTGCCCGGCCGCGACAGGGGCTCCGAGACCCACCAGGTCTTCGGCACCTGGTCGGGCCGGATCGTCACCGACGACGGCGTCGCTCTCGAGCTCGAGGGCCTCCAGGGGTTCGCCGAGGAGGCCCGCCAGGAATGGTGAGGTCGACCGCGGTGCTGCTGGCCGGGACCCTCGTCCTCGGGCTCGGCGGCTGCGGCGGTGGCGGCTCCTCCTCGGCGAGGGCGACGGGCACCACGACGACCGCCACGGCCACGACGGTTCCGGCGACCTCGCCGATCGACTCGGTGCGACCTGACCACATCGTCGTCGTCATCGAGGAGAACCACGCCGCCCGGGACATCGTCGGCAACCCGGATGCGCCCTACATCAACTCGCTCGTGCACGACGGCGCCCAGATGACCCGATCGTTCGCGACGACCCATCCCAGCCAGCCGAACTACCTCGAGCTCTTCTCCGGCAGCACCCAGGGCGTCACCGACGACTCGTGCCCGCCGCCCCGCACGCCGTTCCGGACCGCCAACCTGGCGTCGTCGCTGGCGGCGGCCCACCGCAGCTTTGCCGGCTACTCGGAGGACCTCCCCGCCCCGGGCTCCGACGCGTGCACGGCCGGGGGCTACGTCCGGAAGCACAACCCGTGGTCGGACTTCACGAACGTGGCGGCGGCGGCCGATCTGCCGTTCTCCAGCTTTCCGCACGGCGGCGACTACTCCGGGCTGCCCACGGTGTCGTTCGTGGTCCCCAACCTCCGCAACGACATGCACGACGGCACCGTCGCCGAGGCCGACGCCTGGCTCCGGACCAACATCGACGGCTACCGGCGGTGGGCCGGGAGCCACAACAGCCTCCTCGTCGTGACCTGGGACGAGGACGACTACGGCGCCGCCAACCAGATCCTCACCGTGCTCGTCGGGCCCATGGTGCGGCCCGGCGCCTACGACCAGCGCATCACCCACGACGACCTGCTCCGCACCCTCGAGGACCTCACGGGCGCCCAACCCGTCGGGCGCAGCGCTGAGGCCCACGCCATCGCGGGCGTCTGGCGGGGACGCGGTCCATGACCGACGGCTGGGACATCGGGGCCGACAGCCCCCTGCTGGCGGTCGACGCGGCCGCCGGCCGGGCACGGTTCGCACTGCCGCTGGCGGCACCGGGCGGGCCGCCCGCGCCGGTGGACGGCCTGCTGGCGGGCGCGGTCGAGGTGGACATCACGCCACCGCCCGGGTTGCCCAAGGCCGGCTACTCGCGCAACGCCCACACCGGGGCGGGGTTCCGCTCGCGGCTGCGGGCCCGGGTGCTGCACCTGCGCTCGGCCGGCGGGTCGCTCGCCATCGTGCAGTGCGACCTGCTCGGGGGGTCCGCGGTGGTGCACCGGCTGGTGGCCCGGTCGGTGGCCGCCGCCACCGACGTGCCGGCGGCGGGGGTGTACCTCGGGGCCACCCACACCCACGGTGGCCCGGGCCAGTTCCTCGGCACCGACTTCTACAACCGGTTCGCCTCCAACAAGCCCGGGTTCGACGCGGCCTGGACGCAATGGCTGTCGGCCCGCATCGCCGCCGGCGTCGCCCGGGCGGTCGAGGAGCGGCGCCCGGCCCGCCTGGCCTGGGGCTGCGTCGACGTCTGGGGACTCACCCGCAACCGCTCGCTCGCCTCCCACGTGCGCAACCCCGACGTCACCGACCGGCGCACGGGCCGGCAGCGGGCCTACGTGTCGATCGACCCCCGCCTGCACGTGCTGCGGGTCGACGCCCGGCGGGCCGACGGCGGCCACGAGCCGCTGGCCGCCATGGTGGTGTTCGCGGTCCACGGCACCGGCGTCCCCATGCGCTCCGACGTGTACAACGCCGACCTGTGGGCCTACCTGACCGACGAGCTCGGTGAGCGCATCGAGCGGTCGACCGGCGTGCGGCCGGTGGTCGGCGCGGTCGAGGGCACCCACGCGGACGTGGCGCCCGCGCTGCATCCCGGGATGGCCGGCCACCTCGAGGCCCGGCGCGTCGGGCGGGGCATCGGTGCCTGCGCCGCCCGGCTGCACGCCGAGCTGGAGGGCCGGCTCTCCGACCGGGTCGAGCTGGCGTGCGGGCTGCGGGAGGTCGACCTCGACCGGGCGCGGGCCATCGGCCGGGTCACGCTCCCGCGACGCCCGGCGGTCGGCGCCGCCCTGGTCGCGGGGGCGTACGAGAACGAGACGCCGGTCATCCACCGCATCCCGCCGTTCCGACCGGGTGTGCCCCGCCGGCGCGCCGGCGGGGCCCAGGGCGGCAAGCGGGTGATCGGCGGGCCGTTCCAGCGGTTCGTGCTGCCCCTCCGGGGCTTCCCCCGGGTGCTGCCCGTGCAGGTGCTCCGCATCGGCGGCGCCGCGGTGGTGGGCCTGCCGTGCGAGCTGACGGTGGAGACGGGCCGGCGCATCGAGGCGGCGGTGGCCGCGGCGATCGGGGATCGGGGCGTCGACGAGGTGGTGGTGACGTCGGTGGCCAACGAGTACGCGGGCTACTGCACCACGCCGGAGGAGTACGGGGAGCAGCGTTACGAGGGCGGCCACACGCTCTACGGCCCCGCCACCCAGCCCTTCCTCGCGGCCCACGCCGCCCGGCTGGCCGGGGAGACGGTGCGGGACGGGCTCCTCTGCGACCTGGTGCCCGACCGCCGCTTCGACCTGCGCCACCGCCGCTACCTGCCCGGCCCGGCCGCGCCGGCCGCCGACCGGGCGCTCGACGGGCCTGCGACCTTCGCCGACGCCACCGGCACCAGCGATCCGGTGTGGGAGCAGCGCTGGTGGGACGTGGCCCCCGGCGGGCTCGACTGGCACGAGCCCCTCGCCCGGATCGAGATGCGCGACGGCCCCGACGACCGGTGGCTGCCGGCCGCGGCCCACGGGCGCCGGGTCGACGACCGCGGGTGCGACGTCGAGGTCGTCCACCTCGGCGCGGGCGACCGGGGTCACCGCTACGCGGTGCGCTGGTGGGACCCGGGCTTCCGGGCCGGGCGCGAGCACCGGGTCGTGATCGCCGCCAACGCCGGCCGCCCCGAGTTGGCCGGCGACCCGTTCGACTAGGTGCCTGAAGCTGACGATCTGCACCTGATCCCGACCATCTCGCGCGACGGGTAGGTCTCCGACCAGCGCTGTTGACATGTGAGACCGCCCCGTGGAGAGTGATCACCGTTTAGGGGGAGACGGCGAGGTGCGCCGGACGCTGACGCTCGGCTGACCGCGACGACGCGGAGCGAGCGTTGCAGCTTGCGCGCGCCCCGCAACGAACGGAGGGACACGCGGATGAACACCATCTCGCGGCGCGGCTTCATCGTCCTCGGGGGCGGAGCAGCGGCCGGCTTCGCGTTCCTGCGGGTCGCCGGGATCGACCGCTTCATCGCGGTCGCCCTGCCCGGCGGCACGCTCGACCCGACGACCATCACGAAGTACGCGCAACCGCTCGCGATCCTGCCCGCGATGCCGCGGACGACCAAGCTGCCGCAGAACGCCGACAAGAACATCGAGTACTACGAGATCGGCCTCCGCCAGTTCACGCAGCAGATCCTGCCGCCGGGCAGCCCGAAGACGAAGGTGTGGGGGTACGGGTCGCTGACCGACGCCAAGTCGTTCCGGTACCCGGCGTGCACGATCGAGGCCAAGTCCCGCAAGCCGGTGCGGATCATGTGGATCAACCAGCTCACGGACGCCAACGGCCACTACCTCCCGCACCTGCTGCCCGTCGACCAGACGCTGCACTGGGCGAACCCGCCGGGCGGCGGCGACACCCACGGGACCGCCCAGGCTCCCTACCGGGGCCCCGTCCCGATGATCACCCACCTGCACGGCGGCCATTCGCCCGAGGAGGCCGACGGTCACCCGCAGGCGTGGTACCTCCCGAACGCCAACAACCTCCCGGGCGGGTACGCCAGGGCCGGCTCGTTCTACGCCCGGTTCAAGTCCAAGGCCGAGCAGGCGCTGAACCAGAAGTGGTCGGCCGGCAACGCCGTCTTCCAGTACGACAACAACCAGGCCTCGACCGCGCTCTGGTTCCACGACCACAGCCTCGGCATGACCCGCGCCAACGTCTATGCCGGCCCGGTCGGCCTGTACCTGCTCCGCGGCGGGCCGAGCGACGCGGTCACCGGCACGCTGCCCGGCCCGGCGCCGGCGCTGGGCGACGCCGCCAACACGAGGTACTTCGAGATCCCGCTGGTGATCCAGGACCGCTCGTTCAACACCGACGGCTCGCTGTTCTACCCGGACAACCGGGCGTTCTTCGAGGGCCTCGAGCTGAACCAGCTCCAGATCCCGTTCATGCCGGACCGGGCCTGTGGCGGCGAGAGCGACATCCCGTCGATCTGGAACCCCGAGTTCTTCGCCAACACCATGGTCGTCAACGGCCGCACCTGGCCCTTCCTCGAGGTCCAACCGCGCCGCTACCGCTTCCGGATCCTCAACGCCTGCAACTCACGCTTCATCATCCTGGAGCTCGGCAACGGCCGGCCGTTCTGGCAGATCGGCGCGGACGGCGGGTTCCTCAAGGCGCCGGTCTCCCTGAGGCGGCTCCTGCTCGGTCCGGCGGAGCGCGCCGACGTGATCGTCGAGTTCAACGGCCTCGCCGCGGGCACGCAGGTCGTGCTGCGCAACGTCGGCCCCGACGAGCCCTTCGGCGGCGGGACGCCCGGCGTCGACTTCGAGTCCGCCGACCCCGACACCACCGGCCAGGTCATGCAGTTCCGGGTGGTGTCCGGCCAGGGCTCGGACCCGAGCACCCCGCCCAGCCAGCTCCGGCTGCCGCAGCCCGCCGCCCTGCCGGCGAGCTCGCACACCCGGCAGGTGTCGCTCAACGAGGTCTCGTCGACCACGGTGCTCGTGAGCACCGACGAGGACGGCAACGTCGTGCTGGACTGCGACGGCGAGCCGTTCGGGCCCCGACAGGGCCTGCTCGGCACGGTCGACACGGGCACCGGCGAGGGCGTGCCGCGGGGCTGGGCCGACGCGGTCACCGAGAACCCCGCGCTCAACGCCACCGAGACCTGGGAGCTGGTCAACTTCACCGAGGACGCGCATCCGATCCACATCCACGAGGTCATGTTCCAGGTGGTCAACCGGGAGAACGCGGAGACCCACGAGGTGCGCGGCCCCGAGTCCTGGGAGAGCGGCCGCAAGGACACCGTGATCGCCTACCCGGGCGAGATCACGCGGGTGAAGGCGACCTACGACCGGGCCGGCAACTTCGTCTGGCACTGTCACATCCTCGAGCACGAGGACAACGAGATGATGCGGCCGATGCGCATCGGGCCCTGACCGCCCCGGCCGGGTGGGGGCTTGACAGATTTACACATGTGGTTAACGTGTAAACATGGACGAGCTGGGGGAGCGGATCCTGGACGCGGCGGTGGAGGCGGCGTCGATCCACGGCATCACCCGGCTGTCGGTGGCCGACGTGGCCAAGCGGGCCGGGCTGTCGCGGCCGACCCTGTACAAGCGCTACCCGTCCAAGAGCGCGCTGGTGTCGGCCGCCGTCGTGCGGGAGGCGGCCAGGGTCATCGAGGCCGTGCAGCAGGCGGTCGACGCCGTCGACCGGCGCGAGGGCGCCAAGGCGGCGCTGGTCGCGGGCATCGGCACCGCACTGCGGCTGCTGCGTGAGCACCCGTTGCTCGACCGGATCGTCCGGTCCGAGCCCGACACGCTCGTCCCCGCGCTGACGACCGACGACGGGCTGGTCCTCTCGGTCGTCCGCCCGCCGATCGAGGCGATGATCGTCGATCGCTTCCCGCCGCTCGACCCCGTGGCCACCCGCCGGGTCGCCGACATGCTGACCCGCCTGCTGATCAGCTACGCCCTCAGCGCGCCCGACGACCCGCCCGAGGTCGTCGCCGCGGTGGTGGCCGCCATCGTGGTGGACGGGGCGTCGTCCCTGGTCACCGAGCAGACCCACCGGGAGGGAACGTGACGACCACCGAGCCCGCGCCGGCGCCCGCCCCCACCTGGCGCGATCCCAAGCGCCGCTGGTGGCTGGCCGGCCTCCTGGTGCCCCTGCTCCCCTTCCTCGGCGCGTGGTTGGCCTGGCGCACGGGCTGGAACGCCCTGTGGTGGATGGGGCCGATCTGGATCCTGCTGATCATCCCCGCACTCGACACCCTGTGGGGGACCGACGCCGCCAACCCGCCCGACTGGGCGGTCGCCCAGTTGGAGGCCGACCGCTACTACCGCTGGTGCGTCTACCTGTACCTGCCGCTGCAGTACGTCGGCTTCGTCTGGGCAGCCGGCGTGTTCGTGCACGGCGGCCTGTCGCCGCTGTCGCAGCTGGGCCTGGCGCTGACGGTGGGCACCGTGGCCGGGGTCGGCATCAACACCGCGCACGAGCTGGGTCACAAGCGGGAGCGGATCGAGCGGCGGCTGTCCAAGGTGGCCCTCGCGCAGAGCGGCTACGGCCACTTCTACGTCGAGCACAACCGCGGCCACCACGCCAACGTGTCCACCCCGCCCGACCCGGCGAGCGCCCGGTTCGGCGAGTCCTTCTGGGCCTTCCTGCCCCGCACGGTCGCGGGCAGCCTGCGCTCCGCTTGGTCGATCGCCGCCGCCGCCCAGCGGCGCAAGGGCAGGCGGGTGTGGTCCCTCGGCAACGACGTGCTCAACGCCTGGGCCGTGTCGGTGGTGCTCTTCGGCGCCACGATCGCCGCATTCGGCCCGGCGGTGGTGCCGTTCATCGTCGTGCAGGCCGTCTTCGGGTTCTCGCTGCTCGAGGTCGTGAACTACATCGAGCACTACGGGCTGCTGCGCCAGACGCTCCCCAACGGCCGCTACGAGCGCTGCCGCCCCGAGCACAGCTGGAACAGCAACAACATGGTGTCGAACCTGCTGCTGTACCACCTCGAGCGGCACTCCGACCACCACGCCAACCCCACCCGGCGCTACCAGTCCCTGCGCCACTTCGACGAGGCGCCGCAACTGCCGTCGGGCTACGCCCTGATGATCGGGCTGGCCTACGTGCCGCCCCTGTGGCGGCGGGTCATGGACCACCGGGTGCTCGCCCACTACGGGGGCGACGTCACCCGGGCCAACATCCACCCGCCCCGCCGCCGCCAGGTGCTGGCCCGCTACCCGTCCGCGACGGGCTAGTTGGCGCGACGGGACAGCAGAGCGAGCAGCCGGAGCAGCTCGATGTAGAGCCAGACCAGCGTGACGGTCAGCGAGAAGGCCAGGTACCACTCGAGCTGCTTGGGCGCCCCGGCCTCGACGCCGGCCTCGATGGTGGCGAAGTCGAGCATCAGGCTCATCGCCGCCAGCGCGATCGCGATCAGCGTGACGACGATGCCGGCGGTGCGGAACTCGGCGGAGTAGAGCCAGTGCCAGTTGAAGATCGAGAGCACGAACACGAACAGGTAGAGCAGCAGCAGGCCGCCGATCCCGGCGACCACCGCGAACGCCATGCGCCGCGTCGGCCGGACGATGCGGGTGGCGTACAGCACCAGCGCCACGGCGAAAACGCACAGGGTCGACACGACGGCGGCCCCGACGATGCCGTCGGTCTGGGCGTCGAAGGCGGCGGAGATGGCGCCCAGGCAGAAGCCCTAGCACACCGCGTAGAGCAGGGCGAACAGCGCGGCGCGGCCCGGCACCGCGATGACCGCGATGCTGAGCCCGAGGGCGGCGAAGCTGGCGAGCCAGAACCCGCCGGGGATGGTCACCGTGGTGTCGGCGAACCCCTGCCCGACGTCGGACCCGACCGGCGTGGTGGCGGACGCCCAGCCCCACGCCCCGCCCGCCACGACCACGGCCAGCAGGAGCAGCGTCCTGGCGGTGATGCCGCCGACCGACATCGTCCGGGCGGCAGCCGCAGCCCCCACCAGCTCGGCGTCGACGACCCGCCCCGGGTGGTGGCCCTAGGGGAGGGCCAGGCGGAAGCCGTCGAACAGCCACCACGGGAAGAGCCACTCGAGGCCGGTCACCGTCCAGGCGCAGCCGTACCAGACGCTGTCGGTGCCCGACCAGCGCCGGATCACGATGTCGTAGGTCTCGCCGGGGGTGGCGGCGAACTCGGCCACCTCGTAGCTGTTGTCCCACGAGGCGGCGGCGGCCACCTGGACGCCGCGGCTGTCCCGGACGAGCAGGTCGAGGTCGACGGTGAGCGTCGAT
>DATFRN010000276.1:0-4878 GCA_035263165.1 Acidimicrobiales bacterium | reverse complement strand
ACCGCCCGCAGCTTGAAGATCGCCCACAGGCTCTCGACCCACTCGACCGAGTTGAGGCCGTAGATCCCGACGTGGTCGCCGGGGCCGATGCCCTGGTCGGCCAGGTGGTGGGCCAGCCGGTTGGCACGGGCGTCCATCTCGGCGTAGGTGCGGCGGGCGCCGTTGGCGACGAGGTACTCCCGCGGCCCGAAGGCGTCGACCGCGTGCTCGAACAGGTCCGCCAGGTTGAACTCCATCGCTTCCCCTCGATGCGCTCGTCCGCTCGTGCCCGCATGCCGGCGGCCCGCCCCCAGTTTGTAGCGCACGCCCGGGGCCGAGGTAGAACGCGTTCTAGTTCGCGGGTCATACTGAGCCCCCGGAGAGCCTGGAGGGGTTCGTGCACCTGGCCTACACCGACAGCGAGGAGCAGCTGCGCGCCGAGCTGCGCCGCTACTACGAGGACCTGCTCGACGACGAGACCCGGCGGGCGCTACGCCACGCCGAGGGCATCGGGCCGGTCACCCGGCGCGTCGTCGAGCGCATGGGCGCCGACGGCTGGCTGGGCATCGGCTGGCCGATCGAGTACGGCGGCCAGGGGCGGGGGCCCATCGACCAGTTCATCTTCTTCGACGAGTCGATGCGGGCGGGGGCGCCGGTCCCCATGCTCACGATCAACTCGGTCGCCCCCACGATCATGCAGTTCGGCAGCGACGAGCAGAAGCGGCGGTTCCTGCCGCCGATCCTGCGGGGCGAGATCCAGTTCTGCATCGGCTACAGCGAGCCGGCCGCCGGCACCGACCTGGCCTCGCTGCGCACCCGGGCGGTGCGGGACGGCGACAGCTACGTCATCACCGGCCAGAAGATGTGGACCAGCCTGGCCAGCGACGTCGACTACTGCTGGCTGGCCGCCCGCACCGGGGCCGAGGACAGCCGCCACCGGGGCATCTCCATCTTCATCGCCCCGATGGACACGCCCGGCATCGAGCGCACGCCGCTGCACCTGCTGTCGTCGCACGACATCTGCTCGGTCTACTGGGACGACGTGCGCATCCCGGCCGAGAACCTGGTGGCGGGCGAGAACGAGGGCTGGAACCTCATCGTCAACCAGCTCAACCACGAGCGGGTCACGCTGTGCAGCCCGGGCATGGCCGAGCACATGCTGCACGAGACCATCGAGTGGGCGCGGTCCACCACGCTGCCCGACGGGCGGCGGGTGGCCGACCAGGAGTGGGTCCAGCTCAACCTGGCCAAGGCCTACGCCGGGTTCGAGTTCCTGCGCCTGGCCAACTGGAAGGTGGCGTGGGCCGCCACCCGCGACGAGCTGCCGGTGGCCGACGCCAGCACGATCAAGGTGTTCGGGACCGAGCACTACCTCGAGTCCTTCCGGCTGCTCATGGAGGTGCTGGGGGAGCGGGCCTACCTGACCGAGGACGCACCGGGGGCGCTGCTGGCCTCCCGGCTCGAGCAGATGTACCGCAGCCTGCTGATCCTCACCTTCGGGGGCGGGACCAACGAGCTGCAACGGGACCTGATCGCCGCGTTCGGCATGGGCATGCCCATGGCCAAGCGCTGAGCCGGGGGAGCGGGAGACACGTGGACTTCGACCTGAGCGACGAGCAGCAGGCCACCATCGACCTGGCCGCCAAGCTGCTGGGCGACAAGGCGACCCCGGAGGCCATCCGGGCGCTGGAGACCGGGGGCGGCGCGGCCGCCGACGAGCGGTTCGACCGGGCGCTGTGGGCGGCGATGGCCGACGCCGGGCTGCTGGGCATCGCGGTGCCGGCCGAGCACGGCGGGGCCGGGCTCGGGCTGCTCGAGCTGTGCCTGGTGCTGGAGGAGGTCGGGCGGCGCGCCGCCCCGGTGCCGGCGCTGGGCGCGCTGGCGCTCGGCGGGCTGCCCGTCGCCCGGTTCGGCAGCGAGGCCCAGCGGGCGGCGCTGCTGCCCGGGCTGGCCGCCGGCACCACCGTCCTGACCGCGGCGCTGACCGAGCCGCTCGGCGACGCCGCCCACCCGACCACGACCGCCACCCGGGACGGCGACGGCTGGGTGCTCGACGGCGCCCGGACCAACGTGCCCGCCGGGCTGGTGGCCGACGCCGTCCTCGTGCCGGCCACCACCGGCGACGGCGACGGGGGCGTCGGCGTGTTCGTCGTGCCGGGCGACGCGGCCGGCGTCGGGCGGCAGCGGCAGGACACCACCACCGGCACGCCCGAGGCGCTGGTCACGCTGGACGGCGTGCGGCTCGGCGGCGACGCCGTGCTGGGGCCGGTCGACGAGGGGACCGTGCTGCGCTTCCTGGTCGAGCACGCCACCGTGGCCGCGTGCGCCGTGATGGCCGGGCTCACCGCCGAGGCCGTGCGCATGACCGGCGAGTACACCACGGCGCGCGAGCAGTTCGGCCGGCCCATCGCCACGTTCCAGGCCGTGGGCCAGCGGGCGGCCGACGCCTACGTCGACGCCCACGCCATCCGGCTCACCATGCTCCAGGCCGCCTGGCGGCTGGCCAACGGCGCCCCCGCCGACCGGGAGGTGGCCATCGCCAAGTACTGGGCGTCGGCCGGCGGCCAGCGGGTGGTCCACGCCGCCCAGCACCTGCACGGCGGCATGGGTGTCGACCGGGACTACCCGCTGCACCGCTACTTCCTGCTGGCCAAGCAGCTCGAGCTCTACCTGGGCGGCGCCAGCCGCCAGCTCCTGGCGCTCGGGCGCATCCTGGCCGCCGAGGGCCCGACCCGCTGATGGGTGGCCCGCTCGCCGGCGTCCGGGTCGTCGAGCTGGCCGGCATCGGTCCCGCCCCGTTCGCGGGCATGGTGCTGGCCGACCTGGGTGCCGACGTCGTCCGGGTCGACCGGCCGACCGGGGGCGGCGTCGCCGGCCTCGGGGGCGGCGGCGGGGCCCACCGCAGCGAGGTGCTCAACCGGGGCCGGCGGTCGGTGGCCGTCGACCTCAAGCACCCGGACGGCGCCGAGGTGGTCCTGCGCCTGGCCGCCGGGGCCGACGCGCTGATCGAGGGCCTGCGCCCCGGGGTGGCCGAGCGGCTCGGCGTCGGGCCCGACGCCTGCCGGGCCCGCAACCCCCGCCTCGTCTACGGCCGCATGACCGGCTGGGGCCAGGACGGCCCCTACGCCGCCGAGGCCGGCCACGACATCACCTACGCCGCCGTCGCCGGCGCCCTGGCCCACATCGGCCGGGCCGGCCAGCCGCCCACGCCGCCGCTCAACCTCGTCGCCGACTTCGGGGGCGGCGGCATGCTGCTCGCCCTCGGCGTCGTGGCCGGCGTCCTGTCCGCCCGGGGCACCGGCGCGGGCCAGGTGGTCGACGCCGCCATGGTCGACGGCGTGGCCCTGCTGATGGCGCCGTTCTTCGCTGGGTTCCGCAGCGGCTTCTTCAGCGACGAGCGGGGCACCAACCTGCTCGACTCGGGCGCCCCGTTCTACGACAGCTACGCCTGCGCCGACGGGCGCTGGGTGGCGGTGGGGGCGATCGAGCCCCAGTTCTTCGCCGCCCTCGTCGCCGGGCTCGGCCTCGACGCCGCCGACCTCGGCCCCCAGCACGACCGGGCCGGCTGGCCCGAGATGCGGCGCCGGTTCGCCGCCGCCTTCGCCACCGCCACCCGGGACGAGTGGGTGGGCCGGTTCGCCGGGCGGGACGCCTGCGTGGCGCCGGTCCTCACCACCGAGGAGACCTTCGCCGACCCCCACCTCGCCGCCCGGGGCACGGTGGTCGAGGTCGAGGGGGTCCCGCAGCCGGCGCCGGCGCCCCGGTTCTCGGCCACGCCCGGCCGGCTCGACCGCCCGCCGCCCGCGCCCGGCGAGCACACGGCGGCCGTGCTGGCCGAGGCGGGCTACGGCCCCGACGAGGTCGCCGCCCTGCGGGCGGGCGGGACGGTGCGCTGATACGGGCCGCCGGCCGGGGGTAAGGATGGGGGCATGGACCAACGCCCGGATACCGCCGCCGTCGACGTCGACCTGCTGGCCGGGGTGCTCGACAAGACCGGCGACCTCGTGGCCGGCGTCGAGCCCGACCAGGCCGACCAGCCGACCCCCTGCCCCGACTACACGGTCGGCGACCTGGTCGACCACGTCGTCGGGTGGGTCCAGGTGTTCGCCGACGGCAGCCAGGGCCGCACCCCGGACGTCGACCCCACCTCGCTGAAGGCCGGCGACGACCCCGCCGCCGAGTTCCGGGCCGCGGCCGGCGACGTGGTCGACGGCTGGCGCACCTACGGCGCCGACCGCACCGTGCGGCTGACCGGGGACAGCGAGATCCCGGCGGCGATGGTGTTCAACATGACGCTGATGGAGTACTTCACCCACGGCTGGGACCTGGCCGTCGCCACCGGCCAGGACGTGCCGTTCACCGACGCCGAGGCGGAGGCCACGCTGGCCGCGGCGCAGGCGACGCTGCCGCCCGAGTACCGGGGCGCCGGCCAGTCGTTCGGCGAGATCGTGCCGGTGCCGGACGGCGCCCCGCCGGTCGACCGGGCCGTGGCCTTCCTGGGCCGCACACCGGCCTGAGCCGAACTCGGTCGGGCCGGCGGGGGCGCGGCGGCCAGAGTGGCGGCCGATGGCCACCCGCTACACGTTCGGCGACGGCGACCTCGCCGTCCACCGCATCGCCCTCGTCGCCCGGATCTACGAGCGGACGTCCCGCGCCTTCCTGGCCCGCGCCGCCCCGGTCCGGCCGGCCCTGGCCCTCGACCTCGGCTGCGGTCCTGGCCACACCACCCGCCTGCTGACCGACGTCTGCCGCCCCGGGCGGACCCTCGGCGTCGACGCCTCCGACCGCTACCTCGCCGCCGCCCGCACGGCGACCGGCGGGGACGGCGAGGGGATCGACTACCTGCGCCACGACGTCACGCAGGTGCCGTTGCCGGGGGCGCCGGCCGGGGTGATCTAC
>DATFRN010000275.1:0-9939 GCA_035263165.1 Acidimicrobiales bacterium | reverse complement strand
GCCCCGGTAGACCTCGGTCTGGCCCCGCTGGCGGCCGTGGCCGCGGGCCTCGGTGATGGTCATGCCCGGCAGGTCGAGCCTGCCCAGGGCGTCCCGGACGTCGTCGAGCTTGAACGGCTTGATCAGCGCGGTGACGAGCCTCATCGGTCGGCCCCCGCGGTCGTGGCCGGCTCGGCCCCGTCCGGGCGGGGCTCGACCGGGGCGGGGGCGTGCCCGATCTCGGTCGAGCTGATCACGAACTCCGGGTAGCAGGCCGCGCCGAACTCCGGCACGTCGAGGCCCGCGAGCTCGGCCTCCGGGCTGACCCGGATCTGGATGAACCGCCTGGCGACCATGAAGATGACCCAGGTGACGCCCCAGGCCCAGGCGAAGCCGACGACCACGTGGGCCATCTGCGCCGCCAGCTGGCCGGGGTCGCCGTAGAGCAGGCCCTTGACCGGCCCGCCCACGCCGTTCCAGCCCTCGCCGTAGGTGCCGTCGGCGAAGATCCCGAGCATGAGCACGCCCCAGGCGCCGCACACGCCGTGCACGGAGATCGCCCCGCACGGGTCGTCGACGTGCAGCACCCGATCGAAGAACAGCACGCCGTAGCAGACGAGGAACCCGGCCGAGATGCCGATGAGCGACGCCGCCCACGGGGCCACGAAGGCGCACGGGGCCGTGATCGCCACCAGCCCGGCCAGCATCCCGTTGCACGACATCGAGATGTCGGGCTTGCCGTAGCGGGCGTTGGTCCAGGCCATGGCGGTCACGAAGCCGAAGCAGGCCGACAGCAGCGTGTTGACCGCCACCACCGAGATCCGCAGGTCGGTGGCCCCGAAGGTCGAGCCGGGGTTGAAGCCCATCCACCCGAACAGGAGGATCATCGTGCCGATGACCACGTAGCCCAGGTTGTGGCCGGGGATGGCGTTGGGCGAGCCGTCCTTGTTGAACTTGCCGAGGCGGGGGCCGAGGATCACCGCCAGCGTCAGCGCGGTCCACCCACCGGTGGCGTGCACGACCCCCGACCCGGCGAAGTCGACGGCCCCGTGGCCCCAGTGCAGGCTCGTGCCCAGCTTGGCCAGGAAGCCGCCGCCCCAGATCCAGTTGCCGTAGATCGGGTAGATGACCGCCCCCATGGCGACCTCGGCCAGGATGAACCCGGCGAAGCTGATCCGCTCCGCGATGGCGCCGATGATGATGTAGCCGGCCGTCTCCATGAACACGACCTGGAACAGGAACATGGCGAGGACGCCCACGTCGTAGCCGTGGGCGCTCTGGAGGAAGAAGCCGTGGGTGCCGATGAGGCCGGCGCTCCCGTGCGGGAACAGGCCCGACAGCGGCCCGAGGCCGCCGAGGTTGGCCACCGGCGCCACGCCGCCGAACTGGAAGGCGAAGCCGACCGCGTAATAGGCGATCAGCGCGATGGCGAACGCGGCGATGTTCATCATCATCATGTGGCCGGCGTTCTTGGCCCGGGTCAGGCCCGTCACCAGGAAGGCGAAGCCCACCTGCATGAACAGGACCAGGAAGCCGGTCATCAGCAGCCAGTTGAAGTTGATGGCCACCCGCAGGTGCCCGGTCTCGCTGGCCAGCTGGTTGATCCCGACCTGGGAGACCGGGACGTCCCTGCCGGTCCGCCCGGCCGCGGCCAGGTAGTCGGAGATCGTGCCGGTGCCGGCACCGGTGGTGTCGCCCCCCTTGCCCGAGAACATCGCGCCGATGACCACCAGCGCGATGAACGTGAACAGGCTCAGGGCGACCAGTCGCTTGCCCTTCGACAAGGCGACCCCCCTTCGTCGTCGTCCGCGGGCGCAGGTGCGCCCGCAAGACGGACGAAAGCAAAGGTCGATTACCCGCCCGATTCAGATCCGCGAACGGTGTGTTTCAGGTCTATGAGAGGTTTCTGACAGAAAGTGTAAAGAAAGCGACAGCGAGCAGGCCTGAACATGACGAGCAGGTGCGACACGTCCGAAGGCACCCGCCGGATGACCACGGCGGGGCGCAAAATCGGCGACAGGTTGTCGCCATATTCGGGCCAAATCAGCGCGCGCCGATGACGCACCGCCCGGCACGCCCCGGCCGGCTCAGTAGGGCCAGTTGCCGCCGTCGTGGCCCAGGAGGCGGGTCGCCTTGGGCAGCTTGGCGACGATCAGCGCCTTGATGGCCAGGTTGCGCAGCAGCCACGGCACCTGGGCCAGCTGGCGGCCGACGTTGGCGGCCCGGGCCCCACCCGACACCGGCTCGCGCCGGTACTCGGCGAGCGACCGGCTGCGGCCCGCGTAGCGCCACTCGCCCGAGCGCAGCACGGTCGCGGCGATGGCCAGCGTCACCCCGACCGAGCTGAACGAATCGTGGATGAGCATGGCCCCGCCGGTGCCGACCCGTGCGCCCCAGCTCTTGATATCGTCGCTGGCCGGCCGGAACCGGTGGGCCCCGTCGATGTGCAGCAGGTCGATCGGGGCGGCGACGTCATCGAGGGCATCGTGGCTGAACTTGCGGACGTACGTGACCCGATCCCGCACCCCGGCCCGTTCCAGGTTGGCCAGGAACACCTTGGAGTCGACGGCGGCCTCGTCCTCGAACCCCTCGATCTCCTGGGGCCCGCGGTCGTTGCCGGCGTGGGGGTCGATGGCCACGATCTCGACGCCCGCGGGCGCCGAGCGGGCGATGGCCACCATCGACCGGCCCCGGAAGCTGCCGATCTCGACGATGCGCCCGCCGGGGCGAACCTCGCGCGCCCGGGCCACGACCCGGTCGACCTGCTCGGGGCTGAACCAGCCCTCGACCCCGTCGAGGGCCTCGTCGAGCGTCAGGGCGGGGGCGTCAGCACCCCGGTCGGTGGTCGGCTCGCGATCGTCGTCGCTGGTGGGCACGGGCGGCTCCGTCGGGTCGGGCGCACCTCCCCCGGTCGTTGGTGCGCAGGCACGGAAGTCCGTAGCATACGGCGGTTCAGGTACCCGAGTCCCAACGGCACGCGCGCCGGCGTGACCGGGGGTGCCCGGCCTGGGGAGGACCACGACCTGTGAGCAACGTTGCGCCCGATGTCGCCGACCCCGTCGCCAAGATCGGCGACCTGGCCGCCGCGGCCGGGCTGAAGCGCGCCCACGTCCTCGCCTGGCGGGACCTGGAGGACGACGAGGCCGGCGGGTCCGAGGTCCACATCGACGAGGTGGCCAAGCTGTGGGCGGCCGCCGGCGTCGAGGTCACCATGCGCACCTCCGCCGCCGCCGGCCTGCCCGCCGAGACCACCCGCGACGGCTACCGGGTCGTCCGCCGGGCCGGCCGCCACATGGTGTTCCCCCGGGCCGCCTGCGCCGAGGCGCTCGGCCGCACCGGCCCCCGCGACGTGCTCATCGAGATCTGGAACGGCATGCCGTTCCTCAGCCCGCTCTGGAACCGCGGCCCGGGCGTCATCTTCCTCCACCACGTCCACGCCGAGATGTGGAACATGACCCTCGGCGCCCGGCTGGGGCACCTCGGCGCGCTGTTCGAGAGCAAGGTCGCGCCGCCGTTCTACCGGCGCCGGCCCATCGCCACGCTCTCCGAGTCGTCCAAGCAGGAGCTGGTCGACGACCTCGGCTTCGACGCCGACCAGGTCACCGTCGTCCACCCCGGCATCAACCCCCGCTACACCCCCGCCGACGACGGCGCCAAGGCGCCGGAGCCCCTCGTCATGGCGGTCGGCCGCCTGGCCCCGGTCAAGCGCTACGACCGCCTGATCCGGGCCTGTGACCACGCCCGGGCCCGCGTGCCGGGCCTGCGCCTGCACATCGTGGGCGAGGGCTACGAGCGGCCGGCGATCGAGGCCGTGATCGACGAGGTCGGGGCGCGCGACTGGGTGACGCTGCGGGGCTCGCTCGACGAGGCGGCCAAGATCGACCTGTTCCGGCGCGCCTGGGTGATCGCCTCGGCGTCCGCCCGCGAGGGCTGGGGCATGACGCTCACCGAGGCCGCCGCCTGCGGCACCCCCGCCGTCGCCACCCGCATCGCCGGCCACGCCGACTCGATCCGGGAGGGCCGGTCGGGGCTGCTCACCGAGCACGACCCGGTCAGCCTGGGCGACGGCATCGCCGACGTGCTGAGCGACGACGAGCTGCGGGCCCGGCTCACCGCCGGCGCCCGGTCGTGGGCCGCCGAGCTCACCTGGAGCGCCACCGCCACCCAGCTGATGCGGGTGGTGGCCGACGAGGTCTCGCGGCGGCGACCGCGTCGATGAGGCTCCCCCTCCCCCGGCTGGGCGCAGGGCGTGGGCGGCCGGCCCTGGCCACCGTCGCCACCGCGCCTGCGGGCGTGTCGCCCGGCCGCGCCCGCACGTCGGCCACGACGGCGCGCCGGCGGCTGCCGTCGGGGTCCACCACCCGGCTGCTGCTCGTGCTGGCCGGCGTCGCCTACCTGCCCCTGCTGGCGACCCAGCGGGGCTGGGTCAGCGCCGACACCAAGACCTACCTCTACCTCGACCCGTCGCGGCTGATGAGCCGGGCCTGGTCGACGTGGGACCCCTCCATCGGCCTCGGCACGGTGACCCACCAGAACATCGGCTACCTGTGGCCGATGGGCCCCTGGTACTGGGCCCTCGACAAGCTGGGGGTGCCCGACTGGGCCGCCCAGCGCCTGTGGTGGGGCACGATCATCTTCGCCGCCGGCGCCGGCGTCGTGTACCTGCTGCGCACGCTGGGCTGGAAGGGGCCGGGGGTCATCGCCGCCACCTTCGGCTACGCGCTCAGCCCCTACCTGCTCACGCTGGTGGCCCGCCTGTCGGCCATCCTGCTGCCGTTCAGCGCCCTGCCCTGGCTGATCGCCCTCACCATCAAGACCTCCCGCACCAAGGGCTGGCGCTATCCGGCGCTGTTCGCCCTGGTCGTGGCCACCTGCGGCAGCGTCAACGCCACCGCCCTGCTGCTGGTGGGCGTCGCCCCGCTGCTGTGGCTGGTCCACGCCGTGTGGGCGGCCCACGAGATCACGCTGCGCCAGGCCGTGCGCACCTGCCTGCGCATCGGCGTGCTCACCGTGCCCGTGTCGGCCTGGTGGATCGCCGGCCTGTCGGTGCAGGGCACCAACGGCATCGAGATCCTGCGCTACACCGAGACCGCCAAGACCGTGGCCGCGGTCTCGGTCAGCCACGAGGTGCTGCGGGGCCTCGGCTACTGGTTCTTCTACGGCGGCGACCGGCTGGGCGCCTGGATCGAGCCCAGCAACCAGTACACGCAGTTCCTGCCGCTGCTGGCGTTCACCTACATGATCCCCATCGCCGGGCTGGCCGGCGCGGTGGTGGCCCGCTGGCGCCACCGGGCGTTCTTCGTGATGCTGCTGGCCGCGGGGGTGACGCTGTCGGTCGGCGCCTACCCGTGGAAGGACGGCACGCCGGTCTCCCGGGCCATCAAGGCCTTCGTGCTGTCCGACGTCGGCCTGTCGATGCGCAGCCTGCCCCGGGCCGTGCCGCTGGTCGCGCTGTCGCTGGCCGTGCTGGCGGGCGCCGGGGTGACCAGCATCGACCGCCGCTGGCCCCGCGTGTCGCGCCCGCTGACGATCGGCGTCGTGCTGTGCGCGCTGCTGGCCATCCCGCCGCTGTGGCAGGGCAACTTCGTGCCCCACAACCTGCGCCGCCAGGAGAGCCTGCCCGCCTACTGGAACCAGGCCGCCGACCACCTCGACGCCGAGGGCTCGGCCACCCGGGTGCTGGTGGTGCCCGGGTCCGACTTCGCCAGCTACCGCTGGGGCAACACGGTCGACCCGGTGCTGCCCGGGCTGATGGATCGCCCCTCGGTCCAGCGCGAGCTGATCCCCTACGGCTCGCCGGCGTCGGCCAACCTGCTCAACGCCTTCGACCTGCGCCTCCAGGAGCGCACCGCCGACCCGGCCAGCGTCGCCCCCATCGCCCGGCTGATGCGGGCCGGCGACGTCCTGGTCCAGAGCGACCTCCAGTACGAGCGGTACAACACCCCCCGCCCCCGGAACTTCTGGAACTTCATCGAGCAGGCCGCCGGGCTCGGCAAGCCCGTCAACTTCGGCACCAACGCCCCCAACGTGACCGTGCCCGACGTGCAGCTGGCCGACGAGCTGCTGTTCCAGACCGATCCCCGCCTCCCCGACCCCTACGCACTGTCCGCCCTGCCGGTCGAGGACCCGGTCGACATCGTGTCGACCCACCCCACCGACCACCCGCTGCTGGTGGCGGGCGACGGCGCCGGGCTCGTCGACGGCGCCGGCGAGGGCCTGCTCGACGGCACCGAGCTCGTCCGCTACTCGGCCAGCCTGTCCGGCAAGCAGATCCGGGACGCCCTCGACGACGGCGCCGCCCTGCTGGTGACCGACTCCAACCGCAAGCGGGGCGAGCGCTGGACCACCATCCGCCACACCCGGGGCCTCACCGAGCCGGCCAACTTCACGCCGCTGAGGACCGACTACACGGACAACCGGCTGCCGGTGTTCCCCGACGCCGGCACGTCGGCCGAGTCGGTGGCCGTCGAGCAGGGCGGCGTGCAGGCGACGGCCACCTCCTACGGCAACCCGATCACGTTCACCACCGAGGAGCGCCCGTCGCTCGCCGTCGACGGCGACCTCGACACCGCCTGGCGCACGGCGGCGTTCTCCGACGCCCGGGGCGAGCGCATCGACCTCCACTACAGCAAGCCGACCACCGCCGACCGCGTCCGGCTGACCCAGGTCACCAACGGCGCCCGCAACCGGTACATCACCAAGGTCCGGCTCCGGTTCGACGACGGCCACCCCGTCGACGCCGACCTGGCGGTGCAGTCCCGCGACGATCCCGGCCAGGTTGTCACCTTCCCCAAGCGGACGTTCCGGAAGCTGTCGGTCGAGATCCGGGCCGACTCGGCCGGCACCGTCCCCCGCTACGCGGGGCTGTCGAGCGTCGGCTTCGCCGAGATCGCGGTCGGGACCCGGCCGGCCCGCCAGGTCGAGGCCATCCGGCTGCCCACCGACCTGCTGTCCGCGGCCGGCGCCGGCTCGATCGACCACCCGCTAGCGCTCAGCCTCACCCGCCAGCGCCAGGACCCCACCGACACCACCCGCCTCGACGAGGAGGCCGCGCTGGCCCGCGTGTTCGACCTGCCGGGCGACGGGCGCAGCTTCTCGATCGAGGGCCAGGTGCGGCTGGAGCGCCGGTTCGAGCCGCTGGTGATCGACGAGGTGCTCGGCCGGCCCCACGACGGCTCGGTGACCTGGGCGCGGGCCAGCTCGGTGCTCACCGGGAGCACCTCGACCCCCGCCATGGCCGTCGACGGCGACCCCACCACGGCCTGGACCACGGTGCGCAGCCAGCCCGATCGGGCCTGGCTCGAGATCAACCTCCCCCGCCCGGTCACGGTGACCCACCTGCCGGTGGCGATCGTGGCCGACACCCTGCACTCGGTGCCCAAGCAGATCGACCTCGACGTGGACGGCAAGCGGATCGGCGACTTCCCGCTCGGGCCTGTCGAGGAGGTGCAGCGCCAGAACGCCACCACCACCGTCGACATCCGCCTGCCCAAGCCGGTGACCGGCAAGACCTTCCGGCTCACGATCGACGGCGTGAAGGCGGCCAGGACCCACGACTGGGTCAGCGACCGGGTCATCGACCAGCCCGCGGCCATCGCCGAGGTCGGCCTGCCCGGGCCCAAGGTGCCGGCCCTGCCCAAGACCTTCGACAGCGGCTGCCGCTCCGACCTGCTGACCGCCGACGGCAAGCCGGTGCCGGTCCGCGTCACCGGGCCCACCGCCGACCTCCTGGCCGGCCGGCCGGCGACGCTCACCACCTGCGGCCGTGGCCCGCTGACCCTCGACGGCGGCCAGCACGAGATCGCCGCCACCAAGGGCCGCTCCAGCGGGCTCGACATCGACCGGCTGGTGCTGCGGTCGGCGGCCGGCGGCAAGGCCGCCCCGGCGCAGGCGGGCACGCTGGTGGCCCAGGCGGCCGCGGGCAAGGCGGCCCGGAGCCCCAAGGTCGAGGTGATCGCCGACGGGCACGACCACACCGACGTGAAGGTCACCGGGGCCACGCCCGGCACGCCGTTCTGGCTGGTGCTCGGCCAGAGCCAGAACCCGGGCTGGACGGCCGAGGTCGGGGGCAAGTCCCTGGGCGAGCCCCAGCTGGTCGACGGCTTCGCCAACGGCTGGAGGATCACGCCGACCTCGTCGTCGTTCCGGGTCGACATGAGCTTCGCCCCCCAGAAGCGGGTCGACCTGGCCATCGCCATCTCGCTGGTGGCCGCCCTGCTGTGCCTGGTGCTGCTCGTGCGCCGTCCCCGCCCGGTCGTCAACGCCCCGTCGTCGCTGGCCGAGCCCTACTCGTCGGTGCTCGCCTTCCGCTACGACGGCGCCCTGCCGCCCCGGCGGGTGGCGGTGTGGACCGGCCTCGGCGTGGGCATCCTGTCCTGGCTGCTGGCCGGCCCGGTCATCGGCATCGCCATCGGCATCGCCGCGGGCGTGGGCGCCCGCCACGAGACCTTCCGGCGCTACCTGCTGCTGGCCAGCCCGATCGCGCTCGGCACCTGCGCGCTCTACGTCCTCTACATCCAGGCCCGCTGGCGCCCCACGCCCAGCTTCGACTGGCCCATCGAGATGCGCCGGCCCCACCCGATCGGCTGGGCCGCGGTGCTGCTGCTGGTGGCCGACGTGATCGTCGACCGGGTCTGGCAGGCCCGGCGCACCGACACGGGCTGAGGCCGGGCCGGTGAGCGAGTCGTCCGGCTTCATCCTCGGCGTCGACCTCGACGGCGTGTGCGGCGACTACACCGGCGCGCTCCGCGACATCGCCATCGAGCGCACCGGCGCCGACCCCGCCTCCCTGCCCCTCGAGCGATCGTGGGACTTCGGCGAGTGGGGCCTCACCGAGCAGCAGTTCGCCGAGCTCCACCGGGCGGCGGTGGTCGAGCACCGCATGTTCCGGACGATGCCGGTCATCCCGGGGGCGGCCGAGACGCTGTGGCGCCTGTCGGACGCCGGGATCTGGATCCGCATCATCACCCACCGCCTCTATCTCAACTGGGGCCACGCCACCGCGGTGGCCGACACGGTCGATTGGCTCGACGAGGTCGGCATCCCCTACCGCGACCTGTGCTTCCTCGGGGCCAAGCCCCAGGTCGAGGCCGACTGCTACGTCGAGGACGCGCCCCACAACGTCGAGGCGCTGCGCGCCACGGGGGCCGAGGTCATCGTGTTCGAGCAGCCCTACAACCGCCACGTGGCCGGCCCCCGGGCCGCCGACTGGTCCGAGGTCGAGAACCTGGTGGGCGCCCAGGTGGCGGGCCTCGGCCTCATGCTCCAGGCGCCGCTGCCCGGCCTGGAGGACGCCGCCAACCGCCTGCGCCGGGTCCACCCCGACCAGGCCTAGGCCGGACCGGGAGCCCCCCGATCGACGTCTCCGCCACAGCCGGCGCCCTGGGCTTCGTCCTGCTGTGCTCGATCCCCCTGGCGCTGACCGTGTGGGCGCTCCTCGACGCGGCCAGCCGCCCCGAGTGGGCATGGGCCCTGGCCGGGCGGCGCCGGGTCCTGTGGGTGGCGGCGATCCTGGTCGGGGCGATGACGCTGGCCGTGGGGCTGGTGGTGTCCGGCGTCTACCTGCTGCGCATCCGGCCCGAGGTGGCGGCGGCCGAGGCCGGCCGGCCGGTCGAGCGGCGGGGCCGCGGGCGGGCCGGCGGGCGGGCACCCGACGAGGAGCCGGGCGGCCCGAACAGCTCGGGCGGCGGCGGCCCGTAGCGGCTCCGGAGGTGGTCGGCGATGGCCAGCACCCGGGCCCGGGGCGCCCAGTAGGGCCCGCGGGCGGCCGGCACGGCCAGGCCGTGGACCAGCTGCCACAGGGCGATGGCCAGCCGGATGGTGGCGTGGTAGCGGCCCGAGTGCTCGCGCACCATGAGCAGCGTGTTGCGCAGCTGGAGGTAGTCGATCACCGCCGCCCGGGAGCCGACGTGGCCGTTGCGGACCTCGGCGCCCCGCACGACCCCGACCTGCCAGCCGCCG
>DATFRN010000274.1:0-7815 GCA_035263165.1 Acidimicrobiales bacterium | reverse complement strand
GTGCGGCACAAGCTGGAGGTGCTCCACGGCCACTGCGCCAAGGCCGGCCGCGACCCGGCGGAGATCACGGTGACCCACCTCGGCACGGCCGACGCCCCGTCGGTCGAGGACCACGTCGGCCGCTACCGCCAGTACGCGGAGGCGGGGGTGGACTGGGCGATCGTCAACTTCGCCGACCCGACCGATCCCGGCCCCGTGGCGGCGTTCGGCGAGGTGATCGAGGCGTTCAGGCGCAGGGACTGACGGCCAGGCCGAGGGTGGGGCTGATGTCGTGCTCGACCGGGCCGACGTTGCGATCGGCGTGGAGCTTCTCGCCGACGATCCTGCCCTCGACCAGGCGCCACTCGCCGTCGGTGTCGCCTGCGGCCCACCAGTAGAGGTGCTCGCCGTCGGGGGCCCATGCCGCCAGCGCGGCGTCGATGGCGAGCAGTGTGGGCTCGCCGGTGTCGACGTCGACCAGGAAGACGCCGCCCCCGGCGTTGACCACGACCGCATCGCCGTCGGGGCGCCACCGCACGCTCACTCCGTCGGGGACGTCGGCCAGCTGGTGGGCGCCCGTGCCGTCGGCCCGGGCGGTCCACACGCTGGACTTCCGGTCGCCCGACACCCACCGTTCGCGGATGAACGCCAGGCGGCTGCCGTCCGGCGACCAGGCGGGGGCGAAGTCGGCGGCGCCGTCGTTGTCGACCAGCGGCCGGGCGTCGCCGCCGTCGGCGGGGACGGCCATGAGCCGGAAGGCGGGCCCCCGGCCCGCCACCTGGAGGCGGTTGGGGAGCCGGCGGGAGAAGGCCACGGTCCGGCCGTCGGGCGACCAGGCGGGGCGGGTGTCCTGCGGGGCGACGCCGTCGTCGCTCACGTTCGTGAGGGCCCGGGCGCCCGTGCCGTCGGCGCCGACGAGCCACAACGCGGTCGAGCCCGGCCCCGAGGACTCGTAGTCGCCGTCGGCCCGCACGACCACCAGCCGTCGGCCGTCGGGCGAGAAGCTCGGGTCGGTGGCCACCCAGTTGCGGGTCACCCGGGTGGTGGCGCCGCTGCGCGCGGCGACGAGCACGCCGTAGCTGCCGATGGCGCCCGGGGTCGTGTGCGCCAGCGCCAGCGTGGGCCCGTCGCTGCGGCACCCGGCCGATGGCCCGCTCTCGTTGCTTCCCCCGCAGGCCGCGGTCGCGCCGGCCAGGGTGAGCCACACGATCGCCGCGGTCGCCAGCCGACGCCCAGGCGCCATGGCCGATTGTCCCACGAAAATCGGTCGCCCCGCCGGGCGGATCGGCCTAGTTTCGGCCGCATGTCCGTGATGGTGACGGTGTTCCGTGTCCGGGCCCGGGCACGGGCCGTGGGGGTGGCACCGGCTGGCGCCGTCGTGGGCGGAGCGGCTGGTCGCTGACGCCGGCATCCGCCCCGGCGACCTCGTCCTCGACGTCGGCGCCGGCACCGGCGCCCTGACCGCGCCCCTCGTCGACGCCGGGGCCCGGGTCGTCGCGTTCGAGCTGCACCCCGGGCGGGCCGCCGCCCTGCGGGAGCGCTTCGCCGGCGCCCCGGTCACCGTCGTCCACGCCGACGCCGCCGACCTGCGCCTGCCCCGCAGGCCGTTCCGGGTCGTCGCCAACCCGCCCTTCGGCGTGACCACCCGCCTGCTCGGGCGGCTGGTGGCGCCCGGGTCCCGCCTGGTCCGGGCCGACCTGGTGCTCCAGCACGCCGCCGCGCGCCGGTGGGCGAGCGGTCGCGCCCCCGGGGCCGGTCGCTGGGGACGGGACTACGACGTCCGCCCCGGGCGCACCGTGCCCCGCGCCGCGTTCGACCCCCGGCCCCCGGTCGACTGCCGGGTCCTGCGGGTGACCCGGCGATGACGGCGCACCCGATCGCCGTCCCCGAGGCCGACCTCGACGACCTGCGCGACCGGCTGCGGCGGGCCCGCTGGCCCGAGCCCGCCACCGCCGAGGGCTGGGCCCAGGGCGTCCCGCTCGAGTACCTGCGGGACCTGTGCGCCCACTGGGCCGCCGGCTACGACTGGCGGGCGACCGAGGCCCGGCTCAACCGCTGGGCGCCGCAGACGGTCGACGCCGGCGGGCTCGGCATCCACCTGCTGCACGCCCGCTCGCCCGAGCCCGGCGCCCTGCCGCTGGTGCTCACCCACGGCTGGCCCGGGTCGGTCGTCGAGTTCCTCGACGTGCTCAGTCCCCTCAGCGACCCGGCCGCCCACGGCGGCGACCCCGCCGACGCCTTCCACGTGGTGTGCCCGTCGTTGCCGGGCTACGGCTTCAGCGCCAAGCCGGCCCGGCCGGGCTGGGGCGTCGAGCGCACCGCCGACGCCTGGGCGGCCATCATGGCCGGCCTCGGCTACGACCGCTACGGGGCGGCGGGCAGCGACTGGGGCACGACGATCTCCACCCTGCTCGGCCGGCGGGACGCGGCCCACGTGGCCGGGATCCTCGTCGTGCCGCCCCTGGCCGCCCCCGACCCGGCCACGCTGGACGACCTCACCCCCGGCGAGCGGCGGGCGCTGGACGACCTGGCCCGGCGCAGCCGCGACGGGTCGGGCTACTCCGAGGTCCAGGCCACCCGGCCCCAGACCATCGGCTACGCGCTGGTCGACTCGCCGGTCGGGCTGTGCGCCTGGATCGCCGAGAAGCTCGTCGACTGGAGCGACACGACCCTCACCCGGGACCAGGTGCTGGACGACGTGATGATGTACTGGCTGCCCGGCACCGGGGCGTCGGCGGCCCGCCTCTACTGGGAGAGCATCCGCCTGGTGTCCGGCTGGTTCACCGAGGCGGTGACCGACACGGTCGACGTCCCCACCGGCTGCTCGATCTTCCCGGCCGAGGTGCCCCGGGCGTCCCGGCGGTGGGCCGAGCGGCGCTTCACCGACATCCGCCACTGGCACGAGCTCGACCGGGGCGGCCACTTCGCCGCCTTCGAGGAGCCGGCGCTGTTCGTCGACGAGCTGCGCACGTTCTTCAGGCAGCTGCGCTGACCCGGCTCAGCCGAGCGCCAGGCCGGCGCTCACCGCTGCGCCCAGCTCCCAGGCGGCGTCGAGGGCGGCCTTGTCGGGCGGGCCGGTGAGCGACAGCGGGGGCTGGGCCGCCTTCCAGCGCAGGCCGGTGACGATGCGGTCGAGGGCGGCCAGGGCGCCGGCCGTGTCGTCGTTGCCGTGGACGTACACGCCGTACGGCCGCCCGACGGTCGCCTCCAGGCACGGGTAGTAGATCGTGTCGAAGAAGTGCTTGAGCGCCCCCGACATGTAGCCGAGGTTGGCCGGCGTCCCCAGCAGGTAGCCGTCGGCCTCCAGCACGTCGACGGCGGTGGCCACCAGCGCCGGCCGGGCCACGACCTCGACGCCCTCGATCTGCGGGTCGGTCGCCCCCGAGCGGGCCGCCTCGAACAGCGCGTGCAGCGCGGGCGAGGGCGTGTGGTGGACGATGAGCAGCCGCGGCACCGCCGCGGACGCTACCCGGACTCGGTTCGGTAGTCGCCGAACGGCTCGTCCCGCTCGGTCAGCGCCGCCACCAGGCCCTTGGTCTGGGCCTCGGCGATGAAGGCCTGGAAGCCCGGCTGGTGGATGGCCAGCGCGCACAGCTCGGTGCCGGCCCGGATGGCGGCCCGCAGGCCCATCACGTCCATGGCCCGGTGCACCGTGCGCTTGTTGAGCTGCACGATGTCGGGCGGCACCTTGGCGATGCGGGTCGCCACCGCCAGCACGGCGTCGTCGAGCTCGCCGGCCGGCACGGCCCGGTTGGCCCAGCCCAGTCGGGCGGCCTCGACGCCGGAGATCGAGTCGCCGGTCAGCATCATCTCCATGGCCGTGCGCATGCCCATGAACCAGGCGTGGAACTGCATGTCGGGCACGCCGAAGCGCACCGCCGGGTAGCCCACCTTGGCGTCTTCGGCCACGTAGACCAGGTCGCACCCGGTGGCCAGCTCCGACCCGCCGGCCAGGCAGTAGCCGTGGACCTGGGCGATGACCGGCTTGGCCAGGTCCCAGATCGACATCCAGCCCTCCGTCACGTGCCGGGGCCACTGGCCCTCGCCGGCCGCGGTGTAGAAGGGCAGCTCGGTGCCCTCGTTGCCGCCGCCGAGGTCGTAGCCGGCGGAGAACGACGGCCCTGCGCCCCGCAGGATCGTGACCCGCACGGCGTCGTCGGCGTCGGCCGCCCGCAGGGCGTCGATGAGCGCGCCCCGCAGCGGGTTGTGCAGGGCGTTGCGCTTCTCGGGCCGGTTGAGCGTCAGGCGGCGGACCGCCGGGGCCGGTTCGTCGACCAGCACCAGCGGCTCCCCGGCCGCGTTGGTCACAGCCACTCGCCGACCGAGTTCAGCAGCGCCTCGTTGGGCTCCGGCGGCAGCTCGGTGAGCGGCTGGGCGATCTCCTCGACGGTCGGCCCGAACTGGTCGGCCAGCGGGGCCAGGGCGTCCAGGTCGAAGTCGTACAGCTCGGCGGCGTTGCCGGCCAGCAGCCGCTGGAGCTCGGCCGGATCGGTGTCGTGGAACAGCGCCCGCAGGTGCTCGCGGGTGAAGGGGCCGGTGCCCTCGTCGTGGGGGTAGTCGCTGCCCCACATGAACTTGTCCAGCCCGATGGCGTGGCGGGCGGCGGCGTCGGCCGGGCCCGGCTGGCTCACGCCCATCCACACGTTCTGGTGGAAGTACTCGGTGGCGCTGCGGACCAGCTTGCTCTCCTCGCCGTAGCGGATCTCGCCGGTGGCGCCGGTCTCCCGGATGCGGGCCGTCACCTTGTCGAGCCGCTGCAGCAGGGGCGGCACCCAGGCGCACCCGCTCTCGGTGACCACGAAGCGCAGCCGGGGGAAGCGCTCGAAGATGCCCGACAGGATGAACTGCACCAGCGGCCGCTGCGAGTAGAAGCTGGCCTCGTTGATGTACAGCAGCATCGACACGTCGTAGGGGCCGTAGTCGGGGACGCCAGTGCCGCCGTGCACGTTGATCGGCACCTCCAGGTCCTGGATGACCTCCCACAGCCGGTCGTAGGCCGGGTCGTAGAGGGGCTTCACCCACTTGACGTCGGGGGCGACGTTGGGCAGCAGCAGCCCGCCCCGCAGGCCCTGCTCCTTGATGAACTTCACGTCCTCGATGGCGTCGTCGATGTCGTTGAGGAAGATCTGGCCGATGCCGGCCCGCCGCTCGGGGAACTCGCCGCACCAGTCGACCAGCCAGCGGTTGTGGGCCCGGATGCCGGCCAGGCGATGCGGGTACTCGTCGGGCTTGGGGGGCGGGGCGAACAGCACGAAGCTGGGGAAGAACGGCGGGACCGTGTTGGGGAAGACGACCTCGCCGACCACGCCGTCGGCCTCCTGCTGGCCGTTGCGCATCTCGTTGTCCCAGTTGCGGTAGCGGCGGGTGTCGCCCAGGTCGCGGAAGGGGTTGCGGTACTTGCCCCGCCAGGCGTCGAAGTCGTCGAGGTACTGCGGGTCGAGGTACTCGCGGTACTGCTTGTGGCTGCCCCCCGCGTGGCAGTCGGCAGAGATGATCGTGTAGCGCCCGGACATGCCCCGCAGTCTAGGTAGAACGCGTTCTCGCGTTCACCTTCGTCCTTGTCATCATTGACCCCAAGTCTCATAATCGCGCGATTAATTGACTCAGCGTCAATATGGAGGGGATGACACCGTGACGAGAGCACGCACGAGAGCACGCACACTCCGGGCGGCGGCCGCCGGGCTCGCCGCCGCGACCCTGGTCGCCGGGGGCGTGGTCTGCGCCCCCGGGGCGGGGGCGCAGACCAACCCGTTCCAGCGGGGCCCGGCCCCGACCGCGACCAGCGTGCAGGCCCAGCGGGGCCCGTTCGCCGTCGCCACCACCAGCGTCCCGGCCGGCACGGCCGCGGGGTTCAACCTCGGCACGATCTACGCGCCCACCGACACCAGCCAGGGGACCTTCGGCGCCATCGCCGTGATCCCCGGCTTCATCGAGGCGCAGGCGGCCATCTCGTGGGTGGGCACGACGCTCGCCTCGCAGGGCTTCGTCGTGTTCACGCTCGAGCCGTTCAGCGGGTTCGACCTGCCCAACTCGCGGGCGGCCCAGATGCAGGCGGCGCTCACGTGGATCACGTCGACGGCCAGCCCGGTGCGGTCCCGGATCGACGCCAACCGGCTGGGCGTGATGGGCCACTCGATGGGCGGCGGGGGCTCGCTGGAGGCGGTGTCGAACAACCCGCAGCTCAAGGCGGCGGTGCCGCTCCAGCCGTGGGACCTGTTCTTCAGCTTCGCCCAGGTCCGGGTGCCGACCCTGATGGTCGGCGCCACCAACGACATCATCGCCCCGCCCGGGTCGAACACGAACGTCTTCTACGGCCAGATCCCGGCCACGACCGAGAAGGCCAACGTCGAGCTGGCGGGCCAGGACCACTTCGTCGGCACCACCTACAACCCCACGCAGACCCGCTACGCGGTGGCGTGGATGAAGCGGTTCATCGACAACGACACCCGCTACTCGCAGTTCCTCTGCCCCTCGCCCGGGCCCGGCGGCGCCCTGACCGCCATCGCCATCACCTGCCCGGTGTGACGTCGCCGCCTGGCCTCGTCGGGGTCAGCCCGGCGAGGCCAGGTAGGCCTCGGTCAGCCAGCCCCGGACGTCGTCGTCGAACTCGTCCGGGGTGCGCAGGTTGACCGTGTGCCAGAGGTCCACGGGCTTGCGGGAGAAGCGGCGGCTCTCGACCAGGCGCGGGAGCTTCATCGTGAGCGCCTCCCACCGGGTCATCGGCCGCAGCTCGGCGAAGCCCTGGGCCCGCTTGATCAGGATGCCGACCGACACGGGCTCGATGTGGACGTCGTCGCCCAGCGTGTGCAGGTGGTCGAGCACGACCTCCACCACCGGCGGCTCGTGGGGCGGCGCGGTGGCCAGGTACTCCTCGAGCGGCATGGCGGGCGCGCACTCGTGGCCCTGCCCCCGGCGCAGGAACCGCCGGCCGCAGTCGGGGCACGTCCATCCGGCCATGGCCCTATCGTGCCCCGTCGCCCGCGTCGCCAGGGTAGACCCACACCATCGTGCGCCCGGTCTCGGCCGTCCCCGACCGCCCGCCGGGGGCCGCCGGCGTGGGCATGACCCGGTCGAGCCGGTAGCCGAGCCGCCGGGCCACCGCCGCGCTGCGTTCGTTGGCCTCGTCGCAGTGGATCTCCACCCGCTCGACCCCGGTCAGGCCCAGGGCCGCCCCCGTCAGCGCGCCGGCGCAGGCGGTCACGATCCCCCGGCCGGTCCGGTCGGTGCGCAGCCAGTAGCCGATCGTCACCCCGCCCGGCCCGACCCGCGGGTGCAGGCCCATGCACCCGACGACCCCGCCGTCCGCCACCATCACGAACCCGAAGGCGTCGCCCGCCGCCCACCGGTCGGCGTCCTCCGCGAGCCGGGTCCGCTGGCGCTCGGGCTCGGCCGCCTCGGCGGTCGCCCACGGCAGCCAGGCCGCCAGCTCGGGCAGGCTGGCCCCCACGCCGTCGGCCACCGCGCGCGCGTCCTCGACCCGGTGGCGTCGCAGCTCCAGGCCGGGGCGGGGGACGATCGACTCGGGTGGGCTCTCCATGGGGTCCGTCTTTGCTCCCGAACGAGAATGTGTTCTACTTCGCCGCATGCCGCATCTGCTGGTGGAGCGGGACGGCCACGTGATGGTCGTGACGATGAACCGCCCCGAGCGGCGCAACGCCCTCTCGCCCGAGATGATGGCCGGGATGGCGGCCGCGTGGGACGAGGCCAACGCCGACCCCGAGGTGCGGGTCGTCGTCCTCACCGGGGCCGGCGGCTGCTTCTGCGCCGGCGCCGACCTGGCCGCCATGTCCGAGCAGGCTCCGGGCGACGCCTTCGCGGCGGCCGAGGCGGGAGGCG